>CAZQXS010000017.1:19685-43545 GCA_964597275.1 uncultured Pseudomonadota bacterium | reverse complement strand
GGATTACAAGGGTTATTTTATGCTGGGGTCCAATAAGAACCTCCTGAAGGATTGATGGAACTCTCCCGGAGGTTTCACGAACGCCTAACTCATTTTCCCCAAAAGATGAATGAGAACTTTCAGGCTCTTCAACAAAAATTGAATGAAACTCAATAGTTATTGAACAGGCTGATTGCAATCAATCAATTGACTGCAGAAGAATCTAATTTTTTGTAGTGAGTGACACAGGAACCATACTTGCGTCAAAGGACGGAAACTCTTGGCCTTCTTAGCTTTCAAGGCATGCTGGAACTACCAACACCTTGCATAGGATCACTTATGGAAATGGACTCAACGTTATGGTAGGAGGACAAGGAATCATCCCTACTTCTACATACGGAACCATTTGGGATAAAGCAAGTTACCCTGGAACATCACAAGCTCTCCCAGGATTTACTTACGGGAACAGCACCTTCGTGACTGCAGGAGGACGGCAGACCCCCGGATTTTTTCAATGCCCAAAAGGCGTACAACTCCGGTGGCACTGACGCGCGCCGGGCGCAAAGCAAGAGCAGCTGGTGCCAAGCCGGCGGTGGCCGCTGAGGCGCGCTCTGAATCAACCCTGTCTTAAACGAGGACACACCATGGATTTCGGTTTCAACATTCCCCCACGCGGTCCACTTGCTTCGCCCGATAACATCATTGCATTGTCGCAGCTTGGTGAGAAGCTCGGATTCAGCTACATCGCGGTTCCCGACCACATCATCATCCCGCGGACAATCGCCTCGCCGTATCCGTATAACATTGAACGCAAAATGGTGGGCGCGTCCGACGGCGACTGCATGGAACAACTTGTACTGATGTCGTTTCTCGCGGCTGCGACCCAGAAGATACGGCTGCTGACGTCGGTCATGGTGGTACCACATCGCAATCCTGTATTCACCGCAAAAGCATTGGCGACCATAGACGTCTTGTCACAAGGACGGGTAATCGTCGGTTGCGGCACAGGATGGATGGACGAGGAATTCAGGGCGATCGGCGGCATTCCGCCATTTGCCGAACGCGGCAAGGTCACCAACGAATACCTGCGCATCTTCAAAGCGCTTTGGATCGAGGAAAATCCTGAGTTCAGTGGCGACTATGCAAAGATTGCTGAGGTCAGTTTTCTTCCCAAACCGGTGCAGAAACCACATCCGCCGTTGTGGATCGGTGGAGAAAGCCCTGCTGCGCTGCGACGCACCGCGGCACTGGGAGATGCCTGGTATCCGATCGGCTCCAATCCGCAGTTCCCGCTCAATACCATCGAACGCTACCAGGAGGCGCTCGGTCGTTTGCGCGGCCAGGCGGAAAAAATCAATCGCGATCCGGCGACGATCGACCTTGCGTACTGGGCAAACTGGTACGTGGAGGGACAGACACTCAACATCGATACCGGCCAGCGCCACCTGTTCACCGGTAATGACGAACAGGTCGCCCAGGACATCCGCGATTTACGGGCCTGCGGCGTCAGCCATCTGCTCTTCAATTTCGTACGCTCAACGATCGAAGAATCATTGACCGCGGTAGAGCGCTTCGCGGCCACAGTCCTGCCACTGGTAGCGGAATAAGTCTGGCCCAAGGCTAACGAAAATCACAAACCGGTCATCGCCAAATCTTGATGCACCTCCCGGAGTTCGCGGAGGTGATCGGCCAGCGGGATCAGGGAACCCCAGACGCTTGCGGTGCAGGATCAGCAACTCCGGTCTGCTGGCGGATTTTTTCTGTGCGCCAGCGCAGCAGGTCATGCTTCGGGTTATCACGAAACCGCCGGAATTCTTGCCTCCTGTCCCGTTTTACGGAGGCGAAGACACTCATTGAACGATAGAGGCTCCACCACAACACGGTGAGGCCTTGCCGGGCTTTGAACTGGGAACGTCCCGCTTCTCTATCATTGACGCAAGCGGATCAACGCATTATGATAAACTATCCTTCAAACTGAACCACTTAACTGGGGAAGGTCAAAGCTGGCCCTTGCCGCATCACAGAACTAGGACACCCTAACTCGGATAACGATGTGTCTGAATTCCTGAACACAGCGAACTGGACATTTCCAATTCCAATCCGGTATGGCCCGGGCCGAATTCAGGAATTGGGGGCAGTGTGTTTGGAAAATGGTGTCAAGGCACCGTTGATTGTGACTGACCAAGGCAGTCGTGATCTACCACCCATTGCTCAAGCACTAGAATCAGTATCTGACAGTGGCTATGAAGGGGTGATTTTTTGTCAGGTGGCACCAAATCCCACGGATCAGAATATTATCGCCGGGCGGGAGGCCTTCCTCGAAGGAGGCCATGATGCCGTGATTGCCATTGGGGGTGGCAGCGGGATGGACGCAGGCAAGGCAATCAGTTTGATAGCCAATTATCAATGTGATCTTTGGGATTTCGACTACGACAAACCCGCACCGGACTTGGGTGGCCCCGCAAACTTTCCTGCACTGATCTGTGTACCAACGACCGCAGGCACAGGCGCAGAAACAGAAAGCACAGCAATGGTGACAGACACAAAAAGACGCATAAAGAGATGTGTCTGGCACACGGATCAGAAACCGGTCGCCGCAATTCTTGATCCCGAATTGACTCTAGGGCTGCCTAAAACTCTCACTGTATGGACCGGGTGTGATGCCTTGGTTCATGCCATCGAGGCTTTGTCTGTCCCTCAATGGCACCCACTCTGCGATGGGTTGGCTCTGGAAGCGATACGAATGATATCCCGACACTTGCCCGTTGTTGCAAAAAAAGGAGACGATCTGGAAGCCCGGGGGGCCATGCTAGTCTCATCCTGCCTGGCCGGCATCTCTTTTTTGAAAGGCCTGGGGCTTGTTCATGCCATGAGTCACATGGTCGGTGCTGTCTGTGACACGCATCATGGATTGACCAATGCGGTGCTGTTGCCGTTGGTCCTTAAATACAACGAAAAGGGTCTGGGTGCTAAAACAACCTTAATCTGCCAGTCCATGGGCCTTAAGACACATGACTTCGATCATCTCTACGACGGAGTCGTATCGCTATTGGATGAACTGGCTATTCCGAGTGACCTCGCTGCGCTCAATGTTCGCGAGGATCAGATTGGCGAGATTGCACAGAAGGCCCATGCCGATGCAGCAGCGACCACCAATCCTGTCCCTGCTACAGTCAGTGACATCGAAACCCTGCTTGTCCGGGCCTTGTCACTCGCCCGGTAATACCGTCTGTGATTTAGCGACCGGATAACTCATTATTCCTCTGTCGCAGACCCGGGTCGTATCGCCCGCCAAGATCATCTTACCAAAAATTAACTGACCCATTTTCCACTTATCTTTTTCCCTGATTTAACTGCTTGGCAATCTCGACCAGTTTATGCTTGAGAGGTTTGCCTGAAGGGGAAGAGGGAAGTTGAGCCATTATGATCAGGTGCGAGGGTTTTTTATAAGGAGCGACACGCTCACCCAACCAGTGCTTGAAAAACTCCACGTCAATCTTCTTTCCCCGGACTGGTTGAACGAAGGCGACTACCTCTTCGTTGTCAGGAACCTTGCGCATGACCACGGCGCTGTGGTGAACGTCGGGGTGGCTGTTGATGAGGCCTTCCAGTTCGGGCGGGTAGACGTTGAAGCCAGAGCGGATGATTAATTCTTTGGAGCGCCCGACGATGAAGATGGCACCGTCTTCTTCAATGCGAGCCAGATCGCCGGTGTTGAACCAGCCGTCTTTGTTGATAACTGCCGCCGTGGCTTCGGGGTTTTTATAGTAGCCCAACATAACGCTTGGGCTTTGAATCCAAAGCTCACCGACCTCGCCTTCAGGAACGTCCCTGCCGGTCGTGGGGTCGACGAAGCGTGTCTGCACTCCGGGAATTGCGTTACCGATGGTCCCATCCTGGCGTGGTTTGTCGTGAGGCGGTACGGCTATGGTCGGAGAGGTTTCCGACAGGCCGTAGCCGTTGTTGAGCGGCAGACCGAGGGTGCCTTCCACTCGCGTCTTGAGGTCCATGTCCAAGGGTGCGCCTCCGGAGGACAAGTACCTCAAACGTGGCGCATCGATCTCCACCCTATTGGTCTCCGCATATTCCAGGAGGCTGGAATGCATGACTGGAACCCCTTGGAAAACCGAGATGCCCTTGGGCAGGGTTTTAAACAGATGCGCCGCATCGAACCTTGGAACCAAATGTAGAGACGCACCGGCATAAAGTGAAGATAGCAAACTAGATGACAGCCCGAAAATATGCGAAAGGGGCAGGGTCAGGTAGACGTAGTCATCAGGTGTGAAACCCCGCACGTCCTTGGTTGCTTCAGAGATGAACAACAGGTTTCGGTGGCTGAGCATGACCCCTTTCGGGTTGCCGGTGGTGCCAGTGGTGTAGATCATCGCCGCGACTTGCTTCTCACTCTCCCTAAACACCGGTTCTTCTTGGACGTCGCCGACCATTCCTATACACAGTCTGCCGAGCATGCTGATCTCGCGGATTTCAGCCTCATGGCGTTCCCCATGGGCAATGGCATCTGGGGAGACCTCCGCGGTGTACAAGGTGCGACGCGGTTGGCAGTGGGCCCGGATTTTGTCTATTTCCGAAGCCGAGAGACGGGCATTCACACTGACCGTACAGGCCTCGAGTTCGCTACAGGCCAAGAGCAGGGCCACAACGGCACGGCAATTTTCGTTTATCAGCAAAACCCGATCACCGGGCCTGACGCCAAGGCCCAAGAGTAAGGACTTTGCCTCATCCACGGCGGCGGCCAGATCCTTGTAGGTCCAAGTCACTTTGTCTTCAATGATCGCCGGACGGGCTGGGCTCTTTATTGCCCATTCCAAGGGGCGATGACTGATGAGCCGGGGTAGTTTTCCGAGGATTTCTTTAGTAACCGTGTCCATGATCTTGTCTTGCAGATCGAATTGCGAGCGATCACCAATTGCTGGATTTTCGCTACGCTTTCCACCCATTCATTACTGGTGTCTCCTTGCCAGCTGGCTGGTTTTTCTGACGGGGGTCCAACCAATGCTATGGTTTCGGGGTGTGCTTTGAGCCAACCTAGGTGGACTGTGGGGAAAAAGCAAGTGGAAGAGGGAGCGCCTGCCCCCCCCCCCGACACCCCCTGAAGCCGAAGCCTATTTGGCGATCCGGCTTTAGGAGAAAAGTGCTGGGGAACAGGTCTTGTCTGCCCAAGCCCCCTTGCCTCCCGCCTCATTTTGTGGAATACTCTTGCCGCAACCCTCTTCCACGCTTCATCAAAGAGGCCCGTTGAGACATACACTGCTTGCACTTGCCATCCTGCTGATCACGCTCCCTGCCTTTGGCGCCGACAAGGGCATTGCCCGGACCGGACTCAACCGGGTCGCACTGGTCGTGGGCAACTCAGCCTACAAGGACTCGCCGCTGAGGAATCCCGTCAACGATGCCCGCTTGATGCGAGATTTACTCACGCAGGCTGGGTTTCAAGTGACGTTGCTGGAAAACGCGGACAAGCGTGAGTTGGTGAATGCGATCAGGGAGTTCGGGAAAAAACTGCGCGAATCGGACGCGGCACTTTTCTACTTTTCCGGGCATGGGAACCAGTTTCAAGGACGCAACTGGCTGATCCCCGTTGATGCTGACATTTACCGGGAGGACGACATCGAGTTCGAGGCGCTCAACGCCGAGCGTCTGCTGAGGGAGATGGAAGGGGGAACAGAAGGAAGGGTCAACATCGTCATCGTTGACGCCTGCCGGAGCAACCCCACGTTTCGGAGTTTCAGGTCTGCAAGCTTGGGTTTGGCGGAACCTAGCCGTCCTCCGGAAGGCAGTTTGATCGCGTTCGCCACCGCCCCGGGCACGGTCGCCTACGATGGTGAAGGAGAGAACAGCCCCTATGTGGCGGAACTCAAGGAACATCTGCTTACCCCTGGACTTGAGGTTGTAAAGGTCTTCAGTCGTGTTCGTGCTGGGGTCAAACGTCGTACCGCCAGACAAAAAATACCGCAAGTGCCTTGGTTAAACTTCTCCATTGACGGCGATTTCTATTTCGTGCCCCCCATCGAATCCACTGAAGATAATTCTGAGTCCCCCCCTCCAGCCACTGCCACCGTCCCAGCTGCCCCCAGCAAGTACAATCCTGATGAGGAAATGTGGGAGCTAATCCGGGACTCCAACGACCCCGAAGAATTTGAGGGGTTTATCGCGGCTTATCCTGAAAGCAAGCTCGTACCGGTCGCCCGTGTCAAGCTCAAGCGGCTTAAGAAGCAGCAGGATTCAACCACTCAAACCTCAACTGTGGTTGCTGCTTCCCAAGGCGCGATCCTAGAGGTGGCCTCAAGCCCTCAGTCCGACATCTACCTCGACAATCGCCACAAGGGGATGACCCCTCAGACGCTTAAGCTCCAGCCGGGCACCTACAGCCTGCGCCTCTCTCGCGAGGGCTACCGGGACTACTCCCGACAATTCACTCTGACTGCTGGAGAGGAAAAGACCGTCTTCACCCGTCTCTCGGCCAAACCAGAAGCACCAAAAACCGCAAGCCTGCGGGTGACTTCGAACGTCCCTGCTTCGGTCTTCCTTGATGGGACTTACAGAGGCAAGACCGGAAAGAGGTTCGAGAATATTTCACCTGGAAACTATGGTCTCCGAGTTTCACATGAGGGACTTCAAGATTATAGGACTACAGTCAAACTCAAAGCAGGCGAGGATCGGACCGTCTTTGCCAAACTAAAACCTAAGCCTCCAAAAACCGCGAGCCTGCGGGTGACTTCGAACGTCCCTGCTTCGGTCTTTCTGGATGATGTATACCTTGGCAAGACCGGAGAGGCGTTGGAGAAGATCAAACCCGGAAGCTACCGTCTTTGGGTTTCAAGTGGAAAAAACAAACCATATTCCAGAAATGTCACGCTCACTGCTGGTGAGTCAAAACACATTTCCGTCCATTTGTCGCCCTTGGAATCAAACAAAATGACCCTTTATAAGGATGCCAATGAATGGAAGTGGTTACGGTCAGGCGATCCTGAAAAAAACGATGTCTACGTGGGGGAAGTGCAAAATGGGATCCCTCATGGGCAGGGCGTTTTGACTGATCCTAAAGGAGTGAAGTATGAAGGCGAGTTTAAGGATGGAAAACCTCACGGGAAGGGTTCCATCACCTTCCTTGATGGGTCAAAATTAATCATGGAGTTCAAAAACGGAGATCCACATGGAAAAATTAGTGGAACAGGGCCTAAGGGGCAAGGATTCATTGGCAAACTTAAAGATGGTGAGCCGTGGGATATGCTGGAGTTCGACAAAAATGGGAATGTAGTGGAGGTTTGGGTTGAAGGTGTGAAGTCCTCCCAAAAGCCTGTGGTCATGGTTTTTGATGCAGAGACGGATCTCTTGTGGCAGAAAACTGCGGCTGTGAATAGAAGGAACTGGAGCAACGCCAACGAGTATTGCAGGAATCTCCAGCTTGGTGGCTTTACCGATTGGATTCTGCCCAGCAAAGATCAGTTAAGAAGGATTCAACCGAAGAAACACCGTTTTGCTGGGCGGGGCCTAGACGATTACCACTGGTCCTCCACCCCAGTAAATTACTCGAATGCTTACCGTGTTGATTTGTATGATGGCACCAGCTACAGCACTAGCAAGAGCAGTGTTGAGTACGTCCGGTGCGTCAGAAAAGCATCAGCAGGTGCCGCCGCACTGCACCAGCAACCCGCCTCCGGAACCACTTGGACAGAACCTCTTACTGGAATGCAGTTCGTGAGCGTTCCGGGAGGGAGCTTTAAAATTGGAGACCAATTTGGGGAAGGGGAGGACGATGAGAAAAGCACTCGCAGAGTGAGCGTCCAACCCTTCCGAATGGCGGCAACGGAAGTGACGGTGGGCCAGTTCCGTGAGTTTGTAGAAGACAGTGGCTACAAACCGGGATCAACAAAAAGTGGATGTCAGTTTTGGAATGGATCTGAATGGGAAAACAGCCAAAGTAAATCTTGGGATAGCCCAGGTTTCATCCAAGAAGACGACCACCCAGTTGTCTGTGTGAACTGGAGGGACGCAACCGCCTACGCCGATTGGCTAACAAAACATTCAGGAAAAAAGTTTAGACTACCGACGGAGGCTGAATGGGAGTACGCCTGTCGCGAAGGAGGACAAGAGTTACGTTTCTGCAACGGTAGAAATGTCGCTGACCCGTCAGAAATGAACTTTGATGGTTCAGCAAATTTCAAGAAGTCTTACTCAATTGTCGGCACATATAGAAATCAGACGACACCGGCTGGCGGTCTCCTTGCAAATTCACTGGGACTTTTTGATATGAGTGGCAATGTCTCCGAGTGGACGTGTTCTGAGTACAATGAACGCTACGACGGGAGCGAGGGATGGTGTATAGTTCCGGCCAAGTATTATTCATTCCGTGGTGGCTCATGGTATGATGATGCAAACAGTGTCCGAGCAGCCAAACGCAACGGCTGGAGTCCAGGTGTGAATGTAATCTATAATGGTTTTCGCCTCGTACTTAGCTCTTCAGCAATAGAAAAAAATAAGGAAACGGTGGATCAACATTTGATAAATCAAAAACTAGAGGATTCGGAAAATATAAAGATCAATATAATTCAAGATAGTGAAAATATTAAAATAATTAATAATACAGTTTATTTACAAAAAAAAGAATTTGATATAAAATTTTCATTTCGGAAAGAATTACACCTTTCAGTGAATGCATGGATTGATAAAAAAATATTTGATCTCGTTGATAAAAAGAAGAGGAGTAATAAAGTTGAGGGACTTTCTGATGAAAAAGATCCATTTGGAAATATAATGGCTGTATCAGTTAATTCTTCAAATGCAATGGATTTTGATTATGGAGGGATTTTTGTGGAAGATGATGCTAGTCATTATTGGTACTATAATAATAAATCGGATCATACTTTTAATCAAATCAGGCTGAAAGATGTGCTAGTTGAAGGAGTATTAAGAATCAAGGAATTAGATGGGGAGCGAGTAGAAAATTTTCCATTAAAAAAACTATATCTTATTTTTCTTCATGGTGACAACGATTATAAATTTATAATAAATTTCATTAGGGGCTGAAGTAGCTAAGGGTTAATGTTTTGAGGATTCATACCAATATTTCAGTTGCTTGAGGGGTGCCTGATGGTTCCCTCCATTGAAGCGCCACTCACACTCCTTCAAGAACCAGTAGAAATTCTCCTTCCTGATTCCGTTGAAGCGGCGCAGGTGACGCTTCGCCTGATTCCAGAAATTCTCAATCCCGTTGATGTGGTTTTGATGGTCGGCAAAGAGTCTTGAATGATTGATCCTCCTGTGACGAAAGCCCGAAACGTCGAGGGCGTTGTAGGCCTTGAAGGTGTCCGTGTACACAATGCTGTCCGGCAGGACCCTCTCCCTGATGATCGGCAGCAGGGTCTGGGTCCGGGCGTCGGGGATGACGGCGGTGAAGAACCGGATTGCCGTGTTGGCCTGCACCCCGACCAGCTCCGCCGCCGCCCGTGCCGTGGCCCCCGCGACAAACAGCTTGATGAGTTCACTTTGCTGACGGGATGTCAGTCGGCTTTTTCGTTGATGCATCGCAGCCATTATAACCCTCTTTGAGAGTCTTAGCTACTTCAGCCCCTTAAAAAAATCTAGAATAGGTATTGACTTCTGTATGACCGCGTGATATTTTTCTTGTAGGATTTCAATGGTGGATCCTGCTTAATCCTTAACTCATGTACTTAGCTACTTCAGCCTCTTAAATTAAGATGAAAAAAAGAATTCTAATTGGAATTATATTAATTTTAGTAAATGTGATTTCAGTTAATGCGAGGGAAACGATCAAATCTTGTTATGTAAATTATTATCATACACTTGGGCATTATAATTTATTCACATTTCCAGAAGATGGAAGTAAACCTTTTGGTACAATAGTAGAACATGCATTGTTATATGCAAATAAATTAAATTTAGAATTAATTTTTGAAAAAGGGAATGGGAAAGATGAATTGTATGATGAAAGGCAGTTTAAAAAAGTTCGGAAATTTTCTATTGAAGGATTCAAAGATTGTTTGAATAAAATGAAAAATGGCACAGTAGATATAATCTTTTCAATTAGTAATAAGGATGACAGAGATGATTACATGCATATGATAAAATATCACTACGATTGCCAATTTAGGGCTTGTTATATTGGCATATCTAAAAAAAGTAAAATTTCTAATTTAAAAAAAAGAATACAAGATTTAGTAAAACCTCTAGAGGTTGAAATAAATGAAACATTTACAAAAAGATATACCAGTTCTTCTCAACACAATTGGGCGGAAAATAAAAAACCTATTAAAGTAGACGAAGGAGATATGAGTCAATCATTATCTCAGTTTTGTTATATGAAATGTGAAAAGATAAGTATCAATCTTGAAGAGAAATTAATAAATAAATTTACAGGTTTTTTTAAAATTGAGGGTTTGAGAGTTTCTATAGCGAAAAGGAATGAAAATGACGACGGTTGGGTTGGCCATTTCAGTATAAATAATTATTGGAAACAAGGCGCAGATTATATAGATGGCAAGGTAGTGTTAAAAATGGAAAATGATGGTAAAAATATTTTAAATGGCTCTATTTATAAAGTCTCCGATGTTATGAATAAAGATTCTAGTGATGTTATCTTTACACTTTATAATCCTTCAATATATTCAGATTTTCATGAGAATACTAATATATATTATTACCACATAATTTTTAAAGTTAAAGAATTTCCAATGTTAGATATAAGTGTAGGATTCTACCCAGAAGAAAGTGATAAATTTCTTCCAATTGAAAAACAAAAAAGAAACTTTAATGTTATAAGATTAAATAAACCAAGTACAAACGATTGGCCATACACTAGTTCAGTTGAGGGTGCTGGGAAAAGGTATGATATAAATTCTGATGAAAAAATTGTTTATGATAGTTTTAAAGATAAAGGGACAGATATAGGTACAGGCGTTGGACATATTTTCAAAGTGACATCCTCTGGTAAAGATATTATCAAAACTTGTGGATATCAAGAACTAGATAATAATCAGGTAAAACCACTAGAATCAAATCATGATCCTATGTGGAAATTTCCTCATAAATATAAAGACAAAATATATTCATTAGATACAGATAATGAAAAAATTATTCATGGTATCAGTGCTGAAAAATCACTCTTTATTGCAAACAAAATGAATAAAGATTTACATGTCATTTTTGGTGGATATATTAATACAGGTCAGAGAGCAAAAAAATATAATTATGGAACTAAAAAATGTGTTGAATATTTAAAGAATGGAGATATTGATTTTTTAGTGAATTTTGGAGCACGCCCTGAGAGATTAGAATTTTCAGATGTAGTTTATGATATTAAATATAACGAAAAGAAAAAACATTTTTCTTCGGTTATGCTATTATCCAAAAAAAGTAAATATTATAAACAAATAGAAAAATTTAAGGAAAATCCAATTACAGGTCCGCAATCGTGGGTGTACTGGAAAAATAAGCCAATATATTATAAGCAATTGTCTCTAAATGGAAATGATTTTGGAGCTTCACAGTTGAGTGAATTTTATGGTGCGTACATTTTTACAAAAAAATGTTATGAAATAAGAAAACAATATGTAGCTAAATTTATATCTGATGCAGAATTCAAAAAAATAAAAAATTCTGCAAAACAAATCGAAACAAATATTATAGATATTTTTAGATTCAATAATAGTGAGTCATTGAAAGAAGATGCGTGGGAAAGAATATCCATGATATCTACTCAGAATCCAATTACAGAAGATTTTAATAATAACAATTCAACTATTTGTGATGGGATGAAAAAAGTATATTTTAAGTTAATTGATAATTACATCCCAGCAAAAACCATAAAAAAAGATTTTTAAATTTACTGAAAATATAACGACGTCGGCTTTCGTCTTGTCCGGGACAATTAACCCTCTTCCCTCTTTCCTTTTTCCCTTTTCATAGGCCCCTGCGTGGGGCAAGGGGGCGTCAGCCCCCCAGTACACCCTGAAGCGAAACTCCTTGGACAGGGTTGGCAGATTGGTGAATACTCCGAAATCACTCAGGAAGAATTTTTTATAACAGAGGGGATTGATGCAATCCCAATAAACCAAGGAGGAAGATGAAACACCTGATCCTTGCACTTGCCCTGATCCTCTTCTTCCTGAGTTAGCTTTGGCTTCCGATAAATCTTCTAGGCTTTACAATCGTTCACGGTTTGTAGAGGAGGACCCTGGTACCTTTATCATACTTGGTGACAGGAGGTTATGTGAGCAGTGCAGGTGGATACTCGGCCTCAGGAAATGTGAAGCATTCCCGAACAAGATCCCCGCAGAGATATGGGAGATGGAAGTACACCATGACATGCCTTACCCAAATCAACATGGAGATTATGTGTGGGAAAGGAAAGATAAGATGTAGCAGAACTTTCCCCACTGCGCACGATCTACCGGAAGACGGTTGACGAGGGCCACACGCTGCACCGATGCGACTCTCCGGAGCAGGCTCGACGCTGGAGTGATTTTTTGAATCAGCACCTACCGGACGGGCGTAAGTGCTGTGTGATCCGTGGGCGAGAAGTGAACTGCTACAGCGTCACCATGAGCAGGGAAAACTAGGGACGCGCCCGCCGTTGCCACTTGGAACTGCAAGCCTCCGGAGGGTTTCGGCGTGAAGCGCAGTCGGTCGCAGAGGCTGATCGGCACCAAGTGCAGGAACAGTTCGTGGAACCCGTCCGGACGCTTGCGCCGGATTTGAAGCACCGGATTGATTTTTGCGGGGGACCAAACGTTCACTAGGTGCCTTTCCGGAGGGGTGCGTGAAAAAGATTTATCTGGGTTACCTGAAAAGGTACTCTGCATGGAGTTTATTTTTTCGAAAGGAACCCCCGGGCAGTTTGTTGACCCGCAAAACCGCTCAGCCTTTCGGAGTGTTTGTGCGATCATGAGGAAATGCAGCACGTCCACCAAGCCCTGCTCTTGCTGACCACCACAGTATCCGTTCAGACGAGCAGCGATCAAGAAGAAAGCCGAACTTGCGAATGAAAATTGTTATTGCTCAGATGAGCCACGAAACCAACACCTTCTCGCCAGTGGTCACCAATCTGGTCCGGTTTTCCCGTGGAAGCGAAAGCTTCCCACCCTCAGGGGTCGAGGCGAAGCGCATTTTTCGTGGGACCGCCAGTTGTCTGGGGGGATTCTTGAAGATTGCGGAGTCCGCCGGGGCCGAGGTGGAACTGCCCATTGCCGCCAACGCCCCGCCTTCAGGCCCAGTGGAGGATGAGGCTTATGCAGCGATCGCTGATCAAATCCTTGCCGCCGCCGCCACACAGCCCGATGCCATCATGTTGGACCTTCATGGGGCGATGGCGACGCGAACGTTTGAAGATGGGGAGGGGGAACTGTTGCGTCGCATCCGGACCGTGGCCCCAACGGTTCCAATTGCGGTTGCGCTGGACATGCATGCCAACATCTTTCCGGCCATCGTCGAACACGCCGACGTCGTGGTAGGCTACCACACTTACCCGCACATTGACATGGAAGAAACCGCCGCAGCCGCCGGAGAGATCCTGCTGAGGCAGGTCGGGAAGCAGGTGCAGCCCCTGATGGCTTGGGGGAACGCCCCGATGCTGCCTCACGTGATGCGTCAGGGCACGGATGACCTTCCTAATCAGGCGCTGCAACGTCGGGCCAAGGAGATGAAAAAAACGGAGGGGGTACTGGCGGCAAGCCTGTTTACGGGATTTCCTCATGCCGATGTGACCGAGGCAGGGCTTTCGGTGGTGGTGGTCACGGACAATGACCTCCCCCTTGCGGAAAAGCTGCGGGACGAACTGCTGGACTTCGCTTGGCAGGAACGTGCCAAGTTTGTTTACCAAGTCGAACCTCTGGCGGAGTCCCTCTCCCGCGCCAAGGCCTTGGGCGGTTCAGACGGGCCCGTTCTTCTGCTGGATCACTACGACAATACCGCTTCCGGAGGAACGATGGACACCACGGAGGTACTGGCAGGAATCCTTGAAAATGGTCTGGAGGATGTTGCGGTGTTTGGGATTTATGATCCGGACGTGGTTCAGGAATTGATTGCGGTGGGGGTGGGTAACGAGGCAACGGTTGAGCTTGGAGGGAAACTGCCGATGCCTGCCTTGCAGGCCCAAAGCAAGCCGTTGGTGCTGACGGGTCGGGTCAAGCTCATCTCAGAGGGGCGCTTCCCCGCCACGGTTCAGATGTCCCGAGGGTTGACCCTTGATATGGGAAAGACCGTGCTGTTTTCTGTGGGCAGTGTGGATATTGCCGTGATCTCAAAACATACAGAGCCGTTTGACCCGGGATGCTTGCGGTCCCTTGGGGTCGAAATCACCCAGCTTCGGTTCTTGATGCTGAAAAGCCGGGTGCATTACCGAGTGGGCTTCAGGAAATTGGTCAAGTACGTGGTCGAGTGCGCAGGGGTGGGCGTGTGTACGTCGGACTACAGTGCCCTGTCCTTTGAAAAGGTGCGACGACCCATTTACCCCCTAGAGGATGTCTCTAACAGAACCGTGGAGCGGGCGTTTTCAGGCGTCTAAATTTTGGGTTGTACATGTCAGGGAATTTAGTGGGAATTTTCGGTGCCAGCGGATGAATCCCGCAGACGTGGCTCGCCGCTTGGGTGGTGGCCACGCCGATGCTGCCAATGTCTCGAACTGGCTGAACGGGCGCAACGAGCCGACCATGCGCAACCTGCTGCGCTTGTCCGCCGCATTAAAAACCTCACCGGAGGAATTGCTGACAGGCGACCCCGAAAGCCCCACGCGCTGAGGCCGGACAGCCGCAACTATCCGTTGCCCCTTCAAACCGTCTAAAACAGGTGTCCATATAGGTGTCCATCAGCCGTAAAACACCACAACAATCCATGAAAAGACATAACAATTGCCTATGACTGCAACCCATTGATATTCAACAGACTATGACAAAAGAAAACACTCGGTAACACCCCACAAAACCCCCGTCAGCGAGACTTGAAATCAGGCAAGGGCGCAAGTCCTTCGGGGGTTCGAATCCCTCCTCCTCCGCCACATCATGATTCAAAAAACTCTTGTCTTTGAGTGCATTCGATGATGAGGTGTGTCCATCCGGTTGGAGTGAGACTCACGGGAAGCAGGCCGTGCAAAATCATTCAATGATTTGAACCCATTGCAAGGAGTGACAAGATGAGAGTGCGGGTCTGGCTGTTGGGGCTGGGGGTCGGGTTGACCCTCGGTCTTCCAGTGGCTGCGGAACCCACGGTGGAGCGCGGCGAATACCTCGTG
Source organism: uncultured Pseudomonadota bacterium (assembly GCA_964597275.1). Classification (GTDB taxonomy): domain Bacteria; phylum SAR324; class SAR324; order SAR324; family NAC60-12; genus UBA8110. The sequence goes on along the minus strand of CAZQXS010000017.1, from coordinate 28,301 downwards.
CGCGGCCCGGCGGCCTGTGGCAACTGTCACACGCCTTGGGGGCCGTTGACGGACAACAAGCACGACAAACGGATGGGGCCGATCGCAGGCATGGAGATGGCAGGGCAGGTATTCCAAGAGCCTTTCGGCCAGGTCACGATGGCCAACATCACCCCCGGCAGTCGAATTGCCGATTGGAGCAATGAGGAATTGAAGCGGGCCATCCGGGAAGGCATCCGTCCGGACGGTAGCGTCATTGGCCCCCCGATGCCAATTCCACTCTACAGACATTTGTCCGACACGGATGTGGAATCCATCGTGTTGTTCCTGCGCACCGTGCCTGCGGTGAAGAACGAGTTGCCACCTTCCCAATACAACTTTCCGCTTCCGCCAGCCTATGGACCGCCCGTTGGCCATGTGGCAGACATTCCTACTGCAAACACAGTTGAGTATGGAGCCTACCTTGCAGGGCCGATTGCTCACTGCACGGCCTGCCACACACCGATGGGACCGAAAGGCCCGATGATGGATCGTGTGGGTCAGGGCGGAATGGAATTTCACGGACCTTGGGGGATGGTCGTGGCTTCCAACATCACGAGCGATCCGACCGCGCTGGGGCAGTACACGGATGCGGAGATCAAGCAGATGATCACCAAGGGCATCCACCCCAGCGGTTTGCAGATGATGCCTCCCATGCCCTATGCTTACTTCGCGAAGATGACCAATGAAGACCTAGACGCGCTCGTTGCGTACTTGCGCACGATCCCTCCCCACCCTGTCAGCGATTAGACCCATGAGACGCATCACCACGCTTCTACTTGCCCTCCTGATTTTTCCGCTAACGCTCTGGGCGGGGGATTCGCCGTCTCCGGAGGGAGCAAAAGTTTACTTCGTGGACCTCAAGGATGGAGACACGGTTTCGTCGCCGCTGCTCGTCCGCATGGGGCTGACGGAGCAAATGGGCATCGCCCCGGCACTGGCGGACTGGCCGGACACGGGGCACTTTCATCTGCTGATTGACACGAAAACGCCCCACCCCGACAAGCCGATTGCCAAGCGGCACCAACACCTCCACATGGGCGAGACGGAGCGGACGATCAAGCTCACGCCCGGCCCGCACACACTCCAGATCGTGCTGGGCGACTACGCCCACATCCCCCACGATCCTCCTGTGATGTCCGAGCGCATCACTGTCACAGTGGAGTGAGTTCAGGGCTTGCGGCCCTGACTCAGTCTGTCGCCTTCCGGCCCCGTGCCACGAGAGCGGCCCAGTCTTCAGTGTCAATGTTGCTGCCGCAGAGGATCGCGGCCACGGATTTCCCTGCGCAGTCCTGCTGGAGCGGCCCCCGGAGCGCGGCCAGCACGGCACAACCCGCCGGCTCCAACGCCAGCTTGAACTCATCGGCGGCCCACGCCATGGCGGCGCAGATGGCATCGTCGCTGACGCAGACCATCCGGTCAATCACCTGCTGGCACACACTGAAGCTCTGGGGGGCGTGAAGCGGTGCCCCCATGCTGTCGGCAATGGTGTTCACTTCCACTTTTTCCAGCGGGTGTCCCAGCTCCAGACTCTGGGTCAGGCCCTGTGCGCCTTCCGGCTCCACCCCGATGACCCGGACCTGCGGACGCAATTGCTTGACCGCCGCGCCCACCCCGGAGATCAGGCCGCCTCCGCCAACGGCCACCAGCAGGGTGTCGAAGTCCTCAAACTGCTCCACAATCTCCAGCCCCAAGGTCCCGGTTCCCTGCATCGTCCGGAAGCCCTCAAAGGGATGGATGATAGCGCGGCCTTCGGTTTCAGACAGCCGACGCATGGCCTCGAACGCCTCCGCGATGTCGTCCACCAACACCACCTCTCCCCCAAACTCCCGGACTCGCTGGATGCGGAAAGGGTTGGCCTTGCGGTGCATGAACACCTTGGCGCTGGTTCCGAGTTCCCGAGCCGCGTAGGCCGTGGCGATGGCGTGGTTCCCGGCACTTACCGCCGTCACTCCGCGCTCTCGCTCAGCATCACTCAACAACAGCAGGTTGTTCATCGCCCCACGAGCCTTGAAGCTTCCGGCATGTTGCAAGAACTCGAACTTGAGTTGGAGCCGGGTTTCCTCCAATTCACATGAGAAATGGGGTGTTTTTACGGTATAGAAACGAATCCGTTGGGCGGTGTCCCGGATGGAACCGAGGGTGAGTTGTTCAGGCAGATTGAGAGTCATGTAAGGTAGTTGAGTTTGGAATGAGGTGGTCGGGTTAGCCACTGATTTTGACGAAACGGAATGCATCCTTTCCTCCACAAGGATACCGGATAAGTACGGTCGCTCCAAGACGGTTTCGAGCCGATTGCTTTTGGAGGGGATCGTGATAACGTGGAAGGCACCCTCTGCACAGCGGGGAGTGCTGCATGTAGGTGTACACCAGTTTCCAGAACTCTCCAAGGCTGCGTTTCCACTTCCAGAACCTTGGCTGTGGCACCAGTTGTGCGCCGCCAGCAATATCACCTGTATTCTTGGGCTGAGATTGAAACCTGTATTTTTTTTCGGATGGGTCATTGTAGGAATCTCCACTGTAGCCATGACGCTGGGGTACGGAGTGCGCCACTCGTTTGCAGTCTTTTTCCCACCGATTCTGGACGAGTTTGGCTGGAGCCGGGGTAGCACATCGGTGATCCTCTCCCTGCATCTGATTTTCTATGGGGTGGTGAGTCCGTTCAGTGGGGCGTTGAGCGACCGCTGGCAACCGCGCAGGACAATTATGCTGGGTGCAGTGATCCTCGGCTTGGCCTCGGCCTCCTGCGGCTTGGCCAACGAGCTTTGGCACTTCTATCTTGCCTTTGGCATCATCACCCCTATTGGGTTGGCCTGCGTGGGCGCTCCAGTGGTAACCCCAACAATTATCAACTGGTTCCGTAAATCCCGAGGGCTGGCCTATGGTATCGCCCAAATGGGTGGTGGGCTGAGCTTCAGTTACGCGATTTTCACGGATATGCTGATCTCACAATTGGGTTGGCGCTGGGCCTACGGGGTCATGGGAGTGTCGGTGGTGCTGGTGCTGATTCCATTAGCGTACCTCTTCTATGCCAACCATCCGCGAGAGCGGGGCCTGCAACCGTATGGCGTACAGGAGCAGGGCCAACACGACGAGGTCCGTGAGACGGCCAAAGCAACACAGCCGATCCATGACTGGAGCCTGCGACGCGCTTTGGGAACCCACCAGCTCTGGCTGATCTGGATCTCGATGACCTTGTTCTGGGGAGTGGGGTGCTACATGGTGCTTGCGCATCAGGTCAAGTTTGCGCAGGATATGGGCTACAGTAGCCTCTTTGCCGCATCCATCTTTGGACTGTTCGGGCTGGCGATGATGGTGGGGCAGGTGTGCGCTGCGATCTCAGACCGCATAGGCCGGGAGAAGGTTCTAGTTGCCGGATGTCTGCTCGCTGCCGCTGCGGTGTTTGTGCTAGTCCTCGTTCACGACGCCTCCCAACCTTGGTTGTTGTATGTGTATGCACTCGGCTTTGGCTTTGGCGCAGGTTTGCAGGCCCCCACGATTTTTGTGGGTGCGGCGGACCTGTTCGCTGGAAAGCACTTTGGAGCCATCAACGGCATGGTACTTTCCGGAATGGGGGTCGGTGGTGCACTAGGGCCATGGTTGGGTGGATTCCTCCATGACCTTTTAGGTAGTTACCGCTACGCCTTCGGTCTGGCCATGGTGAGCTTTATCCTCTCGGCAATCGCCTTCTATCTCGCTGCTCCGCGACGGGCTATCGTCCAGCGACCAGCCTGAGCTTAGAGGAGAGCTCTTCCAAAATCGGGACGTTCTCTGCCTTGAAAGTCGGGACGCTTTAGAATTGGATGAGCAACGGAAAGTCGGTCACCGGACCATCAAGGTCGCACAGGATGCGCATCTGGAAGAACTAGCGACGAAGGGCGACATTGCCCTGCTCCGCAAGGACATGGAAAGTATGCGCAAGGACATGGAGGGTGTGCGCAAGGACATGGAACACATGGAGGATCGTCTGTTCCTTCGGCTTGGCGCCCTCATGATTGCCGTTGGCGGTGTGATCCTCGCCTACCTCGAACTGCGCGGAAACTGACTCCACAGGCTCCGCAAAAATCCGTGGCCAAGCCTCAGTGCCAGCGGTAGAACCGCAATCCCAGCAAAAAACAAACGCCCCCGATGCCTGCCAAGCCGAGCGCGGACGGCAGGACATGGGCGATGTCCGCACCTTCCGTGACGATGCTCCGCAGCGCGTTGACGAGCAGAGTCAGCGGTAGCGGTTCGACAAACGGGATGATCCAGTCCGGAAACTGGTGGTAGCTGAAGAAGATGCCCGACACGATGAACATCGGCATCATCACCGCATTGATCAGGCCGTTGCCGCTTTGCGGGTTCTGGACTCGGCAGGAGATGAGGATAGCGATTCCGGCAAAGGCCAAGTAGCCGCCCAAGAACACCACGGCCAGTGCCAGCAGGCTGCCCTGAATCGTGATGTCGAAGTAGAGCAATGCGAAGCCGTACAGCAACAGCATTTCGGTGGCGCTGAACATCATGCGGTTGAGGCCGTGGGAGAGCAGGAACACAGACTTCCGTAACGGCGTGGCGACCATGCGGCGCAACAGCTTTTTGATGCGCAGGTCAATCAAGGTCCAGCCGATTCCCCACAAGCAGGCGTTCATGATCGTCATGCCCATCAGTCCGGGAATCAGGAAGTCAATGTAGCGACTGCCCACCGTAGTCAGCGGACGCACCTCGGCCTGTGAGGTCGCCGGAGCCTGCTCCTGAAACGCAGACTCCAGCAACAAATACGTCAACCGCGCCTCGGCACTTTCCGGGTCGAAGCGGTAGTGCATCCCGGTCTCTGGGCTGCCCTCGATCCACAGCGAAATCTGCCCGCGCTTGAGCGCGAGCGCCGCCTCTTCGCGGGACAGCACCCGGAACCGAAAATGCGCCTGCGCTCCGGGCTGGCCTTCCACGGACCACTCCAACTGCTCAGAGCCTTCAACAAGCTCTGGGGCCGTCGCCCCCGTTTTTTCGAGCAGCCAGTTTGGAAGAACCGCCGCCGACCCTGGGCCTTCCGGCACCAGCGCGACGCTCCGGAGCGGCTCGCCCTTGTTCGCAAAGGCGATGCCCAGCACCCAGGCCATCATCACCGGAAACAGAAACGACCAGAACACCAGCCCCGGCTCCCGGAAGAAGATTTTGATCTGCGAGACGATCAATTGGTACAGCACGCTATTCATGCAGATGCCTCCCGCTCATGGCCACGAACAAATCATCCAAGGTGCGCCTGCGGCATTCCAGCGAGGTCAGGGAGCAGGCCGCTTGGTCAATCAAACTCAAAAAACCCGGCAGGGTCTCAAAGATGCCCTGCACGGTCAGCCGCCCTTGTCCGGTGTCCGGATTCCAACGGCACCCCAGCACTCCGGCAAGGCTCTGGGCGGCTTCGGCAGGAAAGTCTCCCTCGGAAGCAAACTCGATCAAGTCCCCCTTGCCAAACTGGTCGAGCAGTTCAGCCAAAGTGCCCTCGGCGAGAATCTGCCCCTGATCCATCATCACGATGCGCTTGCAGAGGTGTTCGGCTTCTTCCATGTAATGCGTGGTGAGGATCAGCGTGGTTCCGGCGGCTTGGAAGCTTCCGAGAATCTTCCAGAGGTCGCGCCGGGCGTTGGGGTCGAGTCCGGTGGTGGGTTCGTCCAGAATGAGGATGCGCGGACGCGGCAGGATCGCCACCCCCAGCGCGAGCCGCTGCCGCTGCCCCCCGGAAAGCTCGGAGACCCAAGTGCGCCGCTTTTCCTCCAGTTGAATCGTCTCCAGCACCTCACGAGGGCGCTCGGCTCCAAGCCTGTAAAAACTGGCGAACAGCCGCAGCGTTTCCTCCACCGTCAGGCGTTCCTGAAACCGGGTTTCCTGCAAGGACAAGCCGATTTCCTGACGCAGCCACGGCTCGTCCTGCGCCCAGGTTTTTCCGAGGATGTGGATCTCCCCGGAATCGGGACGCTGCACCCCTTCGATCATCTCCACCAGCGTGGTCTTGCCCGCACCGTTGGGACCGAGCAAGGCCACCGACTCCCCGGAATCCACCCGCAGGCTGACGCTACGGACGGCATGGGTGTCCTTGAAGGATTTGCAGACGTTGTGGACTTCAATCACGGCAGCGATTCGGAACCAGTTGTGAACCGCCTATTATGATTTGAACGAGTGGGATGGCAATCTGAATCTCGCGAGACCGACAAGGGCACGCAGTCACTTGGGGCTGGCTCAAGATCTGGGAGGTTGCTTGGGAATTTGGGAGACAGCCTTCTCTTGGAAGGCTGAGTGGAGCAGCACCCCCGCAAGGGAGCGCTACTCAATCGGTTTTGATTACACAACCCGCCAAATATGATCGACAGGAGTGCCGGGGATGATGAGCGGAGCCAGCTCCGAGAATAAGGGACCAGCCTCAGACATCATTTCCGCTATCATTGCTTGTTGCTTGTCCAAACTGTCAACCCGTCCACTGATGAGGATGCGATTTCTTGTTCCTCCAGAGGAAATACTCACGGTCATTTCCATACCCTTCTCCTTGGCCAACGCCTGAAATTTCTTGAGGATGGGAATGGCCTTCATCAAATCCGCTCCTGATTTACAGGTGGACTCTGTGCCAACAATGTACTCCATTTTTTCTCCCTGGTTGGGGTATGCTCGTCAGAATCTGCGCAGTTGCTCCGGAACACGGTTCTGGATCAGCAGTGCCGTCAGGATCGCCAGCACTCCCGCAAAATTCCAAGAGACAGGATCACTCCGGAAACCTTGGCTACCGAAGCCAGAAGGACACCATAAACGGAATAGAAATACGTCGCAACAACTTTGATGATAAAAATCCCTCGGAAATGAATTGTGGTCAATGGAGAGTCACGCCGCCTGAGCCCCAAGGGCCAAGTGCAGTTCCACCACGCAACGCAAAACGGAAGATGACGCTACGCTGGACAGTTCCGGGGAAAATACTATTCTAGTTGACCAGACAACCTTCTCCCATTCATCGAAACGACCATGAAACTTGCTTCCAGACTTGCCGAGGTCCGGGTGTCGCCCACCGTGGCGGTCAGCGCCCGGGCGCGGGAACTCAAGGCCGAAGGCCGGGACATCATCGCCCTTGCCGCCGGAGAACCAGATTTTGACACGCCGCCGCACATCCGCGACGCGGCGAAACGCGCCGTGGACCGGGGCGAAACGCGCTACACCGCCGCCGAGGGCATTCCCGAACTGCGCGAGGCGATTACCGCCAAGTTCAAGCGGGACAATGGATTGGACTACACTCCGGATCAGGTGCTGGTCGGCGTGGGCGGCAAGCAGATCATCTTCAACGCGATGATGGCAACGCTCGATGCCGGGGATGAGGTCATCCTGCCCACGCCGTGCTGGGTGAGCTACCCGGACATTGTTCGCCTGTTCGGGGGCAAGCCTGTGTTTGTGGACACAAAACCGCAGGAAGGCTTCCGGCTCACCCCGGAGGCGTTGGAAGCGGCGATCACGCCACGCACGCGCTGGCTGCTGCTCAACTCGCCGTCGAACCCGACAGGCGTGATGTACAGCCACGAGGATTTGTCCGCCTTGGGCGCAGTCCTCAAGCAGCATCCGGACGTGCTGGTGTTGACCGATGACATTTACGAAACACTCACCTACGGATCGGTCGAGTTCCAGACCATCGCGTCGGTGGTGCCGGAACTGCGCGAGCGCACCCTGACGATGAACGGCGTTTCCAAGTCCTACGCGATGACGGGCTGGCGGATTGGCTATGGCGCGGGGCCGAAACCGCTGATGGCGGCGATGAAGAAAATTCAGGGGCAGTCCACCTACCATCCCTGCACGATTGCGCAGTGGGCCGCCGTGGAAGCCCTCAACGGCCCGCAAGAGGTGCTGGGCGAGATGCTGACCACCTTCACCCGCCGACGCAACCAAACCCTTGCCGAACTCGATGCCGTGGACGGGATCGCCTGCGTGCCTCCGGATGGGGCGTTCTACATTTTCGCGTCAATCCAAGCGCACTTGGGGCGTCGCGCTCCGGACGGGAGGGAACTGAAGGAGGACAGCGATTGGGTGCTGGCCTTGATGGAAGACCAAGGGGTGGCGGTGGTGCCCGGATCAGCATTCGGCACACCGGGGCACTTTCGGCTTTCGTTCGCGGCGGCAGACGATTTGCTTGCGGAGGCGACCCGACGCATTCGCAACTTTGTGGAACGATTGGAGCGGGCTTAAAAATTCGGGTGATGGTGACGTTCCCCGTTCGTGCTGAGCTTGTCGAAGCATGAACGGGTACGCCCTTCGACAAGCTCAGCACGAACGGAACATCCACCCCCTGAGATTTGCGTAAGTCCAGTGAACTGAGCCGATTTTCATGAATTACGACTTTGACTTGGGAAGCCATTCCCGTCCGATCACGACGAGTTCCCCGGAAGCACAGGCGTGGTTTGACCGAGGACTGGCTTGGTGTTTCGGCTACAACCACGAGGAGGGAGTGGTATGTTTCCGGAAGGCGGCAGAGGCGGACCCCGATTGCGCGATGGCGTATTGGGGAATCGCCTTTGCGAGTGGTCCGTTCTACAACATGCCGTGGGAGTGGTTCAGCGAAGACGAGGCGAAGGAAGCCCTGCCCGTCTGCCATGCGGC
>CAZQXS010000017.1:0-19585 GCA_964597275.1 uncultured Pseudomonadota bacterium | reverse complement strand
CGTGCATTCCGGCACACCCGCCCCGAACGCACACACGGAGGAGGCGATTGCCATTCTGGAAGGCGGGCTGGCCTTGATCGAAAAACACGACCTGCCACCGCATCCGGGCCTCCTGCACCTGCACATCCACGCCTGGGAAATGTCGCCCACACCAGAACGTGCGCTCGACACGTCCAACACGCTGTTTGGCATGTGCCCAGATGCCGGACACCTCCAGCACATGCCCGCGCACATCTATGCCATCTGCGGACAGTATGCGGACGCAATTGCCGTCAGCGAAAAAGCCATTGTGGCAGACAACAAGTACCTCGACTATGCGGGGCCGTTCAAATTCTACACGACCGCCCGCTGTCATGATTTCCACATGATGATGTATGCGGCTATGTTTGCAGGGCAGTACCAAACCGCGCTCAAGGCCGCCGAGGACATGATGGCGACCCTGACCCCGGAATTGCTGGCGGTGGGGAAGCCCCACATGGCGGTGACGATGGAGGGCTACTATTCCACGAAAATGCACGTTCTGGTGCGCTTCGGACGCTGGCAGGAGATCGTGGACTCGCCCATGCCCGCCGATCCGAAACTGTACTGTGCTTCCACCGCGATGCACCACTACGCCAAGGGCGTGGCCCACTCCGCCTTGGGGAACATTGCGGAGGCCGAAGCCGAGCGGGAACGCTTTTTCCAAGCGCGGCAGCGGATTCCCGAAAATCGCCTGTTCTTCAACAATCAGGCAGACGACATTCTGGCGGTCGGGCAGGAGATGCTGCTGGGTGAGTTGGAATACCGGAAGGAAAACTTCGAGGTGGCATTCGGGCATCTGCGCAAGGCGGTCGAGTTGGACGACCATCTGCACTACACCGAGCCGTGGGCGTGGATGCACCCACCGCGTCATGCCCTGGCCGCACTGCTGCTGGAGCAGGAACGGGTGGAGGAAGCCGAGCGGGTCTATCGCGCCGACCTCGGTTTGGACGACACCCTCAGCCGCTCCTCACAGCATCCGGGCAACGTCTGGAGCCTGCACGGCTACGTCGAGTGCCTGCGGCGCACTGGAAAGTCGGAGCAAGCCACGGAAATGCAACAACAGTTGGACCGCTCCCTGAGTCACACGGACGTGAGGATTGCGTCCTCGTGCTGCTGCCGAACGCAGGTGCGCTGATGGGAAACGCCATCGCCACCCTGCCGATGTACGACTGGCCGGAACTGCGCTCGGAAACGGATCGGCTCTGGGCCATGCTGCGGGACGCGATTCGCAACAAAGGGCTGGACGCACCGGAGCGTCTGGACCGCACGATTTCCGAGGGCGAGGAATGGACCCGTCCGGATTTGCTACTTAGCCAAACCTGCGGGATGCCCTACCGCCTTGGCTTGCATGAGCAAGTGCAGTTGGTGGGGACCCCGAATTATGGGCTACCGGACTGCCCGCAAGGCCACTATTTCAGTGTGTTGGTCGCCCATGCAGAGGATTCCCGGAACACGCTTGCCGCGTTTCGCGGGGCGACCTTCGCGTTTAACGGACCCCACTCCGAATCCGGCTATGCCTCGCTCATGCGGACGGTCGCCCCCCTGCGGCAGGGCACGGATTTTTTTTCAGAGGGACTGAAAACCGGAGGGCACCGCGCCTCGATTCTGGCGGTGGCGGATGGCGAGGCCAACCTTGCTGCGATTGATGTCGTCAGTTGGCGGCTGGCCGAGCGGTTTGTTCCGGAAGTCCGAAAACTGCAAGTTGTGGGAAAGACTGAACCGACTCCGGGCCTGCCGCTGATCACGGCGCAGGGGCACGATGCCGAATTGCTGGCGGAGGCGGTTACGGAAGGAATTGCGTCACTGGACAACGCCGTCCGCGCAATCCTTGGCGTGACGGGCTTGGTTCGGATTCCCAAGCCGGACTACCTGATGGTGACTTGAGATGGGATACGCCCTAGAGTATTTTCTGCACACAGATTCAAGATCGTCATTCCGGGCGCAGCGTAGCGAAGACCCGGAATCCAGAGCAAACGGCCGTGTGGCTGGATTCCCGCCTGCGCGGGAATGACAAATGGATGCGAATCCCACAAACCAAGCCCTTGAAAAACAAAGGGCCAAGCGTCACAGATTGTAGGCTGGATGCAAATTTGGAAGGGGAAAAAACCTACCCCAGCCAGCGCTTGCGGCGGCGGTAGTGCTTGACGTCGCGGAAGTTCTTGCGGCCCTTTGCGGCCATGCCGAGGTAGAATTCCTTGACGTCGGCGTTTTCACGCAGGTGGGCACCCTCGCCGTCCATGACCACGCGGCCATTTTCGAGGATGTAGCCGTAGTGGGCGTACTTGAGGGCCATGTTGGTGTTCTGCTCGGCAAGCAGGATGCTGACCCCCTCCTTTTCGTTGAGCTGCTTGACGATCTCGAAGATTTCCTCAACCAACTGCGGCGCAAGGCCCATCGAAGGCTCGTCGAGCAAAATCATTTTGGGGCGGGACATCAGCGCCCGGCCAATCACTGTCATCTGCTGCTCCCCTCCGGAGACGTATCCCGCGCCTGCGGAGCGACGCTCTTTGATGCGGGGAAAGTAGGAATAGACCATTTCCAAGTCACGGGCGATGGCCGCACGTCCGTCCTTGCGGGTGTAGGCGCCGGTGAGCAGGTTCTCCTCCACGGTCAGGTGACCGAAGCAGTGGCGCCCTTCCATCACTTGGATGACGCCCCTGCTGACCAGTTCTGGAGGAGTCAGATTGGCAATCGGCTCCTCCTGATACTCGATGCTCCCCTTGGTGACCTCCCCCCGCTCGGAACGCAGCAGGTTGGAGATTGCTTTCAGCGTGGTCGTTTTGCCCGCGCCGTTGGCTCCAAGGATTGCGACGATGCCACCTTTGGGAACCTCCAAGGACACCCCTTTCAGCACCAGTATGACGTGATCGTAGATCACCTCAATGTTGTTTACTCGAAGCAGTGGAATGTCCGTGGGATTCTCTTGGGCCGTTGTCATCGCAAAGTTTGGGTTAGAAATGTCCGTCTTCAGCCCTCCTTTGAGCAGTCACGAGGTGTGATTCCCTTCTCTGCAGCGTACTTAGCAGCCTCTTCCTTGATCATGGCAGACGTGAGGTCGTGCATTGGCTTAATCGGATCACCAAGCTTGACCCATTTCTGACCGTCCCATTGTTGGAACGTCACCGAACCGCCGCCTTCGTGGTCTGCGCAAGACAACTTCAGGGGTGGTGCCAAGCCAGTAGCACCCAATTCCGCGATACGCTCTGGCGTAATATTGAGGTGCTCCAAGGCCCACTGCATCTCTTCACCACCAATCGGCTTAACACCGAATTTTTTGTGAGCTGAGCGTATGGCTTCAGTTATAATTATAGCGCTCGCTACACCCCGGTTATAGTACACGCTACCCACGCGAGACGCACTGAGGTTACCCTTCATAGCACCGTAGACAACGTCAAATATCTCTTCAATCACCGGAATATCGCGGCCCACGGCATGGAAGTTGGTCGTGATGTAACCCTTTGCCGCTTTACCAGCTGGAATTACATCTTCTTCCGAACCGCACCACCAGACGCCGATGATGTGATCCCGTGGAAAACCAATCCGGGCGGCCTCTCGCAACGGAACCGTACACGAGACGCCCCAGTTACGGTTGATCACATAATCCGGCCGAATTTTTCGGATCTGTAGCCACAGAGACTTCTGGTCAATGCCCGGCCACGGTACTGCTATGTTCGTGATCTCGAAACCATACTTCTCAGCCATCCGTGCCCAGACGGGGAGAGTCTCATTGCCGTAGGGGTGCTTGAGGTGCAGGTTGACGATCTTCATGCCCTTAAGTTTGTCCATACCACCCTCTCTCTGGGCAATGAACTTTAACTTTGCGGTGCTCTGGTTCCAGTAGTTGGTCACAACCGGGAAGGCGTAGGGGAAGACACTCCCATCGGTCGTCCGGGTATCACCGTAGCCGATCATCATCATGGGGATCTTATCCTTAACTGTTCGCTCTAGGAGCGCGTAGGTGACACCGGTTGAAAACGGTTGAACCATCGGTGCTCCCTTCAGTCCCTTACCCTTCAACCGCTCGTAACACTCTACTCCGCGCTCGGTGTTGTAGCCGAAGTCACACACCTCCCAAGTCAGCTTAATGCCATTTATTCCACCATCCCGCATATTGAGAAGGTTGAAATAGTCTATTGTGCCTCCCGAGTTGCCCGAACCCCCGGCAGCGAACGGGCCGGTCAGATAGGTCGGCATTGGAATAAACTGTTCCTTGGTTGGGTCCGATTCCGTTGCCATGCTCGGCATCACGCTACCGATCATGAACACTACCGTTCCAAGTAGGGCGACCAGCCATTTATGCAATTGCATATCTCCTCCTTCATTGAGGGTTTTGGATTTCCTCCTCGCCTCCTTCCGGAAATCGGGAGAGGTAGGGAGGACGCTTAGTCTATCAAGCCTGTCGAAACAGGCAAGATAGGGTTTCCCACACCAAAGCATGGGAATCGGAGAGGCGTTACTGCCTCTTCGCTCTCCACTGCCGGTAGGCAGAGGTTAATAAGGAAACGGCCAGAGCCGCAGTTTCTCCTTGGTGATCTGCCACAGGCGCGCCAGTCCGTGGGGTTCCACAATCAGAAAAAAAATGATCAGGCCACCGAAGATCATGTGCTCAACGTTACTAATCAGATTCGCTGGCACGGTTTCGGAAAACTGAGATCCCCAAGTGTTGATTAGAATCGGCAGGATCACAATGAAGGCCGCGCCAAGGTAACTTCCAAGGATGCTCCCTAGGCCACCAATGATGATCATGAAAAGGACTCTCAGTGAGACGAATAAATCGAATGCCGTGAAATCCACGGACTTGACGTAGCAAAATCCATACAGTGCTCCTGCGACTCCAGCATAGAATGAACTGACTGCAAAGGCCGATAGTTTGGTGTGCAAAGGTCGGATACCGATGACCTCGGCGGCGATGTCCATGTCCCGAATGGCCATCCAGGCACGCCCGATTTCACTGCGCACCAGATTCTTAGCCAGCAGTGTCATAACCAGCACGAATCCAAGAACTAGATAGTAATTATCCAAGGCTGATTCAATCCTATAACCAAAGACGGTCATGGGTGGAGTATCAAGTACCATACTCATCTTGCCGCCCGTGAACCAAGAAAAGGTTCCAAATACCCATTCAACAAAAAACTGGGCAGCAAGTGTTGCCACCGCAAGATAAAAACCCTTGATACGTAGGCTCGGACTGCCGACGAGAATGCCAAAAACCGCAGCAATTAATCCCGACACAATAAAAACCAGCAGAATCGGCAACTCGGGAACTCGGACAGCGATGTTATAAGCAGAATACGCTCCCACCATCATGAATGCACCATGCCCCAGTGACAACTGGCCGGTGTAACCCGTCAGGATATTGAGGCCAATCGCAGCCATGGCCCAGATCAAAAATGGTGTCAGGTAGCCGGCAACCACATGGTCGCTGGCGACTAAGGGTACTCCGACGACCGCAAACACCAGTACTACAACCAGACCCCAGCGATCTTGGCGAATCGGAAAAATCGCCATATCACCCTTGTAGGTTGTCTTGAACTGACCCGTTTCTCGATAGATCATGGATTTACACCCTTTCGATAATCTCTTCGCCGAAAAGGCCATGTGGCCGGAAAATCAGGAACAGCATCGCAATAAAGTACGCAGCCCAGGATTCCAGCCCCCCACCGATGATCGGACCGAGGTAAACCTCTGCCAGCTTCTCGCTCGCTCCAATGATCAAACCACCGATGATGGCCCCCGCCATCGAGTTGAAACCACCCAGTATCAACACGGGTAAAGCTTTCAGCGCAACTAGCGAGATACTGAACTGAACACCTAACCGCTGGCCCCACAATGTGCCCGCCACCAGCGCCACCATGCCCGCAACCGCCCAGACGATTGCCCAGATTAGTTGTAGCGGGATTCCAACAGACATAGCCGCCTGATTATCGTCTGCCACCGCACGAAGGGCACGGCCAATCCGACCCTTTTGAAAGAAAAATGCAAGCAGAAACACCAATACCCCGCAGATCACAGCAGACCAGATGTCAAACAAACTGATTAAAATTCCTGTCGACTCCATTACCGCCTCCCAGGGTACGTCCGGTATACCGACTTCCAAACCGTGGACCTCTGCGTCCCAGATACCCTGCGCCAAGCCTTCGAGGAAATAATTAAGACCGATCGTCGCCATGAACAGGATAATCACTGGCTGACCCACCAACGGCCGTAGCATTACCCTCTCAATGACAACCGCCATCACAACCATGACCGCCAATGAAATTGCGATGGCGAGCCAGAAATTCACGCCCATTTCGAGAATCCGAACAAATGTAAGCGCAGCGAACAAAACCATAGCGCCCTGGGCAAAATTAAAGACCCCCGATGCTTTGAAAATCAAAACAAAACCCAAAGCCACCAGTGAGTACATCACGCCCGATAACAGCCCGGCAATCAGGACTTCGATGGCAAAAATCAACTCCATCATCATAACTGCGTAATCCTCATTTTATGTTCCTCGATCCAAAATTAACCTTAGTGGGTCACTCCTAGGTAGGCATCAATGACTCTTTGATTCTGCCGGATTTCGTCGGGAGAATCATCTGCGATTTTGCGTCCGTAGTCCAAAACGACCACCCGATCCGAGAGGTCCATGACCACTCCCATGTCATGTTCGATGAGGACAATGGTGGTGCCGAACTCGTCATTGACATCAAGGACGAAGCGGCACATGTCCTCCTTCTCCTCAAGATTCATCCCGGCCATCGGCTCGTCCAGCAGTAGCAGATCCGGTTCCATCGCCAACGCCCTACCCAACTCCACACGCTTCTGGAGTCCATAGGGCAAGCGCCCCACAGGGGTCTTGCGGATCGGCTGGATTTCGAGGAAGTCAATGATGCGCTCAACGGCCGCACGGTGTTCTGTTTCTTCCCGCTGGGCCGACCCCCAGTAGAGGGCTTGCGCAAGCAGTCCAGACTTCATCTTGAGGTTGCGCCCAGTCATGATGTTGTCGAGGGTGGACATCCCTTTGAAGAGGGCCACATTCTGGAAGGTGCGGGCAATGCCCTGTACCGCCGAGTGGTGCGGGCGCATCTGCCTCCGGGTTTCCCCCTTGAAGGTGATGGTCCCCTCGGCGGGGTGGTACACTCCGTTGATGAGATTGAGCAGGGTCGTCTTGCCTGCACCATTAGGGCCGATGATGGCAAGAATTTCATGCTCGCGGATTTCAAAGCTGATATCAATCAATGCCCGGACCGCACCGAACGAGACACTGACGTTATCAACATTAAGAAGGACATCGCCAATCTGATTTTCGCTGGTCACGACGGCAACGGTTTCATTCATCTCAGAGTTGGGTTTGGCAGGGGCTAGGCTGCTTTTGCGTAGGCAGAGGGATCGTTGCTAGTGCAATCCCGAATTTGCAGATCGGCGTTGAGTGTGCCTTTGCTTCCATCCTCAAAGGTGACTTCCGCCTCGATCTCGTGGTGAGTGGTCTGGAGGTCGTCAAGCGCGGCAATGAGGTCGTGGTACTTCTCGTCAACAATGCGACGGCGCACCTTGCTCGTGCGGGTCAGTTCCCCGTCATCTGGATCGAGTTCCTTGTGGAGGATGAGGAAGCGCCGGATTTGTGAACCCCGGAGTTGTTCGTCGCGAGCCAAATCATCATTCACTGCCTCTACGCATTCCTGAATTAGGTCATACACCTCCGAACGGCCGGTCAGATCAGTGTAGCCGGAGTAGGCTAAGTTACGGCGCTCTGCCCAGTTGCCTACTGCATCGAGGTCAATGTTTATGAACGCCGTGGCAAATTCCTTCTGGTCGCCGAAGCAGACCGCATGCTTGATCTGTGGGAAGAACTTGAGCTTGTTCTCGAGGTACTTGGGGGCAAAGCGTGTACCGTCCTTCATACGACCGACGTCTTTCATGCGGTCAATGATCTTGAGGTGCCCCATGTTGTCTAGAAAACCCGCGTCCCCTGTTTTCACCCAGCCATCAGCATCCTTGGTGCTGTTTGTGGATTCCGGACTCTTGTAGTACTCCTGAAACACGCCAGGGCTACGGTAGATCACTTCACCTAAATCCGTGTCCTTTCCAGACTCATCCACAATGCGCAACTCAACACCGGGAGCCGGAGGTCCGGTGGTGTCGGAAAACACCTCGCCGTCCGGCTGGGCGCTCACGTATACCATGGCCTCGGTCTGTCCGTAGAGTTGCTTGATGTTGATGCCAAGGGAGCGGAAAAAGTTGAAGATGTCCGGACCAATCGCCTCCCCGGCAGTCCACGCCTGTCGGATGCGGCTGAAGCCCAGCACGTTCTTGAGGGGGCCGTACACCAGAAGCTCTCCGAGCGCGTAGCTCAGGCGGTCGAACAGGGACACGGACTTGCCGTTCAGGATGTCCGTGCCGCAACGATTGGCGACGGCCATGAAGGTGTCAAAGAGCCAGCGCTTGATGTGCCCGGCGTCCTCCATGCGGATCATCACCCGTGTGATCAGCGACTCGAACACGGCGGGCGGCGCGAAGTAGTAGGTCGGCCCAATCTCGCGCAAATCGGTCGTCACCGTGTCCCGGCTTTCCGGACAGTTGACGCAAAATCCGATGTAATAGGACTGCGCAAGGCAGAAAAGATTGTCGCCCACCCAAGCCATCGGCAGATAAGCAAGGGCTTCGTCCTGCGGGGTCAGCTTGTGGAAATCGGCTCCGAAACGTCCGCCGAAGATCAGGTTGCCAAAGCTGAGCGCCACTCCTTTGGGAAGTCCAGTGGTTCCAGAGGTGTAGAGCAGGATGCCCATGTCCTCCTCGGCCCCTTTGGCAATTTCGGTCTCAAAGAAGCCCGGATTGGCTCGACCGTACTCCCGTCCCTGTTCCTGCACGTCAAGGT
The DNA here is from genome assembly GCA_964597275.1 of uncultured Pseudomonadota bacterium. Lineage (GTDB taxonomy): Bacteria > SAR324 > SAR324 > SAR324 > NAC60-12 > UBA8110. The sequence continues at coordinate 10,707 of CAZQXS010000017.1, read as the reverse complement.
AGCGGCGCACGAAGGGTTGGTCATAGTGGCGCATGCCCCGTGGGTCTGCGTAAATAACCCACTCCAGCAACGGGCACTGGTCCTTGATCTCCAAGAGCTTGTCCGTTTGCTCTTGGTTCTCAACGACGGCAAACCGGATATCGGCGTTGCTGAGGACATGGACCATCTCTTCGGCAACCGAGTCCTGATAGAGTGGCACCGGCACTCCGCCGAGGCTCTGTGCGGCGACCATTCCCCAATACAGGTGCGGGCGGTTGTCCCCAATGATGGCCAGCTTATCCCCGCGCTGGAACCCCAGCTGCGCCAGACCTCCTGCCAGTCGCTCGGTTTCCTCGCGCACCTGCGACCACGTCCAAGTCTGCCAGATGCCGAGATGCTTTTCGCGGTTAGCGGGGGAGTCAGCGAGTTGTGCGGCGTTGTGCAACAACAATTTGGGGATGGTATTGCACTCGGAAGATGGATGACTCAATGCGGTTTCGCCAAGGGTTTATTAAAAAGACTAGAACAGTTTGGGAGGTCTCTGGGAAAATTCAAGCCCGATATTGAAAAAATGCGGCCGACTGCGTCACCCCACCTTTCAAAGATACCGGGATCTCACAGAAAAGTGGCTCGGAGAGTTCCTAGGGGAAACTCCGAGGGGTTGCCACATGCGAAGCTCAGGCCGCGAGAGTGGCAAGGTAGTCCATCACCGCTTCCCGCTTGTCGATCAGGATGAGGATGAGCAAATCTCCGGGGTTGGCCCACTCCAAGGCGACCTTGGTGCCCTCCAAGCCATCCATGGATTTGGAGATGGCATCCTCCGGAACGCCCTGCCGACGGAGTTCGTCATGGATGACCTTGGGAATTTCACCGGGTTGACTTCCTCGCAGGTGTTCGAGAAGTTCGACGATCACAAAGCGGTCCAGCCCCATCCGCGTGAAAATCTGCGTCATGGCGCAGATTTCCTCGTGGGTGTGGCTGCCGACCTGCCCGAACAACACGAGCCGCCGCTGGGCCGGAAGGTTTTTCGCCATGTGCGTGAGGGCTTCGAGGCTGTGGACGTTGTGCGCGTAGTCAATCAACACCTGCACCCCGCCCACGTCCAGCAGGTTGCCGCGTCCCGGATTGTCCGAGGCATTGCTCTGAAAGCTCTTCAGCGCCTGCACGAGGGTGTCGGTGTCAAAATCGAGTGCCTTCGCCAAACCCACCACGCCGAGGCAGTTGGAGATGTTGTGGACCGCCGCGCCGTTCATGGTGCAGGGAATCTCGTTGACGGCGAGCAGCGATTGCTGTTGCTCACCATGCGCGTAGATGAGATAGCCGTCGCTGGTGAAGCAACCCCGTCCGCCTTGGGCGAGGTGTTCCCGCAGCACCGGATTTTCCGGGTTTTGACTGAACCAGCAGAGTATCGCGGGATGGGGATGCCTGCGGGCGTGTTCGACCAATCCGGCATCATCGGCATTCAGCACCAGCGTCCCGTCTGCCCCCAAGGCACGAGTGACGACGAACTTGGCGGCAATCAGGTCTTCCAACGAATCAATCCCATACTCGCGCAGATGCTCCGGCGCGACGTTGGTGATCAGCACAGCGTCAGTGCGCGAAAGGCCCAGCCCACGCCGCAACAGTCCGCCGCGTGCGACCTCCAACAAGCCAATGTCCGTGCGCTGCTCCTTGAGCATCATGCGTGCACCTCCCGGACCAGAGTAGTCCCCCACGTCCAGCACGACCTCGCCGACCTGCACGTTTTCGGTGGAGTTGAGGCCCGGAGTCAGTCCGGAGGTCTTGGCAAGGTGCGCCAGCAAGCGGATGGAGGTGGACTTGCCGTTGGTGCCCGTCACCATCACGGTGGGCACGTTGTGGAGGGCGGACCACTGCACCTGCTCTGGGTCTGGAAGCTGCTTCACGTCCCAGCTTTGTGAACCGCGTCCCAAGCCCGCCGTCGCCGATTTCTCATCGTGGAGAAAGCGTAACCCGCGCTGCTCGGCAGCGTCCTTGAGCCGCACAAGCTCTGGCTGGCACTCCTTGGCAAGCCGTTCCGTGAGTTTGGAAACTGCGTCGTCGCGGTCGTGCGCCTTGCCGTCAAGCTGCGCCAGTGCGGCGGTCCACGCCGTCGTGTTGAGCGTGGCGGCGGTGTAGAGCGCATCGGTCGGGGCGGTGAACGCGAGGCTTGCGCCTCCGTCGTACCGCCGAACGTGCCGTTCGGACTCCGACCAGCCCACCGCGTCCAGCAAGTCCTGCACCTGCACCTGCCAGAGCGAGATCACCCGTTCGGCAACCGCTTCCGGAAGGGACACGTCCAACACCGTTCCGGTTTGTGTGAAAAACAGGTTCGGCCCCGTCAGGCGGCGGCTGTCCTTGACAATCTGTGGAGTCGCTTCGTCGGTGCCTATCAATCGTCCTCTTCATTAGAGAGCCGCACCCCCCGATGATCCTGAATGAGGGCCATGCCCACCGGAGGGGTGTATTCCGGCATCTCCTCTTCCCGCTGTTCCTCGGATGGGGCAATCATCGAGGTTTCCTGAGTTACGGGAAGGTGATCCTCCGTGTTGAAGTTGATGATCTGCTTCCAGCAGCGGGTGACGGCATCGCCCAAAATCACGACAAAATCCTCCGGCTCGGCGATGTTGAGAGCGCGGTCCACCGCCTTGAACTCTTCCGGAATCATCTCGATGGCAGAAGCGTCCACGCCCTGATCGAGCAACCCCGCCCGCAACAGTTGCGGGATCTCATCGTACCCACGCCCGCGGCGGTTGTCGTCCGCCTTGCAGATGAAGTGATCGAAGTGGTCCGCAAGCGTGGTGGTCACTTGAATGATGTCCTCGTTGCGGCGGTCTCCGGGCATGGACAGCACGCAGATGCGACGTCCTTTGGGTTCCATGCGATCCACGACCTGCACCAATGCCTGCATAGCGGCAGGATTGTGGGCGTAGTCGAGCAACACCCGGAAGGGATGCTCGTCAAAAACGTTCATGCGGCCCGGCGCCTGGAAGAAGCTCATCGAGAAGGTCCGGAGGCCGTGGCGGATGTCGTCAAGCGGCTTGCCGAGGCTGAAGGCGATGGCAGCGGCGAACATGGCGTTTTGCACGTTGAAGGTCGCCTTGCCTTCCAGCGTTGCCGGAATCAGGTGAGTCCAGAGCAGGGGGATGTGTGCGCCCTTGTCGTAGATCGTGATCATCTCGCCGTTGATCCCCAACTCCAAGGCCACCGCCCGTCCGCCAAGGCGGATGTGCTCGCGCACCAGATCATGTCCCGGATGCACCGTCACGTAGCAGAGGTTTTCCGCCTTCGTGTGGTTGGCCATCTCCAAGCAGAGCGGATCATCGGCGTTCAGGACCACGGTGTCGGTGGCGACCTCGATGATGACGCGCTTCACCTTGGCCATCTCCTCCTCGGTTTCCACGCCTTTCAGTCCCAGATGGTCCGCGCTGATGTTCAGACACGCCGCAACGTCACAGCGATAAAAGCCCAATCCGCTGCGCAAAATGCCGCCACGGGCGGTTTCCAGCACCGCCATGTCCACCGAGGGATCCCGCAGCACCATGCTCGCCGAGGCAGGGCCAGTCATGTCGCCCTTCACCGTGAGATGCCCGTCAATGTAAACCCCGTCGGTGGAGGTCATGCCCACCACATGGCCGCTGGTTTTGAGCATGTGCGCGAGCATCCGGGAGGTGGTGGTCTTGCCGTTGGTGCCCGTGATCGCGGCGATTGGGATACGGCTGGGGGTGCCCGGCGGAAAGAGCATGTTCATCACGGGTTCGGCTACGTCGCGCGAGGTGCCCTCGCTGGGGGCAACGTGCATCCGGAAACCCGGAGCTGCGTTGATTTCGACAATCGCACCTCCGATGTCCTTGTACGATTGCGTGACATCCGGGGTCAGGAAATCCACCCCGCCCACATCCAGCCCAATGGACTTGACGGCCCGCACGGCCATCTCGCGGTTGTCTGGATGCACCACGTCGGTCATGTCAATCGCCGTGCCGCCCGTGGAGAGGTTCCCGGTGGAGCGCAGGTAGAAGATTTCGCCCTCCGGCAGCACCGTCTCCTCGGTGTGTCCGGCTTGTGCCAGCAGGCGTTTAGCCTGCTCGTCAAAGACGAGGCGCGTCAGCACCTTCTCGTGCCCGATGCCACGCCGGGGATCGGAATTGACCTCCTCGACCAAGGCTTCGATGCTGCTCTTGCCGTCGCCCACCACATGCCCCGGAACCCGTTTGGCAACCGCGATCAGTTCGCCGTTGATCACCAGCATCCGGTGGTCGAAGCCCGTGACGTAGCTCTCCACGATGATGGAGCGGCCCTTCGACTGCGCCTGTGCTGCGCCAAAGGCGACCTCCACCTGCGCGTCCTCCGTGAGATTGATCGAAACCCCGCGTCCGTGGTTGCCGTCCAGCGGCTTCAGCACCACCGGATAGCCGATGCGCTTTGCCGACCGCACCGCCTCGTCCTCGCTCAAGGCAATCCGTTGGATCGGGACGGGCAGGCCAAGGTCGTTGAGGATGCTGTGCGTCTCCTCCTTGTCTCCAGCGATGCCGACCGCGATTTGCCGGGTTTCGCTGGTGATGGTCGCCTGAATGCGGCGCTGGTACTTGCCGTGTCCAAACTGGACGAGGCTGTACTTGTTGAGGCGGATGTAGGGGATGTCCCGCGCCTCGGCGGCCTTCACGAGCGATGCGGTGCTGGGGCCGAATTCGTGCCTCTGCGCAAAGCGGATGAAGGTGTCGCGCTCCTGCTCGAAGTCGAACTTCGGGTCCGGTGGAGAGTCGAGCTGCTTCTTGAGCTTGGCGGGCAACAGGTGGAGCAGCAGCACCAGCGCAATGCGGCTGGCCTCCAGCCCCACGTCGCGCTGGTGGTACTCGAAGATCATGTTGTAGTGGGCAAAGTCGCCCGTGGAGCGGGTGCGCCCAAAGGTGACATCCGACCCCGCCACGCATTGCATCTCAATGGCGACATGCTCCATCACATGCCCCAGCCAGGTGCCCTCGTCCTCACGCATCCGACGCACAAACCCTCCGGGAGCGCGGTACGAACACCCGTGTTCGCGCAAACCCGGCAGGGCTTTCAAGAGCGCATTGATGTAACGGGTGCCCAATCTGGCCGTGGGCCATTCCTCCAGTATCCCCAAGTCCAGCACTTGGCGGATCACAGGAAAAGTCGCGTAGCGGCTGGGGCCGACATACACGTTGGTTTCCAGAACTTTCATACGCCTCCAGTGGAAGGTTGAACTCGAAAAACTCAGCCTGCGGGCAGACTCACCTCGCGGGTGTTGACATCGTATCGTGCGCCACTGCCGAGAATGTGCAACTTCAAATTGACCAAGGTGATGGGCTGGCTGTCACTTTCTTGCGCCAGCGACGAATGCTCCAGTTCTCCGGGATCGACCACGGTGATCGCTCCGCTGCCCACGACTTCCAGCTTGCCGTCGGGGTCAATGAAGGCGGCGGTGTTCTCGTCAATCCCGATGCCCGTGACAAAGGGGTTGTAGGAAAGCGCCGCCAGCAAACGCCCCAGCCGATCCCGCTGCCGGAAGTGCTGGTCAATGATGAGCCGGTTGGTGAGGCCAAGGCCCGGAGCCAGCGTGACTCGGCTCGCCCGTGGTGTCGGCCCCGTCCTGCCGCCCGCGATCATGTGCTCCGGGATGATGGCCGCACCCGCCGAAGTCCCGGCGACATGCACGCCGTCCGCGTTCAACTGCCGGATGCGCTGGGCAATGGTGGTGCCGCCGAGGATGCTGGAAAGCCGAAGCTGATTGCCACCCGTGATGAAAAGACCCGTGGTTTCCTCAAGCTGGGCAAGATAGTCCTCACGCTCGCCATCCTTGCGGGTTTTCAGAGGCAGGGTGATGACCTGTGCTGCACCCAGCTCCCGGAAGATGCCCCGATAGAGATCGCCCGTGCCTTCCTGCTGCGAAGCCGTGGGGATCACTCCAATCGAAGCCCCCCGCCCCCCGCAAGTTTCGGCAAACCGCTCCAGAATGACGGGATGCTGCTTTTTGTTCTCAGCCCCTCCGATAGGCACGACAAACCCTCGTGGCTGGCTCGATGTTCCTGTTGACGGCACTGTTTTTTCTTCTCCTCAACGTGTTGCTGCATCTAAAGTGATGGTTGGCAAACTTAGAAAAATCAGACAGGATATACAAGGTAAACATGACAAGCGGTGTCAATTTTTGTAAAACTGGGGCATTCCTTGACGAAAAAAAGGGGGTTGCGTCGTTGACCAAATCAACCGAATGAGAAAGGAAACGATGAGCAAAGTGCATGTTGCAGGGGTCGGGATGATCCCGTTCATGAAACCGGGAATGAGCGACGGCTATCCGGAAATGGGCGCAAACGCCGCCCGCATGGCCTTGGAGGATGCGGGGCTGGACTACTCGAAGGTGCAGCAGGCCTATGTGGGCTATGTGTTTGGCGACAGCACCTGCGGGCAGGCTGCGCTCTACCGCGTGGGCATGACGGGCATCCCGATGGTCAACGTCAACAACAACTGCTCCACAGGCTCCACCGCGCTCTTCCTGGCGCGGCAGGCGGTCGAGTCCGGCATGGTGGACTGCGCCCTCGCGCTGGGGTTTGAGCAGATGAACCGGGGGGCGCTCGGTGCGGTGATCACGGATCGTCCGGACCCGCTGCAACGCTTCCACGAAACCGCCACCGCCTCGCAGGGCGAATCGGACGCTCCGGTCGCGCTCAAGCTCTTCGGCGGCGCGGGACAGGAGTATCAGGAGCGTTACGGGATCAAGGACGAGAGCTTTGCGAAAGTGACCGTGAAGGCCCGCGCCCATGCGCACCAGAACCCACGGGCGATTTTCCGCGATCCGGTTTCGGTCGAGGAGGTGTTGGCCTCCCCCAAGATGTACGGAAGCCTCACGCGCCTCCAGTGCTGCCCGCCCACTTGCGGGGCGGCGGCGGCGATTGTCTGCTCCGAGGACTTCGCGCAAAAGCACGGGCTGGACCGCAGCGTGGTCATCCGCAGCCAGAGCATGACAACCGATTTCCCCTCGACCTTTGAGGAAAAGAGCCTGATGAAGGTGGTGGGCAGCGAGATGGCCGCCGAGGCCGCACGGCAGGTGTACGAGGATTCCGGGGTCAGCCCGGCGGACGTGGACGTGGTGGAACTGCACGACTGCTTCACCGCCAACGAGGTCATCACCTACGAAGCCCTGCAACTCACCCCGGAAGGCACCGCCGACAAGTTCATTCAGGAAGATGACAACACCTATGGCGGGCGCGTGGTCGTGAACCCCTCCGGCGGCTTGCTCTCGAAGGGGCATCCGCTGGGCGCGACCGGACTGGGGCAGTGCGCAGAACTCGTCTGGCAGCTCCGGGGGCAGTCGGGTCCGAGGCAGGTGGAAAACGCCCGCATCGGCTTGCAGCACAATTTGGGGCTGGGCGGCGCGTGCGTCGTCACCCTCTACGAACGGGTCTGAGCAAATGAGCCGCGAGCGTTTGGTCATCAAGGTGGGCACCAACGTCCTGCAACGCCCAAGCGGTCGGCTGGACTACAACCTGATCAGCGAACTTGCGGAGCAGATTGCCTCGCTCCGGATGATGGGGCACGAGGTGTTGCTGGTTTCCTCTGGGTCCATGGGAGCAGGACGGGAGTTGCTGCATCTGGGGCAAACCGTGACGGATCAGCTCCGGCAGCACCAGTTGCTGGCCGCCGTGGGGCAGGCGCGGCTCATGCAGATTTACACCGACTTTTTCCGAGAACACCGGATCACGGTCGCGCAGGTGCTGCTCACACGCGGAGATTTCAACGCCCGCGCCTCCTACCTCAACATCCGGAACACGCTCGAAAACCTGCTCAAGGCGGGCGTCCTGCCCATCGTCAACGAAAACGACGTGGTGGCCACCGACGAGCTGTTGATCAACCAGTTTGGCGACAACGACCAGTTGGCCGTCTATGTGGCAGCGCTGGCGGATGCGGATCGGCTCCTGTTCCTGACCATCGCGCCGGGCCTGCTCCGGGAAAAGGCCGGAGCGAAATCCTCGCCGCCGGAAGTCGTGGAGCGCGTGGAAGACCTTTCCGAAGAACTGCTGCGGCTCTGCCTGCCTGTGACTTCGCGGGACGGCAAGGGCGGCATGGAGAGCAAGGTGCGCTGCGCAGGCATGGCGATGGATTTTGGCATCCACGCCCACATCCTTGACGGCAAGCGTCCGGAGGGTGTGCTGGACATTCTGGAAGGACGCGGAGGCGGCACTCATTTCGTTTCCAAAGGGCGCAAGGTCAACAGCTACCAGAAATGGCTCGCCGCCGGAGCCTTCAGCCAAGGGCGGCTGCACATTGACTCCGGAGCCGAACAAGCGCTGCTGGAGCGCAAGAAAAGCCTGCTCGCCAAGGGCATCACCAAGGTGGAGGGCGAGTTCGACCTCAAGGATCTCGTGGAAATCCTCGGCCCGTCCGGAACCAAGCTCGGCGTGGGACGCAGCAGCTTTTCGTCACGGGAATTGCAAGAGCAGTTGTTTGCAGGAAATTCCGAAACGGCGGAAACTGCCAGCCCCTCCGGAAGCCTGTCCAAACCCGTGATTCACCGCAACCACCTGTTTTTGGAACGGCCTGCCGCTTCAGCATGACAATGAGGTGGATGAGCGAGCATCGGCTTTTCCCCGAAGAATGTAGAGCCTCCGTTCGTGCTGAGCGTGTCGAAGCATGAACGGAATCGCCCTTCGACAAGCTCAGGTCGAACGGAGTAGGCTTTTGAAAACCAAACATCAACCATTATCAAAGAAACTCCACCAAGGAATCCATGTCTGACTCACCTCACAGCGCCAGCAACAGCATCATCGTCCGCCTCAAGCTCTCCAACGAAGTCGGGGTGCTGGCGGGCGTGACGCGCATCATCTCGGAGATGGGCGGCAACATTGGCGCGATTGACCTCGTGCGCCCGGAGGCCGGAAGCCTCGTTCGGGACATCAACATCTTCACGCGCAGCGTCGAACACGGCGAGGAAATCGTGGAGGCGCTCAAAATCGTCCCCAGCGCGGAGTACCTCCACCACTCCGACCGCGTCTTCCTCGCGCACCTGCGCGGCAAGATGGAGGTGCAGTCCCGCATTCCGCTCAAGAGCCGCGACGACCTCTCGATCGCCTACACGCCCGGAGTCGCCCGCGTCTGCATGGCGATTCACGAAGACCCCCTCAAGGCGTACAAATTCACGATCAAGGGCAACACGGTCGCGGTGGTCACCGACGGTACCGCCGTCTTGGGGCTGGGAGACATCGGCCCCGCCGCCGGAATGCCCGTGATGGAGGGCAAGGCGATGCTCTTCAAGGAATTCGCCGGAATTGACGCATGGCCGATCTGCCTCGACACCACGGACACCGAGGAGATCATCCGCATCGTCAAGGCACTCGCTCCCGGATTTGGCGGCATCAACCTGGAGGACATCTCCGCGCCGCGCTGCTTTGAGATCGAGAAGCGGCTCCAGCAGGAACTCGACATTCCCGTTTTCCACGACGACCAGCACGGCACCGCCGTGGTCACGACTGCCGCGCTCATCAACGCGCTCAAGCTCGTCGGCAAAAAACCGCAGGAGGTCAAGGTGGTCGTCTCCGGAGCCGGGGCGGCGGGAACCGCGTGTGCGCAAATGATCGCGGGGCTGGGCGTGACCCACCTCGTCGGCTGCGACCGCAAGGGCGCGATGCACCGGGGGCGCAACGATCTCAAGGGCGAGACCAAGCTCTGGTTTGCCAACGAGATGAACCCCAAGCAGGAATCCGGGACGCTCAAGGACGTGATCGCCGGAGCCGATGTCTTCATCGGCGTTTCTGCGCCGAACCTGCTCGATGGCTCCGACGTTCAGCGCATGGCCGCCGATCCCATCGTCTTTGCGATGGCCAATCCCGATCCGGAGATCATGCCGGAGGAAGCGCATCCGCATGTGGCGGTGATGGCCACAGGCCGCAGCGACTACCCCAATCAGATCAACAACGTCCTCTGCTTTCCAGGAATCTTCCGGGGGGCGCTCGACTGCCGGGCCACCACCATTTCGATGGAGATGCAACTCGCCGCCGCCCATGCGATTGCGGAGAGCATTGACCCCCAGCATCTTTCGGGAGACTACATCATCCCCAGCGTGTTCGACACCGCCATTGCTCCCAAAATCGCCGCCGCCGTGCAGGAAGCCGCCCTTCGCGACGGCGTGGCCCGCACCACCCAAGTCAAGGAAAGCTCCTGAAACCCTAGCCGAAACCTGATCATGAACCGACTGATCCTGATCGTCACCGCCACCCTGCTCCTCGCTCCAGCCACGCTGCATGCTGACCGCAATGCCGATCTCATCAAGTACCGTAAGGCGGTTTATTCCTCGCTGAAGCACCACATGGGCGCAATTTCAAGAATCCTGCGGGGGCGGCTCGGCGAGTACACCGGGCACGTCATCAATCACGCCGAGGCGATGCACAGCATGGCAAAACTGCTGCCCGAGTTGTTCCCGGAGGGCACGGATTCGGGGGACACCAGTGCCCGTCCCTCGGTCTGGGAACGTCCAGAAGAGTTTCGACAAGCCGCCCAGCGACTTGAGCAGGCGAGTGCCGACTTGGCCGAGACGGTGCGCTCCGGCAACGTGAAGGCCATCCGGGGCAAGGTCGGCGAGGTTGGGCAATCCTGCAAGGGCTGCCATCGGCAGTTCCGACGCCGGGATTGATTTCTTGAGAAAGCCTCGCCTGTGTGGTCATTCCCGTGCAGGCGGGAATCCAGCCATACGGCCGTTTGCTCTGGATTCCGGGTCTGCGCTAC
>CAZQXS010000016.1:0-44162 GCA_964597275.1 uncultured Pseudomonadota bacterium | reverse complement strand
CTCGGAGGGGCGGAGGAAAACGCTGGCGTTTTGCGAGGGGGGGCTAAGGCTTGGCTCTAAAGTTGCGCGTTGCATAAGGGCCACATTGCGTCTTGAAAAAGAGGTACGCCCGCAAGCGGGACTCAGCCTTCCCGCCCAGACTTGGCTCCAAGCCTACCGCAAATGGGCAGAAGCCGTCAATCCTTTTTTTGGAAAAAACTGCTGAAAAATGGGTGTTTTTTTCATCCAGTAAAAACAGTTACCTGAAAAAGTACTATTATATGAAATAACTCTAAATTATTTATATTATTTATAATTTCCTGAAGGCCACTGGTAAAAAATCGGAGGGTGAATCGGCAAAAAAATTGATGCCAAACGCGGAATTTTCAGGTATTGGGACGGATTCGGCAGGGTCCGACCAAGAAAAGCATCATTCCCGAACGAGTCGGAAGCCCCGGCGGCCGTCACCGCCATCCGGGCCGTAAGCGCCGTAGAAGACGTTGCGGTTCGATGCACGCACCCCTCTGGGGCCGCTCCCCCACGAACCTCCACGCAGGGTGCAGGGCGAACCTGCCCGTCCGCAGCGCTCCTCACTGCTGTCGTAGTGCGGTTTGTACTCGGAGCAAGTCCACTCCCAGACGTTGCCGCTCATGTCATACAGCCCCAGCGCGTTGGGCGCAAAGCTGGCCACGGGCCGTGTCCCGGCGGCGGTGTAGGTGTAGCCAAAGTGAATTGCGGACTGGTCGGCCTCGGCCTTGCCGTTGCAGTACCGCACCTTGCGTCCCCCTTCCCGGCAGGCGTATTCCCACTCCGCCTCAGTGGGCAGTCGAAACCGATAGCGTCCCCCGTGGCGGGCGTTGAGCTGGGCAATGAAGGCCTGCACATCGTTCCAGTTCACCCGCTCCACCGGGTGATGCTCGCCCTTGAAGCGCGAGAAGTTCCAGCCCGTGATGGTCTGCCACTGGGCCTGCGTCACTTCCGTGACTCCCAGATGGAAGGCTTGGAGGGTGACCCGGCGGCTGGTCTTTTCGTCCAAGTCGCCCTCGCCGAACTGATCCCCGATCAAGAAACTCCCTCCCGGAACCTGAACGAACTGCATTCCCGTCGCAGGCTCCGTCCACACCGAAAGGCGTTGCTGAGTGCTGGAGTTGTGCTTGGCCGGACGCCGGACTTCGGTGCCCAGCGACTCACCCGAGAAGGATATGCCGAGCAGCACGGCAAACGGGAACAGCCAAGAGAGGGTACGACGCATAGAGCCTCCTTGAGGAAGGGGTGGGCGGTTGCATCCGTGAGTTTTACCACCTTCCGCCGGGTGAGGCAAGCAGCAAGTCCATCAGGACAGCCAGCGCACGGCTTCAAAGTCGAGGGTGCGCTGGAGCACATCGGCCCGCAATAGGCGCACTTGCAGGCGGTCGCCGACCTGCACGATGCGCTGCCGTCGCCGTCCGAGCAGGGTGAGGGTTTCCTCGTCAAAGGAGTACCAGTCGTCCGTGAGCGTTTCCAGCGGCAGGAACCACTCGACCTCGTGCGGGGCGAGCTGCACCTTGATTCCGGCGTTGGAAATGGACCGGACGGTGGCGGTGAAGCCCTCGCCAAGGAAGCGTTCCAGGAACGAGACCTTTAGCAGGTCAATGCTCTGAATCTCGGCTTTTTCGGCCTTGCGTTCCTGTTGGGAACATTGCTCCGCGAGTTCGGGAGTGACCTCCGGGGAAGGCGGTTGCAGGCGTTTCCGCTCCTTGCGGTCGAGTCCCTGAAGTCGTTGCTGCACCAACCAGTGCTTGAGGCCACGGTGGACGCAGAGGTCCGGATAGCGTCGGATCGGGGAGGTGAAGTGCGCGTAGAACTCGGCGGCCAGCCCGAAGTGCCCCAAGTTCTCGGTGCGATAGACCGCCAGTGCCATGCAGCGCAAGAGCAGCACCTGCAACTGCTCCTGAACGGGCAGTTCCCGGATTTGCTCGAAAACCTCGTTGAAGGCGCTGGGTTCCTGCAGCCGTGCCATCGGCGTGGTCACGCCAAAGCGCCAGAAGACGCGCTGGAGTTTTTTGAGCTTGATCGGGTCCGGCTGTTCGTGAACGCGGTAGAGCGCCGGGAGCTTGTGGCGCACACAGTGCCGCGCCACCGTTTCGTTGGCCTCCAGCATAAACTGCTCAATCAGCCGCATCGCCGAGTTCTGCTCGCGGCGGCTCACGCCCGTCATGCGGTTTTCGGCGTCCACCTCGATGGTTTCCTCGGCAAAGCTGAACTGGATCGCGCCCCGCTCGCCGCGCTTGCGCTCCAGCAGTTGCGAGAGCTTGTGCATGAGCCGCAGGCTTTCCTGAAGTTCCGGACTCCGAATCGGTGAGGGGCGGCCTTGCAACAGTTCCTCGACATCGTCGTAAACGAGACGCGCCCGACTGCGAATCAGCCCCTCGCAAATCGTGTAGTCCGCAACCTCTCCTTCCGGCGTGATCTCCATCGTGCAGGCCAAAACCAGCCGATTCACGCCCGGACGCAAACTGCACAGCTCGTTGGAAAGTGCCTCCGGAAGCATCGGCACGGCGTGGGTTGGAAAGTACACGCTGGTCGCCCGCTCCACCGCCTCGGCATCCACGGGGTCTCCGGGCTGGACGTAGTGCGCGACATCCGCGATGGCGACGTGCAGACGGTAGCGGCCTCCGTCGAGTTCCTCCGCGCACACCGCATCGTCAAAATCGCGGGCGGTGCGTCCGTCAATCGTGACAAAGGGCAGGCCGCGCAAGTCGGTGCGCCCGGACTTGGGGTCAAAGGAAATGCGCGTGGAAAAGCGGGCGGCGTGGGCCAGCGCGGCTTCCGGGTACTCGGTGCGCACCTGATTTTCCTGAAGGATGCGCTCGAAGGCGAGTTCGTTGAGGTCCACCTCCGCGAGACTGCGCACGATGCGGCCTTGCGGCGTGCGGCTCATGCTTGATCCGGATTCGACCAGTTCCACCTCCACGAGCGTCTTGTCCAGAATTTCCGGATCGTCGTGTTCCAGCGGAATGCGCAGCTTGGCGATTCCCGAATTCGGGTTGACCGGAATCGCCGACACTGACGACTTCTTGCGCTCCAGCCGTGCCAGCAACGTCGAGGTCGCCCGCTTGAGAATGCGCACGATCACGCCCTTGCGCCGCCCCCGAAAGCCGCGCCGACGCAGCAGTTCCACCTCCACGGTGTCGCCATCCATCGCTCCAGACTGCTCTTCCTCTCCCACGAAAATGTCCGGCTGGTCGCTGCCCACAATCACAAAGCCGAATCCCCGGCGGCTGCGCTCAAAGCGGCCTTGCAGACGCTCCGAAGATCGCGGGCTTGGCCTGCTTCCACGGTGCGGTTTTCGGCTGTCGGCTCTCGGTTCTCGACCTTCCCTTTGGAACTTTGCACCTTTGGAACTTTGCACCTTTGGAACTTTGGAGCTTTGCCCCTCTTCGGAAGGGGCTTCCGGTGCCTGCTCCAGCAACTGCGCACTGCCGTAGCGCACGCCCAGCTTGATCAGCGATCCTTTCTGAACCTGCTTTTGCAGCCACGCCTTGAGCTTGGTGGCCTGTGATTTCTTGAGGCCGAGCAACCCCCGGAGTTGCTTGGCGGAGAGCAGGACGCCCTGAGCTTCCATCAGTCGCAGGACCGCACGCTTGTTCAGTTTCACAGAAGGGGTTTAGGCTGGAGGCTGTAGGAGTTTAGGTGGTCGCGTGAAGTCACGCTCGGCCTTCTTGGCGGAGTTTGGTGAGGTGCGATTCGATGTTGCGCATCGCGTAGGGCAGCAGCCGTGCGTCCACGCCTTCGTACACCGTTTCGAGAATCGCCTGGTTGCTGTGTCCGGACTGGTGGAGTTCGAGAATGCGCGATTCGCGTTCGCGGCGATGCCGAAGCGTGGCCGAGAGCCGATGCACGCTGCGCATCGGGATGCCGTGGGAGGGGGCGATCACGGCGGGATCGAGGGCAATGACGCGCTCCAAGGTGCGGAAGTACTTGGCCATGTCACCTTCCGGCGCGGAGATGACCACCGTGCCGATTCCCTGAATGAGGTCGCCCACGATGAACCAGCGCAACGATTCCGGTGCAAGCGCGAGTTGGCCTTCGTCATGCCCCGGAACGGTGTACACGCGCACGTCCTCGCCATGCCAGCACGTCAGCACGTCACTTTCTCCGACAAGCCGCACCTCGATGCCGTCAAAGTAATCGGCTCCGTGCTTGGCCCGGATGCGCCCGTGGCTGTCCGCGCTGACACAGACCGGAACCCCCAACTGCCGGGCCAGCACATTGGCAAACTGGTGGTGGTCCGGATGGTGATGCGTGAGAAACACGAGGTCGGGTGGCTCGGCTTCCAGCGTGGTTTGCAGGCAGGCCAATTCCTCCTCGGACTCTGGAGATGGGTCCACGAGCAGTTGCGGCGCGTCCGCATCGCCAATCCGGAAGGCGTTGGTGCGGCTTGCAGGCGGAAGCGTGTTCGACAGAACAGGCATCATGCGCAGGCCGTGCAGCACTTCCAGACACGGCACCTCGCGGTCATAGTCGAACTGCGGGGAAAGGTCGCCCAAGTCTCCACAGTCCAGATTGTCGGCGAGTCCTTCCAGCACCCAGCGGATGGGCGGCACCATCAGCGCATCCCCCGCCTGAAACTGCTCCAGTAACTCGTCGGGCGTGTGCCACATCAGCTTGGCGATCTCCCCGGAGTCGGGCGTGAGCTTGGGCTTTTCGGCGAGGTCGATGCGGAAGAAATGGGAGCGGAAGCGCACGATGTCAAAGGGCGGGGCGAGCGCCAACGCCAACGGCTGCACGCGCTGCACCGTGCCGTTGCGCAATCCGGCGATGAGGTCAAAGCCGAGTTCCTCCTCCAACTCGCGGCAGAGCGCGTTGACCTGCTGCGGCTCCAGCCCTTCCAATCCGGGAGCGTCCGGAAGCGTGTCGGCGTCCGTGCGGTCCACCTTCCCGCCCGGAAAGGCGTGGTAGCCCGGAAAGGCAAGCAGGTGCGGCTGACGCACAACGGCGCAGACTTGGTCGCCGTGCCGCAAGACAGCGGCGGCGGCTTCACGGATTTTGGACATTGGGCTTAGTCGCTAATGATTTTCGTTCTCACCACAGAGACACAGAGAACACAGAGAAAAAAATTCTAAAAACCAAACCTCTGTGCCCTCTGTGGTGAATCAAAGTGCATTCAGAATTGAAAGCGCACCGACTGCCCTGTTTCCAGTCCGAGCGCCTTGGCGGCTCCAGCCGCGAGTTCGAGGACGAGGTTCGCGGAAACCGAAGGATCGAGCGTGACGGGTTTTTCGCCGGGAGCGGGCGGCGGGACGTTGCGGGCGATGTGGACGATGCGGCGATTGCGGAGCCAGAGGATGTCAATGGCAAAGCGCATGTCCTTCATCCAGAAGGGGTGGCTTCCGGTGGTCTCGAAGATGAAGAGCATGCCCCAGCCCGGACGCAGCCCGTCGCGTCGGCCCAAGCCGAGGGAGCGCTTGGCGGGCGTGTCGGCGATTTCGACAGGAATCGTGACTCCGGACGGCAGCGTGACCGTGCCGTGCTGGTAGGTCGGTTCGGCCTGAAGGGCCGTGCAGCCGCCCAGCCAAATCGCCAGTGCTGCAATCCAAAATCGCAGGGGGGTCATGCGGACAGCCGAGCCTGCTTGGCCAGCCGTCGCTTCACCATCTTCTGCTTGAGCGGAGGCAGGTGGTCAATGAACAGCACCCCCCGGAGGTGATCCAGTTCGTGCTGGATGCAGATTGCCATCAATCCCTCCGCCTCCAGCGTGTGCGCCTGCCCCTCCACGTCCTGGTACTCCAGCGTGATGCGCTCCGCCCGCTTGACCTCCGCCCGGAACTCCACCACGCTCAGGCAACCTTCCTCCGAGAGGGTTTCCCCGGACTGCTCGACGATGGTGGGATTGACGAAAACATGAGGGTCGCGCTGGGATTCGTCCTCCGAGCCGCTCATCAGGTCCACCACCACCAGCCGCTTGAGGATCGCCACCTGAATCGCCGCCAGCCCGATGCCGTTGGAGGCGTACATCGTCTCCAGCATGTCATCGGCGGTCTTGCGCAGGGCAGCGTCAAACACCTCGACGGGCTTGGCGACTTGCTTGAGGATCGGGTCTGGGAACGTGTGGATTTGCAGAAATGCCATGGCGTATCTTTCATGACATCATTGTAGCCCGTTCTGCGGGAAAATTGCAACTCCCCGCCCGTCATTTGGACTTGTGCGCTTGACTTCTCGCGCCCACAGGCGTATGGATTAAGTCAGGCCCGGCGGCGCTGGCTTCGCAGGGAAGCCAGCACAACCTCCGGGTGTGTATCCTGACTCCCCTATAATTTAGGAGACCCCATGGCGTACTATATGTTTCAGGCGTCGTACACCGATGCCTCGATCAAGGCCATGATCGCGAACAAGGACAACCGCAAGGAAGCCGCAAATAAAGCAATTGCCGCCGCCGGTGGCAAAATGCTTTCTTTGTTCTTCTGCTTTGGTGATTACGACATCTTGGCAATCGCCGAGATGCCGGACAACACATCAATGGCGGGTGCTTCGCTTGGAATCAGCTCAACCGGAGCCTTTTCCGGTGTCAAGAGCACGGTGCTGATCTCCCCGGAGGAGATGAGCGCATCGCTTGAAAAAGCAGAGGCGTTCTTGCCCAGCTACCGTCCCGCGACGGGCTGAGGTTCCGCCTCACAGCCTTGCCGGACTCTGAGGAGTCCGGCTCTTTCTGTGCCGCCCTCCATTTGTACGCCCCTTGCAACACGCCCTCCAAGGAACCCTGTTGCCGCCGGGACGGGGTTTGATTTTGCCCCGGCACCTGCGCTAAACTTCTGAAGCCTCACGGACGGGGCGCACATCCCACGACGAACGTTCCGGAAGGGACACCGGAAAACGCATGGCCACAGTCATTTCATTCTCCAGCCAAAAGGGCGGGGTCGGCAAGACCACCTCGGCCATCCACCTCGCCACCGCCTTTGCGCTCGGCGGCTACAAGACGCTGCTCGTGGACCTTGACCCGCAGGGGTCGGTGCAGTCCGCGCTGGGCATCCGGGAACGCCCCAAGCAGGGCACGCGGGAGCTGTTCTGCGATCCCGGCTTTGAGTTTGACGCGATGCGCGTGGGCAGCGAGCACAAGAACCTCGACTACATCCTCTCCAACATGAGCCACCTGACGGAGGAGCAGGAGGTGGTGCGCGTGGCCTCGGACTACCACTTCTTGCGCGAGCGCGTGGAGGAGCATCTGGACGAGCGTTACGACTTTGTGCTGATTGACGTGCCGCCCGCGACCAGTCCGGTTTCGATCAACGCGATGATCGCCTCGGACCTTGTGATGGTGCCGCTTCAGTGCGAGGCGCTGGCGATCAAGTCCCTCAAGCGCTTCCTGCTCGCCTTCCGGGATTTGCAGAACAACATTGATCCCAACCTGCGCATCGCCGGGGTGCTGCTGACGATGTTCAACCGCAACATCCGGGCACACCAGCAGGTCTGCAAGCAGGTCTATCAGGCGCTGGGGGAGTCGGTGTTCCAGACGATCATCCCGGAATGCTCGTACATTCTGGAGGCGAGTGCGATTGGGATGGACGTGATCAAACGCCGTCTGAACTCGGTGGGGGCGACCGGCTACATCCGGCTCGCCAACGAGGTGCTGGACCGCTTCGAGCTGCGCTAAAGCAGGCCGAGCTGCCGCAATGCCTTGCGGTAGGCCTTGCGCTTGAAGGGCACCACCTGCCGCAGTCCCTCTCGCGGACGCATCCACTGCCACGCATCAAACTCCGGCGTGCCGTGCTGGAGGAAATCCAACTGCTCCGTCCCGCACTCCAGCCGCACCAGAAACCAACGTTGCTGCTGTCCGCGAAACGAACGCCACTTTTTGCGGGATTTCAGACGCTTGCGAATGCCACGGGGGTAGTGGTAGCGAATGCGGCGGACGGGTGCCTTGAGGATGGTGACGGCATCGGTGCCGATCTCTTCCCGGAGTTCGCGGTGCAGGGCGACCTCCTCGGATTCTCCGGCGTCCACTCCGCCCTGCGGGAACTGCCACGCCTGATACGAATGCCCCGCTCTGCGGAACATGAGGACTCGGCGGCTGGCAGTGTCCCAGATCACTGCCGCCACATTGGGGCGGAAGGCTTGGCTCACGAACGCTACTGCTGGAACGCGAACAGCCGGCCTCGGACCTCGCCCAGCAACTCGTGGATGGGCAAATCCGGGATGTCGTCCCATTTCATGAGATCGAGCAGGTGACGCTTGAGTCGCCCCCGCGAAAGCCCGCGATCCGTCCACTGCTCGTGAACGGCCTCAAACTCCGAGGGCAGCGGACGCCCATCGAGATTGCGGCGCAACAAGTAGCGCAAGGCGCTGTCCGGATAAGCCTCCACGAACGTGCCGATGGACTTGCGGGTGACTTGCGCGGTACCGAACACCACGTCCGCTTCGTCGGTCGGCGTGTCTTTCAGTCCCTCCTCAAAATCATCGTCGTCGTCAATCTCCTCGTCGTCCACTGCATCCAGCAACGCTGCCGTTGAGGGGGCCGCCACCACGGGTTCGGGCTCTTCCTCTGCAACTTCGGCAGCTTCCGCTTCCGCCTCAACCTCCGCTACCTCGGCGGTCTCTGCGGATTCGACGGCTTCCCCGGAAGCTGGAGCGTCCCCTGCACCTTCGGCTTCAACTTCCGTGGCTGGTGTGGCTTCCTCGGCTTCGGGTTCCAGCTTGGCGGCCGCGGCGGTTTCTTCGGAGGCTGGCTCCTTGCGCTCGTCCGCAAACATCGCATCTGCCGCCGAAAGCTCCGGAATCTCGATCTCTGGGGTGAGGAGGTCCAGACCCAAGCTGTCGTCCGCGCCCAAGGGCAGGTCCGGCTCCAGCATGATTTCCAGCGAGTCCTCCGTGGCTGCAGCGGGAGGGGCCGATTCCGGTGTCGCAGAGGGTGCGGTTGCGGCTTCGGCCACCACCGCCTCTTCTTCCGGAACCTCGATGCTTTTGCGGTAGGTGCCGACATGATCCTGCACCCGCGGGAAGGGAGTGGCTTCGGGGAGGGGCGGAAGGATTGCGGGCACCAGAAAACGCCCGAAGCGACGCTGTTGCTCGTACTCGACTTCTGGACCCAGCTCGGAGTTGTCCGCGATGCGGTCAAGGATGTTGGCGGGTTGCGCCCATCCGGAGGGCGGCGTGTGGCGACCGTTTCCGCGCTCGCGCCCAAGCTGGAAGCCCTCCTCCGAAACACGCAAGCGGTCGTCTGGATTGCCAAAGCCCGGCATGCGCTGACGCCAGAACTCCGACAGCACGTTTTCCACCTGATACCCCGTTCCTGACATCTTGCTGGTTGCTGGTTGCTGGTTGCTGGTTATAGTGATTCTGATTAACTTTTGAACACCTCGTTGTAGGAGCGTTCTCTGGACGCGATTCGCGGGCATGGCCCGCTCCTACGGTGCTTCGGGTTCGGAATAAATGGAGCCACGGATTCTCACAGATTTTGATCCGTGGGCATCTGCGAAATCTGTGGCTTTTTCAGTACGTCGGTTTGCGCCGCAGCCCCATCAGCTTCCCCACCCGCGAGGGCTTGGGCTGCAAATAGCGGGACTGGGTTTGCAGTTGCCCCAATTCCCGTGACACCTGTTGCTTCTCGGTCTGCAATTGTGCCACAAAGGAGTTCTCGGATTGTTGCAACGCGTCCAGCGTGGCTTGCAGTTCGCGGAGCGCCCTCAGTTCTTCTTGCGTGGGTGGACGCTGATGCTCCTGCCCCCAGCGTTCGATGAGCGCGTCCAGCCGTCGCACTTCCTCCACGATGGCCTCCTTCTCCTGAACCAGCAGGTCCAGCCCGTTCAGTTCCACCAGTGCGAACTGCTGCTGCGACAGTTCCAGCCAGCGTTGCACCTGCACCAGCTTTCGCACCACCAGCACCAGCAGGTCACTGTCGTTGAGCTTATTTTCCAATGCAAAAATCCGCAAAAATCCGGGCCAGCAGGTCATCCGCTGTGGTTTCGCCTACCACGGCCCCCAAGGCGTTGAGCGCGTGGCGCAGATCGAGCGCGAGGTATTCCTCCCCCGCCTCATCCTCCAAAGTCCTTCGGGCCTGCCGCAGGGCATCGAGTGCCTGCTGGACAGACTGCTGCTGCCGCAGGTTCGTGATCCACACCTCTTCGGCGCGGGGGATTTCCCCGCCCATCGCACGGCGCACCATGCGGGCCTCCAGCAGTTCCAGCCCCTCGCCCGTGGTTGCGGAAAGCCGCACGGTTTCAAAGCCCGGCAGCGCGGTTCGCCAAGCGTCCTGCACTCCGCTTCCGGAGGGCAGGTCCGCCTTGTTCTGCACCACCAGCGTGCGGGAGGGGTCGGCTTCGGCGAGCAGGCGTTGGTCTTCCGCGTCCGGCGCTTGGCTCTGATCCACGACCAGCACCACCAGTTCGGCATCGGCCCAGGTGTCGCGGGTGCGGCGGATGCCCTCCGATTCCACCTCGTCGGCGGTGTCCCGCAGTCCGGCGGTGTCGGTGAGCCGAAACGCCAACCCGTTGAGCTGCACGGTTTCCTCGATCAGATCGCGGGTTGTGCCCGGAACCGCCGTGACGATGGCCCGCGCTTCTCGCAAGAGGGCGTTCAGCAGGGAGGACTTTCCCACGTTGGGCCGCCCGATGAGCGCGGTCGCCACGCCTTCCCGGAGCCGCCGCCCCTGATCGGCGTGAGCGAGCAGCCGCTCCAGTTCGCCGCTGACGTCGCTGATGCGCCGCAGGCAGTCCTCGCGATGCGTGAAGGATTCGCCTTCTTCCGGGAACTCGATGGAGGCCTCGACCAGCGAGGCGACCTGAATCAACTGCTCCTGCACCGCCGAAATGGACTCGAACAGCCGCCCCCGGAGTTGCTGGGCCGCCACGCGCATCCCGCCCTTGGAGCGGGCGTGGATGAGATCGCTGATGGCCTCCACACGAGTGAGGTCCAGCCGTCCCTTGAGGAAGGCCCGCCGCGTGAACTCTCCGGCTTCGGCCACGCGAACGCCCTGCTCCATCAACAAGCCGAGAATGGTCTGCTGCACCAGCACGCTGCCGTGGCAGTGCAGTTCCACCACGTCCTCCGTTGTGAAGGAGTTCGGGCCGCGCATCACGACCGCCAACACCTCGTCCACCCAGCCTTCGGTATCGCTCACCCAGCCATGCCGGAACTGATGAGAGGGAGCCTCCGCCAACGGTGTGGCACCGCTGCTCCGGAAGATCGCCTCTGCGGACGCAACGGCCTGTGGTCCGCTGATGCGGATCACCCCCAGCCCAGAAGGCTGCTGGGCGGTGGCAATGGCGGTGATGGTATCGTCAAGACGCACAGACTGACGGTTTCAGAATGGTGCCAATGGATACGGGCAATTCTGGATTCCCGCCCGCGTGGAAATGACCACAGAGGCGAGGGCAATCCTTTGGGCCACCTCCCAATTCTTACTACTTCGGATCGCGCAGCAGGGTGCGCACCACCGATTCGCGGACGCGGCCAGCTTGCGCAACCGTGGCTGCGGCGACTTCCGTCATGATCTTGCCCTTGGTGAACAAGGCCAGCTCCAGAGCCAGATCGGTGTCCCGAATCGCGGACTCCGCCGCCGTTAGGTTCTCCGCCGCCACCCGCAGGTTAGCGGTGCTGCTCTCCAGCGTGTTGCGCTGGACCACTCCCAAGTTGGCCCGCATTGAGGATACCTGATTGACCGCCTCGTCAACAAGGCGAACCGTGTCCGTTGCCGCCCTGGGCGTGTACACGTTCACTTCCGAAAGATTCCGGAAACCGCTCTCGTTGGGCACCCCCTGCGAGAGCGAGCCTGAAGCCGTACTCCGCAGGGCCACGTCCACGCTGTGATCCGGGGCAGGCCCGGTTTGAAAGCGCATCGCTTTCTGAAAGACCGTGACGGCGCCCACTTCCCCAAGCTCGGTTCCCGTGTAGGCCAGGCGTAGCCCGGAGGTGTTTGGGTTGTGATTGTTCCCGGTGAGGTACACCCCATCCCCCTCCATCGCCTCTCCGGCGACGGTCGCCTCCACGTCCTGCCCATAAAAGAGCTTGGGCGCGTAGGATTCCGAACCCAGCACCCCCTGCTTGGAAGTCGTGAACATGAAGCCCTTGGCCAGCCCGTACTCCCGATGGGTGATGGTAATCTCGCTTTCTTCCGCGTCATATTCGATTTTGATGTTGAGGTTCGCGTCCTCGGCGGCTCGTTGCAAGCGGCTCACAAAAGTCGGCGCTCCAGCCCCAAGCGGGTTGGACACGTCCACCAGTCCGCCATCCTCTTCTTCCAAAATCACGCGCAGTCCTTCCGCATCGGCATCGGTCAAATCTCCCACCAGCTTGGCCCGCAGTGGCAGCTTGGTGACCTCCACCGGATAGCCCTCGATGGGCGAGGACCGGGTTTGTTCCGTTGCGCTCACAAACATCAACTTGTCGGAATTCCCCACCCCGGTCGCCCCTTGGCTGCCATCGAGCAAGGAACGGTTGCCAAAGCGCGTGAACCGCGAAACTCGGTCAATGCCTTCCAAGGCGTAGCGCAACTCCGACTGCAAGCCGGACAGCTCTGCAAAGTCCCCTGCACCCGAATTCGCTGCGGCCAGCGCGGTCTGACGGATTTCGATGAGCAGGTTGTTCACCTCTGCAAGCGCCCCCTCTGCCGTTTGGATCATCGAGACCGAGACCTCGGTGTTCCGCACCGCCTGACCAATGCTGGCGATCTCCGCCCGCAAGGTTTCCGATGTGACCAGCGCACCGGGATCATCTGCCGCCCGATTGATCCGCTGCCCGGAAGACAAACGTTCCAAGGACCGATGGGTCGCATGATACGCTTCCGAGAGCCTGCGGACGGGAGCCGAAGCGCCAGGATCCTCGTTGATTCTCAGAGTCATGTGTCCTCTCCGTGTCGCTTGGCGGCCCGCCTCCGAAGCTCAGTGGCTCCGGAAGCAGGCCGAGCCAAGGGGTCCTACTGGCTGGACAGCAGGCGCACCACGTTTTGCGGCACCGCATTGGCGTGCGCAAGCTGTGCGGTGGCGGACTGCACCATGATCTGGTTCCGGGTGAACCGGGCCAGTTCGTGAGCCATGTCCGTGTCACGAATCACCGACTCGGCAGAGGTCAGGTTCTCCTGGGCCACCCGCAGGCTACTGAGGTTGGAGTCCAGCGTGTTGCGCTGGAACGCGCCCAGATCCCCCCGCGACATCGAGATTTCCTCAATCGCCCGATCCACCACGTTGATCGCGTCCTGCGCTCCTTCCAGAGTAGTGACGTCCACGTCGGCCAGCGACAGGAACTCGCTCTCGTTCTCCACCCCACGCCCCAACTGGCTGGTGTGGGCATCGGAGATGCTCACGGCCACGGACTGATCCGGATTGCCACCCACCTGAAAACGCAGGCCGCCATCCACGATGACCGATCCCGCCGACACCTCTTTTTCAGAGCCTGAGTAGCGCACGGTCAGCCCCGGCGTGGTGCTGTTGTTCATGTTCCCTACCAGCAACTGCCCCTTGCCGTGGGCGCTCTCACCGTTGATCGTCCCTTCGACATCCCTGCCGTTGGCCACAACTTGAGGCATACCCGCACTATCGCTGAGGGCTCCACTGGCGGTGCTGACAACGGAGAACGTGTGGTCTTTACCGTACTTGTTGTGGATCACCGAGAATGAACCCCCCGATCCGGAGATCGTCACGTCCAACCCG
The DNA here is from genome assembly GCA_964597275.1 of uncultured Pseudomonadota bacterium. Classification (GTDB taxonomy): domain Bacteria; phylum SAR324; class SAR324; order SAR324; family NAC60-12; genus UBA8110. Next base: position 30,564 of record CAZQXS010000016.1, on the reverse strand, counting down.
TTCCTCTCGGCAATGGCGCCGAGCTGCCGGACCGCACCCTCAGTCGTCATCGTCTTATCCAGCTTCAGGAAGGCAGTGCGTCCGTTTTCAATGATCGTAAGCTCTTCCCCGGCTTGTATCATGCTATCGGTGATCCCACGCCCAGCCAAAGTCGCTTTGGCAGCGGACTTCTTGATGAAAACGTCATAGCCCTTCTCGTCCGATGCAACGATACCACCGCTCCCCTTGACAAACTCCAAGTTAGCGCTGTTGGTCACTCCACTCACAGAACCGCTGCCGTCGAGCAAATTGCGACGGGCGAACTGGGTGTTGGACGCAACACGGTCAATCCCCGCCAGTGCGTTCTCAATCTCAGCTTGCGAGGCGGCCACCATGGCATCGTCGTTGGCACCTTCGTTGGCGGCGGCGATGGCCCGCTGGCGCACGTCAATGAGCAAGCGGGCGACCTCGCCCAGCGAGCCTTCGGCGGTTTGCACCATCGAGACGGCGGACTCGTTATTGCGAATCGCCTGCTCCAACCCGCCCAGTTCCGCTCGCAGGTATTCAGAAACGACAATCGCCGCAGGACCGTCCGCTGCGGAATTGATCCGCTCTCCGGACGAGAGTTTTTCCAAGCTCTTGCTGAGCTTCGCGTTGTTGCTCTCCAGATGGCGATACGCGATCATGGAGTCAACGTTGTTGTTGATTCGGAGACTCATAGCCACTCCTTGTGCTAAATGGATTAAATGGATCCTCAATGGAACAGACGCCTCCCTCCATGGAAAGCGACTTCGAGTCCTAGCGCCCGCCCGCAGTTTCCGGGAATTCCCGAAATCCTTGGGCCACGACGCAGGCCTCCGGACAAATTCGGCCTCAGCAGGCCGAGCAAGACAGGGGCGTTGCGACCCGCCCCCGCAAATTCAACAGCGGCGCGTTCCCAGCAGCGCCCGGAGCCGTTGCTCCGCACGGGCCAGCCGGTCGGCGTCTTCCTCCCCCAAGCGCGGGGAGGCGCGATTCAATTGGTTCCAGACGTACATGGACGGGGCGCTGCCCGCTTGCCGCCGCTCTTCGGGGGCGCTGTCCGCGCTCAAAGCTCGCAACGGGTGTTCGGCCAACGCCGCCAAGCGCATCCGCCCGCCAAACCGGGAGGACTGCTCCACCCGATCCAACAGCGACCACGCCTGCTCGATTTCGTTGATCGAGGGCTGGGCCGCTCCCGGAGTTCCCAATCCCGCAGGATCACCGGGTTCGCCCACCTCTGGGGATTTACTCCACCACATCATTCACTCCTCTTTGTGGGTGATCAATAAACATTTCCTGACAAGCCTCCTGTGGAGGAAACACACGATGCACTTTGTCCTGAAAAATAGATTTTCCGGACAAATATCCCTGCACCTCCAGACCGCTTTTCCGGGAATGCTCAAACCTCCAGCTTGCAGAGGTCTGGCTCTCGGAAAACTCCCCCACCGCTTTTCTGCGCGAGGGGGGTCCACCTAGTCCTGCGCCAAGACTTCCGGCCTTTGCCGGGAGAGTCCCGCCGCACGGGCGTTTGTCAGTCTTTCAAAGAACTCGCTTGCTACCGCTCCACTTCCAGACTCAACACGTCCGGGGAAGTCAGCAGTTCGTCAGCCCCCACATCATGGGGGCTTCTCCCACTCAGCGCACCACCAGTTCCAGCGGGTGCCGCGTGAGCCGTTCACATCCAGATTCCGTGACCATGTTGGTGTGCCCAAAGCACATCGCATGTCCGGAGTCGCTGTCCATCAAGATCATGTGGAGGAAGAACACCATGTTCGGCTCGGCAATCACGGGGTTGCCGTGGTAGAACATGGGCCAGTCCATCCAGTTCGGAGCGAAGGTCGTCCCAAGGCTGTAGCCCGTCGCGTTCATGCGATGCTCGCGCATTCCGGCCTGATCACAGGTCCGGGCATAGGCATCGAAAACCTCGCCGATGGGCCGCCCCGGACGCAATGCCTCCTCGCAGGCGGCCATCGCGTCCACGCAGACCCGGTGCAGTTCCTCGTGCCGTGGTGTCATGCGTCCCACCGGGATTGTGCGCATCATTGCTGCGTGGTAGTGCCGATAAGTGCCGGCCCACTCCAGCGTGATCTGGTCCTCGGCATCCAGCCGCTGCCGTCCGCTGTAGTAGCGACAGAGCAGGGCGTTCTCGCCGGAGCCGATGATGTACTCGTTGCCCGGATAGTCGCCCCCGCCTCGGAACACGGCCCCCTGCATCGCCGCGAGGATTTCGCCCTCGTCGGCATTGGGACCCACGAGTTGGTGGGCTTCATCCAGCGCGGCATCGGCGAGTTCCGCCGCCTTGCAGACGTATTCCAGTTCTGCCGGACTCTTGACCACGCGCAAGCGGCTGACGAGCATCGAAGCATCGGCGCAGTCACAGAATCCGTCCAGCGCGGCATCGAGCTTTTTCCCGTTAGCCGCCGTCAGTCCGTAGGCATCGTACTCCACGCCCAGCCGCTTTCCGGCGAGTCCGTGTTCGTGCAGAATCTCGCGCAGTTCCAGCGCAGGGTCCGCGTCCGGCGCATCCATCCAGATGCGGATGTCCTTGAGCATTGACGTGTTTTGCGCCTGCCGCAGATCCGGAGCGCGGGTCAGCAACGTCAAACGCCCGTCCGCCGTCAGGACGAGGCACTGGAAAAAGACATAGCCGAAAGTGTCATACCCCGTCAGGTAGAACATGCTTTCCTGCCGGAACAACAGCATCCCGTCCAAGCCGTCCTCGGCCATCAAACGACAGGCGCGATCCCGCCGACTTTGCAACTCCGCTTCTGTAAAATGCAACGCCATGCTTTCCTTTTAGCGGACGGATTTCGCCACACAAGGCAATCCAAGTTCTGACAAATGGGCGCAGTTCGCCCCAACACCAAAACGCATTCCCGGCAAATGGGCGTACCTCCCCATCTCACCGAAATGGATTTCCGACAAGTGGGCACACGTTTCCGCCGTGCCATCACGAATTCCCGGAAAGCGGGCAAACCTCGCCACCTCACCGATTTTCGTTCCTACTGCGAGTGTAGATTCCGCCATGCTCGATTCTCCTTCAAGTTAGAGAGAGTCGCGGCTCCAATCTGTCGTCATGGTCATCCTCGTTGTTCCAGAACCGTTCGATTCAGGAAGAGCCATACCTGCGAGCGCAGGATAAACTCCTCCCCAAAACCGTCTGCCTCTGGTTGTCCGGAGGTTAAACCACTCCACCCTGGCCACGTCATCGGAATGGGGAACCCCCTTGTTTCCGGCAGACCGCCTCCAATGCAATCCTACACCGGAGGGAGTTCCCCAAAATTCCGTGGCCTCCGTCCTTGGAACGATTGAGCCTCTCCGTCAGCCTGTTTCGGCGAAACAAGCCTCCGGGGCACCCGCAGTGAACGCAGTTCGTCCCGTTTGGCGGTCTCCCTTCTGTGCCAAGGGATCCCGCCGCCGGAGCGTCTGCGCCACGACGGATGCACCCGAACCGTTGTGGACCCCGATGGGTCCATGCCGAACTAGCTGGGAAGCTTCCTTCCTCGCACTAATGTGCCTTCCCCCCTAGTCCAACGGGGTTGCGGGCGCTCTCCGCTCAGGATGGCGCACTGGTCATGCTGTCAAAGATCGGTCCCTTGCGGGACATGCGGATTCCGGCGTTTGGGGTCTGCACCCCCTCGGCCCAGCGAATCCGCTGGTTTTGCTCGGCGAACCTCACGGCCCGCCGTTAAGCCCGCACTGCCGCTTCCCTCCCAAGATTCGGCAGGCGGTTTTCCGGAACACTGCGGCGGCACCGCAGCACTCCAAGATCAGGTGATCCTCAATCAAAATCTGTCGGCCAGTCCGGATGCGAGCGATGCTCGAACATCCGTGCAATCTGACCGGGGGTCACTCGTGGTGGCGAAAGGTCTTCCGGAATCTCATGTTCGCGGAAGAAGGTCGCTTCCTCGGTCTCCAAATTGTCTTTCGGCTCTCCACCGAGCAGTTCGCAACGGATGAAGAGCTTATACACACTGAACGCACGCGGCGGTGTGTGTGGATGCTTGGCCCGGTCATACACCGCCAGCAGTTTGTCCGCCCGCACCTTGTAGCCGGACTCTTCCCAGACTTCGCGCTCAACGGCCTCACGCGGTGACTCGTTGGGGTCTACCCACCCGCCCGGAAGCGTCCAACCGTTGTCCGATTTTTCCCTCACAAGCAACAGCGCATCCTCACGAAACACCACCCCTCGCGAATCCACCTTTGGGGTCTGGTGCCCCGTTTGCTCTGCAAAGAGCGTCTGGACCACCGCCATCGGCGTGTCCGACCCTGCCGCCATCATCTCTGCGGCAATGCGCTTGATGTCCTCGTAGCGCTTGCGATCGAACTCCCCGTCCGTGAAAGTCAGTCCATTCTGTGCGATCGCGTGAAGGGCTCGCGCCCAGCGCAACCACTGGGGATCATGTTCAGTCAATCGTTACGTCTCTCAATACTTCCGGTTCAACTTGAATGGTGCCGCCAAAGGTACCAGCTCGCCACGCTGCGCCACGGACGCCACGGTTCGGCGATTTCCAAGGCTTGCGGCTCCCATTGCTTTTCCGGCAACGGGTAGAGCGACCGCAGGGCCGCCACCACCGCTGCATCGCCCAGCGGCAACACGTCCGGGCGATTGAGCGCAAAGATCAAGTACATCTCTGCCGTCCAACGCCCGATGCCCGGCAGTTCCGTGAGCGTCTGCACCACGGCTTCGTCATTCGCCTGATGCACCGACTCGAAATCCAGTTTCCCGGACACCACCGCTTCGGCGAGTGCCCGGACGTAGCGCATCTTGGCGCGGGAAAACCCGCATCGGCGCAGAGCCTCGTCGTCCAGCACCAGGGTTTGTTGCGCTTCTGGAACCCCATCGCTGAACAGCGTTCGGAACCGAGCGCGCAGCACCCTGGCCACCTTGTTGGACAACTGCTGCCCGATGATCGAGTCCGCAACCGTGACAAATCCGCCCTCCTGCGCGGAAAGCTCACATGCTCCCGTGCGCTCGACCACTTTTTTCAAAACAGGATCGGCCTTGCACAAATACGCCTCCGCCTCCGACCAATCCAGACTCATGTCCTCATTCCAAATCCAACGGTTCCCAAGGGTTGCGGTCGCGCTCCAGATTGAAGCGCACCCAATCGTTTTCCTGCACTTGCGGCGGCAGGGCTTCTGGGCGAGGAATTCCCAACTCGCCGATCACCAGCCGTTGCTGCTCGCGCACCAGCACCACCCACGCCTCGCGGGAGACTTCTTGTGGCGGCGCAACCTCCTGTGGCCCCGGAACCTCCCTCGGACCCATGACCTCACTGGGCGGTTGCACCTCGACCTGCCCCCGAAACACGGACACTTCCGTTCGTGACACCTGTGGTTCCAACAGCACCCCGAACTGCGTGCCTTTCACCGCAATCACCGCCTGCGGAGTGCGGATGTGCAGGGCATCCGGCACACGGAGTTTCCCGGACACACTCCCCCACGCTTGTCCTGCCCACAGCTCGACCACCACAGGGTCTGTCGCATTCTGGACATCAGAACGCAACTGGGCCTCCGTGCCCGAATTGAGCCGCACAAAGCGCTGGCCCACAAAACGCAGTTCCACTCGGCCCAGACCCCGGATGCGGAGGCGGTCCTCCGCCCCCAAGCGTTGCCGGAGTTGCAACGGTGCCCACTGCGCTCGTGTCGTGTCAAAGAACTCGGCGGTGCCGACCACATAGCCGACCTCGCCTGCTGATAATACGGAGTGGCCTCCCGCAAGCAGGAGCAGCCCCAACCCTAGTGCTTTCAAGGCGACCGCTGGTGCATTCATCGCCTTGCTCTTCTCAATTCACACGCCCCAAGCCGCAAGAATCCATTTGTGGACTCCTTTTGGAATTGGACATAAAAAAAGGGCTTGCCGCCCCGGAGTTCCGGAGCCGCTGAAGCCCTTGGGTTTCCGCCGTCCTGTTGGGAGCAGCTGTGTTTTTTCAGTCGCGTGTCGTCAACTCTCGCGACCAGCGCAGCACGGGTCGTTCGGAAACATCCCCCTCACCTCCGTGTTGCGATTTTTCTGTCAGGTAAGAGGTTTTATGGAAAAAACCTGTAAATCTCTTTTCTGTGCAAAAACCTTGTAAAGATCATCTCTTTACCTGTCACTTCAATGCCAATTCGATAATCTCCGACTCTAATTCTGTAAAAATGATCATACCCTTGAAGCTTTTTAAGGTTTTCTAGTTGTGTTAAGCTTTCTGATCTCTTGCAACCATTGATGATTTCCTTAAGCTTTGACAGTAATTTCTTATCCTGGATTCGGCGCAAATCTTTAGCAAATTTTGACTCGAATTTGACAATCATGCATCACTATCTTCAAGGATAGCAAAAATTTGATCCTCTGTAACAAAATCATTTTTCCTTCCTTCTGCGATGGCGTTTGCCAAACCGACCTCCTCCAGTGCTTCTAAAACTATTTCATATAAAACACTTCGTTTGGTTTTTGCAAGGTCAACAAAGATTTCCGTAAAAATTTCCTTTGTTTTTTCATCACTGATTGTCAGTTCCATGTTCCTCGTACGGGCATGAAGAATTTGACTCACGATTTCCAAGTTTTCAGGTTTCGTGGGTTCGTCACCCCACGCTACCACTGGAAAACTCATTGCTCAACGCAAAAACTCTGATGACTGATAACTGTTCATTGTCACCCCTGCGCCCGAAACTTGGCCCGTTTCTGCTGGGCCAGCGTGGTTTGCTTGTGCGGCGTGCGTTGCGACTTGATCTGGAGCCAGCCCTGCCGCAGGGTTTCGGCGATCCGGATCACGTCCTGCACCGGCTGGGGATCCTTGTTCAGGTTCGCCTCCAGGATGGACCGGAACATGTACAGGTACAAATCCCGCAGATTGCCGCCCACCTCCCCGGCTTTTTCCACGCGCAAGGTCGAGAGCAGTTCGTTCACGATGTCCTTGCTGCGCATCAGGTAATTGTGCGCCCCCTCGATGTCCTGTGACTCGATGCAAGTGTGCGCCTTGCGCAGGTAGCGGAGCATCCCGTCGTAGAGCATGAGGATCAACGTGAGCTGATCCGAGGTCTGCACGCTCGTCTGATGATAGGCGCGGTACGAACTCATCTCGGTTATCAGTTATCAGTTATCAGTGTTTCGTTGTTCACTGTTCAGCCTTGCACCCGGACGTTTTTCGGGGCGGGGGCGGCTCCCGGACGTGCGGGCATCGCCGCAGCGGGCTGCTGCTTCTTGCCAATGTGAACCCACGCCTCGCGCAGCTCCCGGAGCAGTTTCAACACGGACTCCGCAGGCTTGGGATCTTTGCGCACATTCGCCTCCACGAGTTGGTTGAACATGTAGCTGTAGAGACTCTGCAAGTTCTTCGCGATGTCGCCCCCCTGCTCCATGTTGAGGGTCGAGAGCAGTTCGGTGACGATATTCTTCGCCTTCACCAGGCAGTTGTGGGTCTTCTCCACCTCGTCCTCCTTGATGTGCTGGAGCGCGAAGTTGATGTTGCGGATCGCCCCGTCGTAGAGCATCACAATCAACTTGCCCTGATCCATCGTGTTGACTGACGCACGACGGTAGGCGTTCTGGTAACTCCCGTAGGCACTCATGAGAACCAAGTGTTAAGGTTAAGCATTGCCCAACTGGTTAAGGCAAAGGACCGATGGCCCGCACTTCAGCGATGAGTCACTCACGACCGATCACCGATTACTTATCATCCTTCTTCCCGCCCCCCTGCATCGCGGAAAGCTGCTGGCTGACGTAGCTTTGCTGCGCCTTGAGGCGTCCGAGTGTGCTGTCGAGCTTGGCGAACTTGAGTTGCAACTGCGACTGCTTGCTCTCCATGCGCTCCATGAGATCCCCGACCTGCTTGTCGTAGGAGCGCATCTGCTCGTTGATGTCCTTGGTGATGCGCTGGAACTCTCCGTTCACGGGACTGGTGAACTGCTCCAGCTTGTTCTTGAGCTTGACCGCCACGCCTTTGGTGACTGTCACACTCGCTTCCGGCTTGGCGGCTTCCAACTGAGAGTCATTCAGCGTGACAAACAGCCGGAGTCCGTCGGCGTTGGTATCCCTGCCCCCCGCAAGAAGCTGTCCGCGCCCCATCGCCTCCGTGCCGTCAATCGTTCCCTTCACATCCACCCCGGCTTCGGAGGTTCCTTCGTCCAAGCCCAAGCTGAGGAGATCCTTTTCCTCGCCGGGCATCACCTCGATGGCGCTGTTACTGCCGTAGGAGCCGGAGGTGAAGCGCAGCGCGCCTTCATGCTCTTCCACCCGGATGCCCCGGCTGCCGAGGGTCTTGTCCTCCGTGACCAGCTTTTGAATCGCCTTGGCCAAACTCGCGGGCGTGTACAGGTCTTCGCGCAACTCAATCGGATCCGAGGTGCGGCCGTTGTTCTTGATCAGCAGCATGTTGTTCGTCTGATCCACCCGGATCACCCCCGGAAGCTTCCGCCCAAGGAACGTGCCCCGCGTGGGTGCCTGCGTGACGTTCACCTTGTAGCCATCCGGGCTGATCTTCGTCTCCTTGTTCATGCCGACAAAGGCCACTCCCGGATTGTCCGAAGCCCCCTTCGCCCGGAAAATGTTGGCCACTGATGAGAAGTTCCCCTCCACCTTCTCGCTGAGCTTCTTCTCGTCAATCGACATCACGCCCTTGTCGTTGATGCGCAAGCCAACGGCAAAGAGCATGTTGTCGGACTGCGGCAACCCGGCCACCGTGGCGATGGACGTGGTGGCGACCTCGTTTGTGATCGAGGCCAGGTTGCGGTCACTCAAGAGCGGGGCCGCCGTGTTCGTCGATTTGTCAAACTTCGACAGTTCCGTCGCCGTGGTGTTGAAGGTGTTGTACGCATCCACAAAGTCCCGGATGCGTTCCTTCGCCTTTTCCCGGTCGCCCACAACCGAAATCGTCACGGGCTTCTCCGAGGGCGCGAAGAACTCCAGGTCCAGCCCCGGAATCACATCGTTCGCCTGATTCTTTTCGCGGCGCACCTCCAAGCCGCCCCCAAGCTCCGAAGCCCCCATGCGGATCACCAGATCCTTGGCCTCCCGCGTGGTGGCCGTGCGGGCTTCGATGGTGAACGAGTCGCCTTCGTAGAGCTGACCCGCGCCCAGCGAGAGGGCAAGCTGATCGTCGAACACCAGAGGAGTTCCGGCCTGATAGCCCTCCCCGTAGTCCATCGTTCCGCTATTGCCGTAGGTGTCCTCCCACTTCAGCTTCAGCACCCGTGTGGTGCCCACGCTTCCACGCTTTTCGACCGTGAACGTGTAGGTGTTGCTCACGTCCTGCGTGTAATTCCCAGAAATCGAAATGGCCGCGTCACTGGTGCGGCCAATGATGGAGGCGATGCTGTCCTCCACGCTGGGTCGGTTGATGCCTTCCTGACTATCGAGGTAGTCCTCGTAATCATCAAGCTCTTCCAGATCCACGGCTTCCTCGCCCTCCCAGTCCAGCACTTGGTCCACCTTTCCGGTCGCCTCCTGCCCTTGGGACTCGGACTCCTCCTCAAGCCACCAGTAGCCTTCGGGTGCCGCCGCGTACAAGTCCATCTCGGTGGACTCTCCGTCACGCAGCACTCCGGGAGGAATCTCGACGAACAGCCCGTGTCCAATCGGAATCTTTTTGAGCTTGTCCTTCCCTCCTCCGTTGAACTCCAGGTCAAACAGTTCCTCCCCGTCTTCCGAATCGTAAGCGGTGGCGCTGTTAAGTCCGTCATCATCTCCAACCGACTGATAGGGGGCGCTCAGGCCGACGGTTCCGGATTTTCCGGATTCCGTGAACTCGTAGTAGAGCGAGATGGGCGAGGTTCCTCCCACCTGGCCTCCTCCGACAATCCGGAACTTCACCGTCTGGTCGTCCTCGCCGTCGTAAGTCCCGGTGACGTGCACACCACCGCCTTCGATCTTGCTTTCCCAATCGGTTGGCTGCGTGATCCGGGCCTTGCGCGCCGCCGAGTCCATCCACCAGAGCATTTCCGATTTCTCGGCAAACGCCTTGATCTTAAAGCGGTCGGCAGCAACCACCTCGCCATCACTGAAGCGGATCTGCACTCCGTCCACCACGTCCACGGGTTGTCCGGGAACGTAGTTGAACTTGTTGATCTCGATCTCCCCTTCGCGACCCTTGTCGTCCTTCCAGCCCAGCATCACCCCCGATTCCGAGGGAATGGTTCCGGGCCTCATCACTGTGAACTCAAAGATCGTGTCGCCCTCTCCAGTGTAGTCCCCGATCACCTCCATCACGGGGGTGGAGGATCCCGCACCGCGCGCCTTCAGTTCCGGCTCAATCGGATCCAGCCCCTTCCACTCTGCCGTCGTGTCGAAGGAGTTCACAAAGTTCGGGACGCCCACGTCCCCTTTTTCCAGATCGAGCGCAATGTTGATGCGGCTCTGCTCGCCCGTGCGCTTGCTCGTGAGCAGCAGGCGGTACGGCTCATCGCCGTAAGTCTTGGCGATGTACGCCTCCACATCCGCGTCCGAGTCGTTGATCGCCCGCTTGAGGGCTTCCAGCGTGTCGTTGCCCTCCATCAGCCGGATCGTGATCGGCGTGTCCTCTTCGCTCTCGCCCACCTGAATCTGCACGGTTCCGGTGCCGATCACATCGTCCGGACTCGCAAAGCCCTGCGACGAAATCTGGTGCGAAAGCGCCACCGAATCCACCGCGATCGTGTACTTGCCCGGTTCGGCATCCCGGCGGGCCTTTGCGGTCAGCACTTCCTCGTCGCTGACCTCCACGTTGCGGGCTTCCCAGATGTCGTTGCTGTCCAGCGCGGAGGTCACGTCATTGAGCTTGTCCAGCTCGGCCTTGACCATCTGCCACGCCTCCAATTCCTCGACCTTCTCCTCCTTGCGGGCCTCGATCGGCTTGAGGCGGCGCTTCTCGATCGCCATGAAGCGCTCGACAATCTCTCGCGTGTTCAGCTTCGAGCCGAGGCCCGTTACCGCGTTCGGATTGAGTTCAGCCAAGGAAAACCTTGCATCCTGAGGAGTTCAAACATTCCGGCATTGGGCAGATTTTTCCCTGCCGGATTCAAGTCAACTTACTGATATTCCAACGTTCCCTCCATCTTGCTCTGAGAGCGCAGAGAGAGTTGCGGAAGGCTTCAAGAAGCGTTCCACCTCACTGCCCCACATTCAAGAGTTGCATCACCGACTGCGGCACCTGATTCGCTTGGGCCAGCATCGCCGTTCCGGACGACAGCAGAATCTGGTTTTTGACCAAGGAACTCATCTCGGCAGCCATGTCCGTGTCGGCCAATTGCGATTCGGATGCGGTCAGGTTTTCCTTGGAGATGCGCAGGTTGTTGAGGTTGGCCTCCAGCGTGTTACGCTGAAAGGAACCAAGGTCGCCGCGCATCGTCGCGACCTCGCCAATCGCCTCGTCAACCACCATGATCGCATCCCCGGCCTCGTCTGCATTCAGCAGGGTGATGTCGTTGAGGCTGCGGAAACCGCTTTCGTTCTCGATGCCCCGAGCCAGTTCCTCCGGGTTGACGCTGTTGAGCGAGAACTTGCTGTTCTGCACCTGATTGGGGCCGATCTGGAAGCTGAGCGCGTTTTGCGTGATGTGGACGTAGCCCTCAATGTCGTCTCCGACGAGGTACTCGTTGTCCTTCTCCAGCTTGAAAAGCCCGGTGTAGCGGTTGTCAATGTTGCTGAAGACCCGGAAGAGTTCGTCCTCTGTCGTGTTGGTGTAGCGAATCGCCACGCCCTCGGTGTCAGTTCCGGGGGCACCCATCAGCAATTGCCCTTTGCCGATCGCCACATCGCCGCCGCCCGTTTCCGGACTGCCGCCAATGGTGCCTTCCACGTCCTTGCCGGGAAACGCTACCACCGCCGAGTGGGCCGGAGCCTCTTCTCGGAAGAAGTTTCTTACATTCGAGGAGATGGTGAAGTTCGGCTCACTCCCGAACTGGCGATGCCGAACCACAATCACCTCGTCGCCCCCAGCAAGCTGGTCCAAGCCTCCGGGCTGGGTGCGCATTTCCTCCAGCGTGTCATTGAGCGTGTCGAAATCCGAAATCAGCGTGCCCAGCATTTTGGAAGGCTGGTACACGAACACCTCCAAATCCATGCCGGCGTCGTCCAGCTTGGACTGAATTTCTCCGGCAAGGAGCTGTTGGATCGTCAGTGCGGCCTGTTCCTGCTCCTCCAGGTTGCCGTCTCCGGCCTGTTGCCGGATCTTGCTCACCTGTTCCCACAAGGAGCGGTTGTCCCGCAAGTCAATCGAGGTGGTCCGGTTCCCGGAATTGACGACGAAGGTGATCGGATCCTGCGGATTCACATCCTCCAGCTTCAGGCTGCGCAGGCCCACCAGCAGGGATTGGGTGGCCACCTGCGTGATGTTGACCTTGTAGCCCTCTGACGGAGACGACTTGGACACTTCCGTCGCACCCACGAACTCCAGGCCATCGCCCACGGCGACTCCGGTGGAAGCGCGGCTGCCGTCCAGCAGGGTTTGGGTGCCGAACTGCGTGGTCAGCGCAATGCGCTTCATGGTGGCCAGCAGGTTGTCCGCCTCGTTCTGGTCCGCTTGCAGCATCTTCTCATCATTCGCGCCCTCGTTGGCCGCGTGGACCGCCAACTGCCGCAGGTTGATGAGCATGTTGCTCACCTCGCTCAGTGCGCCTTCCGTGGTCTGGACCATCGAAACGGAGGTCTCCGTGTTGCGGATCGCCTGATCAATCGAGTTGATCTGCGACTTCATCTGCTCCGAGATCACCAAGGCCGCAGGGCCGTCTGCCGCCTTGTTCAGACGACGTCCGGACGAGAGCCTTTCCAGGTTGGTGGAAAGCTCCTGCTCCGTGCGATTCAAGTGCCGCAAAGCGTTGAGTGCGGCGACGTTGGTGTTAACTCGAAGTGCCATAGGTCAAATGATGAGGAAGATTCCCCTTGCCAGACGTATCGGAACCTGAAACAAAATCTTTAGTGAAATCGCCCCACGAGAGGCGATCCTAGGTGCATCATCGGCATTTCCTGAAAAACCTTGAGCGATTTCTGTGACTCCGGAACAACTCCCTGACCTCCAGCACACCCTGCTCGGCTGGTTCGCCGAACACCAACGGCCCCTGCCGTGGCGGCGGCGCTGCCGTCCCTACGAAATCTGGGTTTCGGAAATCATGCTCCAGCAAACCCAAGTGAAGACGATGCTGCCGTTCTACACGCACTGGATGGCGGAACTGCCCTCGGTGCGCTCGGTCGCGGAGGCTCCGGAGGAAGTGGTGCTGAAGCTCTGGGAGGGGCTGGGCTATTACTCCCGCGCCCACAACCTCCAGAAGGCGGCGCAGGTGATTTGCGGCCAGCACGGCGGCGTGTTTCCAGAGGATTTCGAGCAAATCCGCGCCCTGCCCGGCATCGGCCCCTACACCGCCGGAGCCATTGCGAGCATCGCGTTCAACCAGCCCCGCCCGGTGGTGGACGGCAACGTGGAGCGCGTGCTGTGCCGGATCGAAGGCATTGCCGAGCCGCCTAAATCCACTCCGGTGCAAAAGCGACTCTGGGCACTCGCCGCCGAGTGGATTCCCCACGGACACGCCCGCGACTTCAACCAAGGTCTGATGGAACTCGGCGCAACCGTCTGCACCCCTCGGAATCCGTCCTGCCTGCTCTGCCCCGTGAATGCCTGGTGCGTCGCCTTCCAAACCGGACGCACCGATGCGATTCCGGCTCCCCGAACACGCCCGAAACCCACCAAAATCGCAAAGATCACGGCACTGACCCAGTGCGGGAATCGCTGGCTAGTCCGAAAACGCCCGGAAGGCGGTTTGATGGGGGGGCTGTGGGAATTCCCCACTTGGGAGGAACCGCCTGCGGAAGGCTCAACCGCCGTTTGGCTGGCGACACAACTCTGCGCAGAGTACGGCGTTGACGCGCAGATTGGCCCAGAGCTTTTCCAAATGGAACACGGCTACACCCGTTTTCAGGCCACCCTGCACTGTTGGATCTGCACGGTTGCTGAAATCCCAGACGCAATCTCCACCAACGCACGGTGGCTCACGCTGGACGAAATCGCAGAGCTTGCCCTGCCCCGCGTGTTTCAGCGACTCCGGAAACGGTTGCTGGACGAATCATCCACATGAGTTTTAACTTGCACCGCATCCCCATCTCGTGGGATGAATGAAGGGTTTTTTCCGTTCGATTTTGCACCCATGACTTCACTCCAATTTCACTCCGCTGCGGGAGCGCAATTCCCGTCTGTCCAAGTTGATGCCAGCCGACTCGTGCTCGCGCCTGAACAGCAACAGGCCGTGCTGCTGCAACTGGAACGTCCATGTTATGTGGTCCGGAATCAAGGACAGATCGGACTCTGCACCGACGAGGCTTTCCACACACCGAGTGGTGAGGCGGAACTGCTGGCGCAAGCGCCCGCCGTGCAGCCCCATCAATTGGGCGACCCCGGTTTTCTGGCCGACCATCAAGTGGGCCTGCCGTACATGACCGGGGCGATGGCCAACGGCATTGCCTGCGAGGAGTTGGTGATTACGATGGGGCAGGCCGGGCTGCTGGGGTCGTTCGGCGCTGCCGGACTCGTCCCTTCCCGGATTGAGGAAGCCATCCAGCGCATTCAGCACGCGCTTCCGCAAGGGCCGTATGCCTTCAATCTGATCCACAGCCCCAACGAGGACGCGCTGGAACGCCTGGGCTGCGAGCTGTTCTTGCAGCATGGGGTGCGGACGGTGGAGGCCTCGGCCTACCTTGACCTCACCCCGCACATCGTGCGCTACCGCGTGGCCGGGCTGCAAGCGGCCCCGGACGGGGGGGTGCTGGTGCCCAATCGCGTGATCGCCAAGATTTCCCGCACAGAAGTTGCCCGCAAATTCATGGAACCCGCCCCGCCTCGGTTGCTTCAGCAGCTTCAGGCGGAGGGGCTGATCACCGAAGCACAGGCCCGTATGGCGGAGCAGGTGCCGATGGCGGATGACATCACTGTTGAGGCCGATTCCGGAGGACACACGGACAACCGCCCGCTGGTCGCGCTACTGCCTTCGATTCTGTCCCTGCGAGACGAGATTCAGGCCGAACGCGGCTACGCGACCCCCATCCGGGTGGGTGCCGGAGGGGGCGTCGGCACCCCGATGTCCGCGCTTGCGGCCTTTGCGATGGGCGCAGCCTACGTGGTCACCGGATCGGTGAACCAAGGGTGCCGGGAAGCCGCCGCGTCCACACACACCAAGCAACTGCTCGCCCAAGCCGCAATGGCCGATGTGGCGATGGCTCCGGCGGCGGACATGTTTGAAATGGGCGTGGAACTGCAAGTCCTCAAGCGCGGAACCATGTTCCCGATGCGGGCGCAGAAGCTCTACGAGTTCTACCGGAACTGCGACTCGATTGATGGAATTCCGACGGCGGAGCGGGAGCGGCTGGAGCAGCAGGTGTTCCGGCAACCGCTGGAGGCGGTTTGGGAGGAAACCGTGCGCTTCTTCAACGAGCGCGACCCGGAAGTCATCGCCCGTGCCCAAAACCACCCCAAGCGCAAGATGGCCCTCATCTTCCGGTGGTACCTCGGCCTCTCTTCCCGCTGGTCGAACCACGGGGAGGCCGGACGCGAAGCCGATTACCAAATCTGGTGCGGGCCTGCAATGGGTGCATTCAACGACTGGGTGCGGGGATCGTACTTGGAGGCTCCGGAAAACCGGCGGGTGGTCGAGGTCGCGTGGCACCTGATGCTGGGCGCGGCGTTCCTCAATCGTGTGCAGATGCTCGGCGTGCAAGGACTGCGTGTGCCGACCACGCTGGGAGGGTACAGGCCCGCACCGTTCGGCTGATGCGGAGGCCTCCGGAATCAGTCTGAGGTTTCTTTCTTGCTGGGAAAGAACTCGTTGAGTTCCGGGGGAGAGGCACCCATCAGCGCTCCGATGGTGGCCCCCATGATGCCGGCCATTGACGCGCCAATGCCCACGCTGGTGCCCACGCTCAGCTTCACAGAATCGTCCATCACCGCCATCGCCTTCTCCGTGAGCTGCTGCCCGGTTTCCATCGCCTCCAGCGTGTTCTGAGCGAGTTGCTGGTTGATCTGCATCGCAATCGCCCCTGCTCCCATCTGCGACGCCTTGACCTGCTGCTTAGGCAGGCTGGAGTTGGCGAGCTTTTCGATCTCCTTGAGGTTGTCGCTAAAGAAGCGGTTGGACAGTTCCGTAAAGGATTCGGCGTCCAGCCCCTTGATCATCTCGTGGAGCGTTTGGATTTCCTGACGTCCGAACAGCAGGAACACGGGGTTGACCCCAAGGGCGACGGCGATTCCGGTGATGGTCGAAAGCCGGGGGTCCACGTCGCCGCGCTCGATCTGCGCAATGGCGGTCGTGGAGATGCCGGAATCTCTCGCAAGGTGTTCCTGTGTGTAGTGCCGACCCAGCATCTTGGCCTTAGCCTTGCGGGCGGAAACGATGTTTTTTGCCAGCGCGGCCCGCAGTTCTTCTTTCGCAGACTCGGCGTGATCTTCGGATGCCATGACAGTCGTGGTTTCGGGTGGATCGGGAACTCCGGGGGTGGTTCCAACAGGCTGAGAGATTCTCCAGAGATTCTGGAACAATCACAAGTAAAATTCCAATCCCCGCCTAAAATGGGGAATCCCTGATTAAAACACACCTGCCCGCCAGCGGCGACTTGAGTTCTGAGGGCAACACGCTAAGCTTTTGGGATTGCTCAAGGAAGGGCAAGCCACCGCACCGCATTCACCCATAAGAGACGTTGTGAGCATCAAAATCGCGGTGATGTCCATGAAGGGCGGACAGGCGAAAACCACACTCGCCACCAACCTCGCGGCCCGCATTGCCAAAGCCCGGCGCGACGTGCTGTTGATTGACGCAGACGTGCAGGCCAACATCACCACCATCTTCCAGCGCGACCACGTTTGCAACCTCGCCAGCGTGCTGTCCGGACAGGTTCAGCACCTCGACTTCCTCAAGCTGGACCAGCATTTTTACATGCTTCCCTCCGGAGGCCCCGCACTGGTGGAGTCCACCGCCCGGCTCAGCCAGTCGCGCTACAACGACACCCTGCTGCGGCAGTTGCTGACTCCGGTGAAGCAGGGCATCGTCATCATTGACACCGCGCCCAGTTGGAACGACCTGAGCCGCAACGTGCTGATGTACGTGGACTACATCATCGTGCCCACGGTTTCCGATTATCTCGGCTTCAGCGGCTGCGATCAGGTGCTGTCGTACATCGAAAAGTTCCGCAGTCAGGCAATGGGCCAGTGCAACGCCGAAGTGCTGGGCATCGCGCTCACCCGCTACAACGCACGCACCAACCTTTCGCAGACCATCCGGAAAGGCGTTATGGAGCGCTGGCCGGAACTGCTGTTTGAAAACGCCATTGACGAGTCGGTTTCGATCCAAGAAGCCCCGGCCTTCCAGCAGACCATCTTTGACTACCGCAACGGGCGCACCCGCGGTGCCCAAATGTACGACACGCTTTGCAAGGAAATCATGCGGCGCATTGCCAAACGCCAGAAGGAGAAGCGCAATGGCGCGAGCGCTTAAGCTGAACCTGCCGTCCCAAACCGAGATTCGTCAGGAGGGGAATCCGGAACCAACCCGCTCGGTGCCCGTGGTGGTGGGGCGGGCGCAGATGGAATTCTTCATCCCGGAACTGCAACTCGACGGTGTGCCGCTGGAGGAAGGCTCCCCCCGCGTGCAGCAGGTGGTCCACAAGATCAACCAGTACATCGAGAACATTGCGGACGACTACTTCCTGCTCGGCCTGCACCTCATCGCCCTGCACCGACTGCTCAAGGACTCCGGACTCACCACCGATCAGGTGAAGCTCTGGTACACCGAGAACGTCAACATGCCGTATTCCTCGGCGATGCAATGCCGCAAAGTCGCTGAGGTCTATGAGGACCAGCCGGGGTTGATCGGGCGCTACACCGCCTCCGGGGCGTATTTGCTCACCACTTGCGCCGACCATGAGGAACGCGAGGCCATCTGGCAGCAAGCCAAGGGTGACAAAGACGCGCCCTCGGTGCGGGATTTGCGGGTGGCCCTCCGGGAGTTCAAGGAGCAGCAACTGCTGCCGGGAATGGAAGAAGACGCGGACGTGGCGGTTGCCGTGTCAGTGCCGCAGTACCGCATGGGCACGCAGCAGATTCACGAATCGCTCCAGCACCTGTCCCGCTACTGCGAGCAGTTGTCCATCAGCACCGACGAGTCCGAACAGCTTGAAATGCGACAGGCGTTGCTGGAGGCCGTGCAACGACTGCTGGAGCAAATGCAGGAGGTCAACTAGCCGAAGCCTCCTCTCGGCGTGACCACCGATCCAGTGCCAGCACCAGCACGAACCCCGTGGCGGCCAAGCCCAGCGCCAGCAACAATCCGCCGTCCGCTTCTGGCAGCACGTTTGCTTCACGTAACACATACTCCTTCCCTCGGATGAGTTCGGTTTCCAGCACCTCCTTCCACGGCCACACCTTGCGCAGTGCGCCGACCATCAATCCAGTCAGCAGGGCCATCGTGAGATTCTGGAACCGCTCCAGGCAGAGTTTGAGGATGCGGGAAAAGCCCAGCAGTCCCACCAAGCAGCCTGCGGCAAACACGGCTAGCAACAGCAAGTTGCCCTCGTCAAACGGATTGCGGAGCGCTCCGGTGACGGTGGCGTACTTGCCGAGGATGAGCAGCAGGAACGCCCCGCTGAGTCCGGGGAGGATCATCGCACAAATCGCCACCATTCCGCAGAGGAACACGATGAGCGGCGTGTCTGGGGTCTGCACCGGGATCAACCCGACAATGCCGTAGGCGACCACGGTCCCCAGCACGAGCATCGGCACCCCGCCCCGCCAATCGGTGATCTCTCGTCCCACCACAAGAATGGACGCGACAATCAATCCGCAGAACAACGCCCACGTGGCCACGGGATGGGTGGTCAGCAGGTAGTGCATCAACCGCGCAGTGCTGAGGATCGCGCTGGCGATTCCGAATCCCAAAGCCAGCAGAAAGCGCAGGTGCAGTCCAGCAAGCGCTTCAGTGAGTCGGCCCCGCAGCAAGCGGGCAAGCGCGTTCAAGTCGAACGAGGCGATGGCGCAGAGCAGCGGATCGTAGATTCTGGTGATGAACGCCACGGTCCCTCCAGAAACTCCGGGCACAACATCGGCGGTGCCCATCGCCGCCCCCTTGAGCATCAGCACTCCCGCCTCCCGCCACGATTGCGGTCCCGGACTCGCCAGCCACGCCTGCCGCCACCCCACAGGGCGCACCGATTCCGCTTCTGAAGACATACTTTTTGGATTTTTTGAGAAGTGAGGGTGCCTGCGACTCAGACCAACAGGGCCGACTCGCTTTCCGGCAGGTAGAAATGCTCTTGGTACGACTGCTCCAGCAACGATTCGAAGTGCTCTTGGAATTCCTCCACCATCAAGTTGCCCCGCAGTTCCCGGCAAAAGAGGGGAAGCTCGCCCGGATCGTCAACGCACTTGCGCAAGAAGCGGTTCACGAACACCTGTGTCTCCCACAGAAACTCCTGCGACGACAGTTCCAGCAGTTGGTGATCCACTTGACGAGTCTCAAAAATCGACCAAGCAATTTCGTCCACCAGTACAAAGAAATCCTCGCCAAGCGCCCTCAGGGCATGCACCTCCTGCTGGCTCATGCGCTGGGCGAGATTGTCCCGGAAGGAGCGGTAGGTGAAGCCGGAGGGTGAGGCGGATGTGGTGGAAAGCACAGAAGCTTGCTGGGTGACGTTTAGCGGTTGCGGTTGCCTGTCCTCGTGCAATGCAAGGAGCATGACACGAATCCGCTACGCTTCAGCTTCGGCAAGGATCGCTTCCGAAATCAGCATCACCGGGATGCCGTCGCGGATGGGGTACAGCACCTTGCCGTCGTCCCGCAGCAGCCCGGACTCCAGCGGTGTGGTGACGGGCTTGCCGTCTTTGCGCAACAGGGATTGTTCGGGGATGCGGGCATTGAGCCGCCCGATGAGGGCGGGATCAGCCAGAGCGACAGGCGCCTTCGTCTCCGGACAGACGAGCAGTTTCAGCAGATCCGGATCAATCATCGCATGAGAAAAAAAGGCGACCCCTCCGAAAAAGAGGGGTCGGAAGGCATCAGCCGAATTGCGAAACCTGCTGACGGACGAGCGCCCGCTTGAGCTTGGTTTCGTATTTTGAGAGGCGCTGCTGCTCGGCTTCCCAGTCGTCTCCAGACACACTGATTCCAGAGAGGGTTTCGCGGGCGCGGGCCTCGGCTTGCTTGGCGCGGTCCACATCAATCTCGTGGGAGCTTTCGGCAAGCTCGGCCAGCACGGACACCCGATCCGCCTCAACCTGCGCGTAGCCCCAGTGAACCGCCATCGCGCGGGATTCACCGTTGCTGCTGTAGGCGAGGACTCCAGTGTCCAGCGTCGTCACCAGCGGAATGTGCTCCGGGAGAACACCAAGCTCCCCCTCGCTTCCCGGCAAAGTCACGGACTCCACCTGCGCGTCCAGCACCTTGCGACTGGGCGTCACGATTTCCAGTTGCATCGTTTCAGGCATTTTAGCTGCTTCCTTGGAAAATCAACGTTTGCGGATCAGTCCGTCTGATCAAGATGCCATCTTCTCGGCTTTCTCAAGCGCCTGCTCGATGGTGCCGACCATGTAGAACGCCTGCTCCGGAAGCTCGTCGTGCTTGCCGTCAAGGATTTCCTTGAAGCCCTTGATGGTGTCCTTGATGTCCACGTACTGCCCCGGAGAACCGGTGAAGATTTCGGCGACGAAGAACGGCTGCGAGAGGAAGCGCTGAATCTTGCGGGCACGGTCAACCACCAGCCTGTCGTCCTCGGACAACTCGTCCATCCCAAGGATGGCGATGATGTCCTGCAAGTCCTTGTAGCGCTGGAGCAGGTTCTGCACCGAGCGGGCGGTCTGGTAATGCTCTTCGCCCAGCACGTCCGCCGAGAGGATCCGCGAGGTCGAGTCCAGCGGGTCCACCGCCGGATAAATTCCGAGTTCGGCGATCTGCCGGGAAAGCACGACGGTCGCGTCCAAGTGCGAGAAGGTCGTCGCTGGGGCGGGGTCCGTGAGGTCGTCCGCCGGGACGTAAACCGCCTGCACCGAGGTGATGGAGCCTTTCTTGGTCGAGGTGATGCGCTCCTGCAAAATCCCCATCTCGGTGGAGAGCGTCGGCTGGTAGCCCACGGCGGAGGGAATGCGCCCAAGCAGCGCGGACACTTCCGAACCCGCCTGCGTGAAGCGGAAGATGTTGTCCACGAACATCAGCACATCGGCCCCTTCCTCGTCACGGAAGTGCTCGGCAACGGTCAGTCCGGTGAGGGCGACGCGGGCACGCGCTCCCGGAGGCTCGTTCATCTGGCCATAGACGAGGCTGGTCTTGTCCAAAACCCCGGATTCCTTCATCTCGTTCCAGAGGTCGTTGCCCTCGCGGGTGCGCTCGCCGACTCCGGCGAACACCGAGAAGCCCCCGTGTTCGGCGGCGATGTTGCGGATGAGTTCCATGATCACCACCGTCTTGCCGACTCCGGCACCACCGAAGAGGCCGATCTTCCCGCCCTTGGAGAAGGGGCAGAGCAGGTCCAAGACCTTGATCCCGGTCACAAACATCTGCGTCGAGGTCTCCTGCTCCTCAAAGCTCGGTGCGGCGCGGTGAATCGGCAGCCGGGTTTTGGCTTCCACCGGACCCACCTCGTCCACGGGATCGCCCGTGACGTTGATGATGCGGCCCAGCACTTCGCGGCCCACTGGAGTGGTGATCGGGCTGCCCGTGTCCTGCGCTTCCATGCCTCGGGAAAGTCCGTCGGTCGAACCCATGGCCACGGTGCGGACCGTGCTTTCGCCCAAGTGCTGCTGAACCTCGCAGACCACGCGCTCATCGGTATCACCCGCCTTGTTGCTGATTTCCAGCGCGGTGTAAATTTCCGGGAGGGTTCCGGACTCAAAGGCCACGTCCACCACAGGTCCCATGATCTGTACGATTCTGCCGCTGTTCATTCCGTCCTTGCTACAGTGTGAGGTTGAGTTTGGTTGAGCATCAGAGACTTTCGGAGCCGCTGATGATTTCGATCAGTTCTTTGGTAATCGCCGCCTGACGCGAGCGGTTGTAGAACAATTGGAGGTTGTCGATCATCTCCCCGGCGTTCTTGGTCGCCGAATCCATTGCGGTCATGCGGGCTGCATGCTCTCCTGCGAGAACGTCCAGCCATGCCGCATACATCCGGTTCTGCACGTACTTTTGCAGGAGCGTTTCCAGAATCTGGTCCGGAGACGGCTCGAAGACGACCTCGCGCTCGTCCGCTTCCTCCGCTTCGGGAGGCTCGATGGGAAACAGCGTCTCAATCGTCGGACTCTGCGTGAGCGTGCTGACAAAGTGGCTGTACGCCAGCAGCACGCGGTCCAGTTCTCCTGCAATGAAGCGTTCCATCATCAGGCCCACCGCCGCGCTGATCACCCGTGGGTGTTCCGCCGGGGGCGTGTCCCCGTAGTGTTCGACAATGGTGTGCGTGGAGCGCTTGATGAAGTCGTTGCCCTTGCGCCCGACGGTCACAAACTGCGCGTCGGTCACGCCGCTGTCGGCCAAGTGCTGAAGCATGGCGCGGCAGAGGTTGGTGTTGAACCCGCCGCACAGGCCGCGGTCGCTCGTCAGCAAGATGACTCCCGTGCGGTTGCCCGTGGAGGTGCGGAACAGGGGGCTGTCGTCCTCGCCAAAGCGCGCACTGAGCGAAGACACCACCCGCTTGAGCTGAGTGGAGTAGGGGCTCGCCGCCTTGGCGGCATCCTCGGCCCGCCGCAGCTTGGCCGCCGAGACCATCTTCATGGCGCTCGTGGTCTTCTGCGTCTTCTTGACGCTGGTGATGCGGTTGCGAATATCCTTGAGACTCGGCATTCCGGAATTTCCGTCGTAGGGCTTCTGCCCGGTTGTCAGGCTGAGAAGCTCTGGACGAATCCTTCCAGAGTGCTTTTGAGCGCCTGGGTGGATTCCTCCGAAAGTTGCTTGTCCGCTTCGATTTGGTTACGCAGCTCGGTGTTGCTGGAGCGCATGTGCGCGAGGAACTCGGACTCGAACTTGCGAACCGCGCTCACCGGGATTTCGTCCATGTAACCGTTGGTCGCCGCAAAGATCCCCAGCACCTGATCCACCCACGGCAGGGGCTGATACTGAGGCTGCTTGAGGACTTCCACCAGCCGCTGTCCCCGGGCCAACTGCATCTGCGTGGCCTTGTCGAGGTCGCTTCCGAACTGGGCGAACGCCTCTTTTTCCCGGAACTGCGCGAGGTCGAGCCGCAACGTTCCCGCAACCTGCTTCATCGCCTTCACCTGCGCGGCACCGCCCACGCGGCTCACGGAAATCCCCACGTTGATCGCGGGCCGGACCCCGGAGTTGAAGAGGTCGGCGGTCAGGAAGATCTGGCCGTCCGTGATCGAGATCACGTTCGTCGGAATGAAGGCGGACACGTCGCCCGCTTGCGTTTCAATCACCGGAAGCGCGGTCAGCGAACCCGCGCCCAACTCGTCGCTGAGCTTGCAGGCACGTTCGAGCAGGCGGCTGTGGAGGTAGAACACGTCGCCCGGATACGCCTCGCGTCCTGGAGGTCGGCGCAGCAGCAGCGAGAGCTGGCGGTAAGCCACAGCCTGCTTCGAGAGATCGTCGTAAATGCAGAGGACGTGCTTGCCCTTGTCGCGGAAGTACTCGCCCATGCTCACCCCGGAGTACGGCGCGATGAACTGGAGCGGCGCAGGCTCGGAAGCGGTGGCGGACACGATGATCGTGTAGTCCATCGCCCCGGCGTCCTCAAGCTGCTTGACGATCTGCGCCATCGTGGAGCGCTTCTGGCCGATGCCGACGTACACGCAAATGACGTCGCCGCCCTTCTGGTTGATGATCGTGTCAATCGCAATCGCGGTCTTTCCGGTCTGGCGGTCGCCGATGATCAATTCGCGCTGGCCGCGACCGATCGGCACCATCGAGTCAATCGCCTTGAGTCCAGTCTGCAACGGCTCGTGAACCGACTTGCGGGCCACGATCCCCGGAGCAATCACCTCCACCCGCCGGGATTCCGTCGTTTCGAGCGGCCCCTTGCCGTCAATGGGCTGGCCGAGCGAATCAACGACGCGGCCAACGAGCGCATCGCCCACCGGGATTTCCGTGATGCGCCCCGTGCGCTTGACCTCGTCGCCCTCCTTGATGTGTCGGTCCTCGCCGAAGATCACGACCCCGACGTTGTCTTCCTCCAGGTTGAGCGCCATGCCGATGATGCCGCCGGGGAACTCCACGAGTTCGCCCGCCTCCACGTTGTCCAGCCCGTGGACCCGTGCAATGCCGTCCCCGACTTCGAGGATGGTGCCGACCTCGGTCTTGGTCGCTTGCTTGTCAAAGTTCTCGATCTGCTTTTGGATGATCGCGCTGATTTCTTCTGCTCGAATCTTCATTGGGACTCAACCTTGGATGATGGATTGGCGCACTTGCTCAAGTTGGTTGCGGAGGCTGCCGTCAATGACCTCCGAACCGATGCGGGTGACAACACCGCCCAAAATGGCGGGATCAATGTTCACGGAAAGGCTCACGTCCTTCCCGGAGTACTCGGAAAGCTCTTTTCGCAACCCCTCCAGGGCTTCCTCTGGAAGCGGATGGGTCACGGTGACTTCGGCCTCGATGCGGGCGAGGCGTTCCTGCATCAGGCGGTGAAAGGCCCGATGGATGTCCGGAATCAGGGGCAGGCGGCGCTTGGAGAGCAGGAAGCGCGCGAACACGTCCACCTGCGCGTGGGGCTTGAGCGCCTTCAGCACATCGGCCAGAATCGCCCGCTTGGCCGCAGGCGGAACCTTGGTGCTGGAAAGCGCGCCTTGCAGTTCTTGGCTCGACTCATAGGTTTCGGCGAGTTCGGACAGGCTTTGCTCGACCGGCTCCAGCGTTTGGTCGCGGTCGGCCAAACTCATCAGTGCCTTGGCGTAGCGACGGGCGATCACTCCCTGACTCATGCGGCCTCCTTCGTTTCACCAAGCTGCTTCAGGTAGCCCTGCACGAGCTGCGCTTGCTGCTGTTCGTTCATCTGCTCGCTCACTTTGGCTTCCGCCTGCCGGATGGTTTCGTTGGCGACCCATTCCTTCAGTTCCTGCTCGGCCTTGCGGTGTTCTTGGCTGATCACGAGCTTGGCGTGTTCGGTCACGCGCTGCACCTCGGTGCGGCCTTCCTCGATCATCCGGACCTTCTCGGCCTCGGCGTCTTGCTTGGCCCGCTCGACCATCTCGGCGGTTTCCTGCTCCAAGCCCTGAAGCTTCTGCTTCATTTCCTCAAGCTGCGCAGAAACCTTGCGCTCGGCCTCGCGGGCTTCTTCCAGCGAACGCTTGGCCGACTCCGCCGAGGCTTGCAGGCCGTCGCTGACGGGCTTGCGTCCAAAGCGGTAGAGGATGTAGATGAGGACGGCGACATTGACGACTTTCCAGAGAAAGTCCAAGGCGCCACCGCCTGCTCCTTCGGCGGCATAAAGCTCCGTGGCACCGCACAGCAGGAACGCCAGCGCGGCGGAGCGCAGGGGCATCAGGTTCATTGAGGACCAGGGTTTGGGTTGAAGGTGGGCGTTGCGCCGCGACACAGGTGGGGTCAACTCAGCAAGCGGGTGGCGGTGGCGGTGGCGATTTCGACGCTCACGGTTTGCAACTCGGCTTTGGCGGTCACCACCTGCTGCCGAAGCTCGGCGCGGTTTTGCTCCAGTTCGTTCTCCACCTTCTCCAACTCGGCCTGGATCATGGCTTCCTTCTCGTGGATTCCAGAATCCCGGGCTTCGTTGATGAGGTGCATCACCTGCGCACGGGCCTCGTGCAGCTTGTGGTCAATCTCCACACGGAGCTTGTCCAGTTCCTCGGTGGCGCGGACGACTTGGCTTTCGCTGCCGTCAATGACCTGCTTGCGGTTGTCCAGAGTGCGCAGCACCGGTTGGAACAGCAGCTTGTTGAGCGTGAAGATCATGATCAGGATGATCACCAGCACGACGAGGGGTGTGGCCAACTGCAAATGCAGCAGCCCGTAGTCCATGCTGATGCCGCCCCAGGCGTTTTCGATGATGGCCTGCTTGAAGTCCATGCGGAGGATGCGTGTTGTTTGAGCGTTCTTGAAAAAACTAATATTTATAGCACAATATTTGCTAATTGGTCAAGTCCGGACTGTTCCCGAAACCTCATTTTCTTGTTGCAGATGCCTTTCCGAATCGGAAACGGATTCGATGTCCACGCCTTTGCCGCCGGGCGCAAGCTCATCCTCGGCGGGGTCGAAGTCCCGCACGAGCGCGGGCTTGCGGGCCACTCGGATGCCGATGTCCTCGCCCATGCCGTGATGGACGCGCTGCTCGGCGCACTCGCGCTCGGCGACCTCGGCCAGCACTTTCCGGACACCGATCCCCGCTACAAGGGGGCGGACAGCCTCGTGCTGCTCCGCGAGGTGGCCGCGCTCGTCCGGGAACGCGGCTACGACTGCGGCAACCTCGACTGCACCGTGATCGCCCAGCGCCCCAAGCTCGCCCCGCACATTCCCCGGATGCGCGAGCGCCTTGCCGACGCCCTCGGGGTTCCTGTGGAGCGCGTGTCCGTGAAAGCCACCACCACGGAACATCTCGGCTTCACCGGACGCGAGGAGGGCATCGCCGCCCAAGCGGCGGTCCTGCTTGCCCGGACGACGCCCGAAACACGCCGCCCTTGAGATTTTCTGGGAAACCCGCTAGATTGTGGGGTTAACCTTTGAAGGGCCATCACGGCCAGAACTCACCCACAGGCAAACATGGAAGCGGCATCCCAGAAACAACTAGAGAACACCCGGAACATTGGCATTTCCGCACACATTGACAGCGGCAAGACGACGCTGACCGAGCGCATTCTCTACTACGCAGGCAAGATTCACAAAATCGAAGAGGTTCGCGGCGGCGGCTCCGGCGCCACGATGGACCACATGGAGCTTGAGAAGGAAAAGGGGATCACGATCACCTCGGCAGCCACGACCGTGGCGTGGGAGGACACCAAGATCAACATCATCGACACCCCCGGGCACGTGGACTTCACGGTGGAGGTGGAGCGTTCGCTGCGCGTGCTGGACGGCGCGATCCTCGTGCTGTGCGGCGTGGCCGGCGTGCAGTCGCAGTCCCTCACGGTGGACCGCCAAATGAAGCGCTACGGCGTTCCGCGACTTGCCTTCATCAACAAGCTCGACCGCATGGGGGCCAACCCGGACCGGGGCATCGAGGGCATCCGCGAGCAGCTCAAGCTCAACGCCGTGGCCATGCAGATCCCAATCGGCCTGGAAGACGGGCACAAGGGCGTGATTGACCTCGCCACCATGCAGGCGTTCCACTTCGATGGCGACAACGGAGAAACCGTCCGCACCGAAGCCATCCCCGCCGAGTATCAGGACATCGCCGAGGAAAAGCGGGCCGAGATGCTGGAGGCGGTTTCGATGTTCGACGAGCAGTTGATGGAAGACCTGCTGGAGGACAAGGAGATTTCCGAGGAAGCGATCCACAACGCCATCAAGGTGGGGGTGCTGTCGCTGGAACTCTGCCCGGTGTACATGGGCAGCGCGTTCAAGAACAAGGGCGTGCAGCCCCTGCTGGACGCGATCAACCGCTACCTGCCCTCCCCGTTGGAAGCCGAGCCGACCGAAGCCTCCGACCTGGCCAACGGCGGCTCCAAGGTTTCGCTGGACACCGATCCGGAGAAGCCCACCGTGGCGATGGCCTTCAAGCTCACCGAGGAGCAGTTCGGACAACTCACCTACACCCGCATCTACCAGGGCAAGCTCCGCAAGGGCGAGCAGTTGGTGAACACGCGCACGGGCAAGAAGATGCGCGTGGGCCGCATGGTGCGCATGCACGCCAACGACCGCGACAACATTGACTACGCCGAGGCCGGGGACATCGTCGCCATGATCGGCGTGGACTGCGCCTCTGGCGACACCTTCTGCAGCGACGACATCCGGCTCGCTTGCGAGAGCATCTTCGTTCCGGACTCGGTGATCTCACTGGCGGTGAGGGCGAAGGACAACGAGCAGCAGATGAAGATGAGCAAGGCGATCAGCCGCTTCATGCGCGAGGATCCCACCTTCCGGGTGCGCTCCGATGAGGAGTCCGGGGAGACGATCATCGCCGGCATGGGCGAGTTGCACCTCGACATCTACATCGAGCGCATGCGCCGCGAGTACGAGGCCGAGGTCATCGTCGGCGCCCCGCAGGTGAACTACCGCGAGGCCATCACCACCACTGCCGAGTACGACCACCTGCACAAGAAGCAGACCGGGGGATCCGGGCAGTTTGCCGGAGTCTCAGGCATGATCGAGCCGCTGCCGATGGACAGCGAAGAACCCTTTGTCTTCGAGAACAAGATCTTCGGGGGCTCGATTCCCAGCGAACACATCCAAGCCTGCGAAAAGGGCTTTCAGGACGTGATGGAAAAAGGCCCGCTGGCGGCCTTCCCGATGGTGGGGGTCAAGGTGACACTGCACGATGGGAAGTACCACGATGTGGACTCCAGCGACTTGGCCTACCGCCTCGCCTCCCGTGCCGCCATGAAGCAGGCGGTCCACAAGGCGAACCCGGTGCTACTGGAGCCGATCATGAAGGTCGAGGTCGAGACTCCGACCGACTACCAAGGCTCCGTGATCGGCGACCTCAGCTCGCGCCGAGGGGTCATCTATGGCACCGAGGTCAAGGGCGAGGACACCGTGATCAACTCCGGGGTGCCGCTGGGCGAGATGTTCGGCTACGCCACGGAGCTGCGCTCAATGACGGCGGGCAAGGCGAGCTACTCGATGGAGTTCGAGAAGTACGCCCCCACCCCTCCGTTCGTGCAGGAGAAGGTGATCAAGGAGCGCTCCGAGAAGCTCAAGGAGGACGAGGACTGAGCCTTGGCATGACCACCGTCGCGCTGCAAACGCTCGGTTGCCGACTCAACCATTCGGAAACCGAAGTGCTGGCCCGGAGCTTCCGGCAGCGCGGCTACACGGTCGTGGCCCCGGATGGGGCTGCCGATGTCTTGGTGGTCAACACCTGCACGGTCACGGAACACAGCGACTCCAAAAGTCGGCAGGCCATCCGTGCCCTGCACCGCAAGCACCCGCAGGCGGAAATCGCCGTGGTCGGCTGTTACGCACAGATGGCCCCGGAGGAAATCGCCGCACTGGAGGGCGTGCGGCTGGTGGTTGGCAGTGAAGAGAAGCTGAAACTCCCAGAACTGCTGGAGCAGTCCCGTCAGGGCACGGCTCCTCTCGTGCGGACCCCCACTCCAACACGCCGAACGTTTCATGCTCCGGTCGCTCCGCTTTTTCCGGAAACCCCCGCAACCCACGAATCCTTAGAGGCCCGGTCTCGTCCCGGCCTGCCCACCCGCGCTGCCCTGAAAATTCAGGACGGCTGCGATTTCATGTGCAGCTTCTGCATCATTCCGTTTGCACGGGGACGCTCCCGCCACCGCGATTTCGGAAACCTCTTGGAGGAAGCGCGGATGCTGGCCGAGGAGGGGGTCCGGGAGGTGGTGGTCACGGGCGTGAACGTGGGAACTTACGAGGAATCCGGGCGCGGCATCGCTGAGGTCGTGGACGCGCTTGCCGAACAAAGCGGACTGGCGCGCATCCGCATCAGTTCCATCGAGCCGACCACGGTGCCGCCTTCCCTGTTCGAGCGCATGGCCGACCCCGCGCATCCGCTCGTGCCGTTCCTGCACCTGCCCCTGCAATCCGGGGCCGATGCGATTCTCCAGCAAATGAAACGCCGCTACTCTGCCCGCGACTACGCCGCCGAGGTGGAACACGCCTGCAAGGTCGTGCCGGATTTGTGCGTGGGCACCGATGTGATGGTGGGCTTTCCGGGAGAAACCTCCGAGGATTTTGCAGAAACGCGGACGCTGCTGGCGGATTTGCCCGTCAGCTACTTTCATGTCTTCCCGTTTTCGCTGAGGCAGAACACTCCTGCGGAGCGCATGGGCGGCCACATCGCCCCGGAAGTGAAGCAGGAACGCGGCGCGATCCTGCGCTCACTCAGCCAGCGCAAGCAGCGGATGTTTCAGGAGCAGTTTTTGGGAAGCACCCGGACGGTGCTGCTGGAAGCGCCCAAGCCCGACGGGCGCATGGGCGGGTTCACGGACAACTACCTGCGCGTGGAACTGGAGCACGGTTCCCCGGAACTCCGCAACCAACTGGTGCCCGTGCGGCTTTCCCGCATCCACGGAGCGGTGTTGGTGGGCCAAGCCGAGGCCTGACCCGGCCCCGCTCAAACCTCGTCGCCGTGGTTCTGCCTCAGCACATAGGGGCGGTCGCACCCGTGCCGCGAAGGATTCATCGAGTAGGCCGTGAAGCAGGCGGGGTTGTACAGCGCGGTGACGGTTTCGGCACAGCCCCCCAGCCCTCCTAGGATCAGGCCGAGCAGGGCGAGTCGGACAAAGCGTTTTCTCATGGGTCGTCTCAAGCAGGAAAGCAGGATTGCATCTCTTCCCTCACTTCCTGCAAACCCTGATCCAGAATCGCCTACCTTACAATCACCCCACCTTTGCAAACAAACAATTTTTCCTAGCATTCCCTCAAAGAAGGCCGAAAATCGAAATAGAGTTCGGATAGCTTGCGAAGAAAAAAAGTTGACAATCCAATCGAGTCTAGATATATAGCTAAGCCTCAATAGGTTGTCCTTTTTTTTGAAAGCCATGCTGTGTTGCCCTCTCC
>CAZQXS010000015.1:5562-45274 GCA_964597275.1 uncultured Pseudomonadota bacterium | reverse complement strand
TCAACAGGCGAACCATACCCCCATTTGCCCTGAGTCACAACCCGTTTCTTGAATAAGAAGGCATGTGTTCGGACAAATCAGGAGTGGTATCGGCTGGACTTCCGCCAGGATAAGGAATAATGGTGATGGGGTCCAACTGAAACAAGGAGTCCCAAATGACCCTCACCCAATACTTCTCGAACACGCTGTTCTCCGGAAAGACCATCTGTGTGACGGGCGGGGGCAGTGGCATCAATCTCGGCATCGCCAAGAGCTTCGCCGCCGTCGGAGCGAAGGTCGCCCTTTGCGGACGCACTCCGGAAAAGCTGGAGGCCGCCGCCGAGGAAATCCGTGAACACGGCACCGAGGTTTTCACGCAAGCCGCCGACGTGCGGGACTACGCAGCACTGGAGTCCTTCTTCCAGAACACGGTGGAAGCCCTCGGCTCGGTGGACGTGCTGGTCTGCGGGGCG
The DNA here is from genome assembly GCA_964597275.1 of uncultured Pseudomonadota bacterium. GTDB lineage: Bacteria > SAR324 > SAR324 > SAR324 > NAC60-12 > UBA8110. Next base: position 44,822 of record CAZQXS010000015.1, on the reverse strand, counting down.
GCGGGAAACTTCATCGCGCCTGCGGAAAAGCTCAGCGCCAACGGCTTCAAGACAGTAGTGGACATTGATCTGCTCGGCACCTTCAACGCCAGCCGCGCCGCCTTTGAGCATCTGAAGGCATCGCGGGGCAACCTGATCTTCATCTCCGCCGGACAGTCCTTCACCCCCTATCCCTTTCAGGCCCATGCCGGAGCGGCCAAGGCCGGGGTGGACAACCTCGCCAAGAACCTCGCGCTGGAATGGGGGCCGCACGGCATCCGCTGCAACACCATCGCCCCCGGACCCATTGCCGACACCGAGGGCATGCGGCGGCTCGGCAACGCGCAGACCAACGAAAAGTTCGCCTCGCTGATCCCCCTCCAACGCTTCGGCACCGTGGACGAAATCGGCCAGCTTGCGGTCTTCCTTGCCTCCCCGCTGGCAGCGTACATCACCGGAACCGTGGTGGTCGCGGACGGTGGGCAGAACCTGCTCGGCTCCGGCATCCTGCAATCGCTCTGGGCGAAGCCCTGACCCCCAAGTGATCCGGAAGTCCGCTTTTCCCTTGAACCTCCGCGCAACTTTGCCACTCTGATCAGCGACGAATCGTTTGGTTTTTCCACCCGGACTCTCGGATCACCCATGCCTCAGCCGGTCGCAACACCGCGCCGCTTGCACCACGCCTACGCCGCCAACCGTCTGGAAGACGGCTTCTGGCGGGCGGATTGGCTGGAGACCATCCGCACCGAAAGCCCCCGGATGCGCGAGGTCTATGAGAAGGTCAAGTCCGTCGCTCCCACCAAGACGACGGTGCTGCTGCAGGGCGACACCGGGGTGGGCAAGGGCAGCGTCGCCAAGCTGATCCACCAGCACAGCAGCCGCAAGGACGGCCCCTTCGTCCATGTCCACTGCGGCACGCTGCCGGACACGCTGGTGGAGAGCGAACTCTTCGGCTACGAAAAGGGCGCGTTCACGGGAGCGGAGAAGCGCAAGCTCGGACGCTTCGACAGCGCCCAGAAGGGCACGATCTTCCTGGACGAGATCAACACCATCAGCACGGCCCTCCAGATCAAGCTGCTGCAAGTCTTGCAGGACCACATCTTTCAGCGCGTGGGCGGCGAGGCCGACATCGAGGCGGACGTGCGGGTGATCGCCGCCGCCAACGCCAGCCTGCGGCAGCTCAGCGCCGAAGGCGAGTTCCGGCGCGACCTCTACTACCGACTCAGCGTCTTCCCCATCGAAATCCCCGCATTGGCGGATCGTCGCGAGGACGTGCCCCATCTCATCCAGTCCTTCCTCCAGCGCTTCAACTACGTTTTCTCGAAGGACATCCATGCGGTGGATCCGCAGGTGGTGCAGGCGCTCCAGCGCTACCCGTGGCCCGGAAACATCCGGGAAATGGAAAACCTGCTGGAACGCGCCTACATCCTGGAAACCACCTCCGTGCTGCGTCCGGAAAGCTTTCCGCAGGAAATCATGAGCGATGCCGCCGCCGCCGCCGAGGTGGTGCTGGACGCCTCCCTGCCACTCGCAATGGTGCGCAAGCAGGCGTTGGAGCACATCGAAAGCCAGTACCTCAAGGAACTGCTCACACTGCATCAGGGACGCCTCAACCGGGCCGCGCTCACCGCCGGAATCACCACCCGCCAGCTCCACAAGCTGCTCACCAAGTACGACCTCCACAAGGAGGATTTCAAACCGGCGCCCTCTGCTCGTCACAAGTCCTCTTCCTGAATCAGGAACTTTTGGTTCCGATTTCATGAAATCGGAACTCTTGATTCCTGATTCAGCTTTGTCCCAGACAAAATAATTTTCAAACTATTGATATTTCAATTAATTTTTTAACGTCCTCCTCCAAACTCTCACCGCTTTCTCTCCCTCGACTCGATGCTTTCACAGTTCCGGTTTTCCAGAAGGGGAACCCGGAGTTCTCGTTTTGGTATATAATTAATTTTATTTTAATAATTTCAAATACTTAAACAGTGGCACCATGAATGCAAAAGGTTCCTGAATCGTGTTTTTTCCACACTCCTAAAAAGGACTCCAAAACGTGATCGCCGAAGCCCTTTCCATTCCCGACCCCTTCCTGCACGAAGCCGTGGCTCCCTGCACCGACTGGTCCCTTGAAATCCTCCCCAAGCACGCCGAATCCGTCCGTGACCTCCCGGAGCACATTCGTGAAATCTACATCACCATGATTCCCGGCACGCCGCGGGCCGAGATGGTGGCCGCCGTGCGCACCGTCCACGAGCTTGGACGCAGCTCGATTCCGCACATCGCCGCCCGCAGCATTCCGGATGCCGACTCGCTGGAGCAACTGCTCCTTCAGTTCAAGGAGTTCGGGGTGGAGCGGGCCTTGCTGATTGGCGGCGGAATTCCAGAACCCGCAGGCGAGTTCACCTCCGTCTTGGAACTGCTCCAGACCGGACTCTTTGAGAAGCACGGGCTGCTCGACCTCGACCTTGCCGGGCACCCAGAGGGCAACCCGGACGACCCGCATTCCGAGCAAAGCCTGCTCGACAAGCTGACGTGGGGCCGGGGGCGCGGCTACCGCTTCCGGGTGGTCACGCAATGGTGCTTCGATTCCGACGCGGTGAACAAATGGATCGCAGGCTTGCGCGAGTTGGGCGTCACCGAGCCGATCCACATCGGGGTTCCCGGACCCGCGACCATGAGGACGCTGATGCGCTACGCCTCGCTCTGTGGCGTGAAAGCCTCGGCCACTGTGCTGCGCAAGCAGGGGCTGCACCTCACCAAGCTGCTCTTTGTGAACAAGCCGGACAAGCTGGTGAACGCCCTCCGGGGACACGACCAACTGCATCTCTTCCCCTTCGGCGGTCTGGACAAGGCCACCGTGTGGCTCGAAGAGCGACATCGCGCCCACGCCTGATTCCCAGCTTCCGTCCATGCTGAATTCCGGCCCAACTCCGCAAGCGGAACTCGCCCGCATCGTCTTCTTGCCTGCGGGCAAGCGCGGGCATTTTCCGCTGGGCACTCCGGTGCTGCAAGCCGCCCGCTCGCTGGGGGTGGACATTGACTCGGTGTGCGGCGGACGCGGCATCTGCGGACGCTGCCAGATTGTGCAGGCGGAAGGCTCCTTCGCCAAGCACGGGATTGAGTCACAGACGGAAAACCTCTCGGAATTCGGCGAGGTGGAAGAGCGCTACGCCAAGCGCCGCAAGAACCTCAAGGACGGACGCCGCCTGAGTTGCGCCGCCAAGCTCTTGGGGGATTGCGTGATTGACGTGCCCGCCGACAGTCAGATGCACCGCCAGATCGTGCGCAAGGACGCGGATGCCTTCGACATTCAGGTCGTGCCCCCCGTGCATCTGCACTATGTCGAGGTCTGGGAGCCGAACATGCACGATCCTTCCGGAGACCTGCGACGCTTGCGCAACGCCTTGGAGCGCGAATGGTTGCTCACGGATTTGCGCTTCGAGTTGAGCATCCTGCAATCGCTCCAGCAGAAACTTCGTGAGGGCAACTGGGCCGTCACTGTCGCGGTGGATTACCTCGGGCAGGTCGTCGGCGTCTTTCCCGGATTCAAGGAATCGCTCTGCGGACTGGCCGTGGACGTGGGGTCCACCACGATTGCCGCGCACCTCTGCAATCTCACTTCCGGGCAGGTGCTGGCCTCGGCGGGCATCATGAATCCGCAGATTCGCTTTGGCGAAGACCTCATGAGCCGCGTCTCCTATGTGATGATGCACCCGGGGGGCGAGGTGGAGATGACCAGCGCGGTGCGCAACGCCATCAACGAACTCGCCGAAGAAGTGACCACCCAAGCCAGCCGCGATTTGGAGGACGTGATCGAGGTCGTGTTCGTGGGCAACCCGGTCATGCACCACCTGCTCTTGGGCATCAACCCCATCGAATTGGGCGGAGCGCCCTTCGCGCTGGCCACGGATCTGGGGGTGCGCACCCGTGCCAAGGACATGGACTTGGTGCTGCACCCGAACGCCCGCTGCTATGTGTTGCCGTGCATCGCCGGACATGTTGGCGCCGACACCGCCGCCATGATCCTCGCCGAAGCCCCGCACCAGCGCGAGGCCATGACCCTGCTCGTGGACGTGGGCACCAACGCGGAGATCGTCTTGGGCAACTGCGACCGCCTGCTGGCCGCGTCCAGCCCCACCGGACCTGCGTTCGAGGGGGCACAGATTTCTTGCGGACAACGGGCGGCTCCGGGCGCGATTGAGCGTGTGCGCATCAACCCGGAAACGCTGGAGCCGCGCTTCAAGGTGATTGGCTGCGACCTCTGGTCCGACGACCCCGAATTTTCCGAGGAAACCCGCCGCCTTGGGGTCACGGGCATTTGCGGCTCCGGGATCATCGAGGTCGTTGCCGAACTCTACCTCGCCGGAGTCATCAGCCAAGATGGCGTGGTGGACGGTTCCCTTCGGAAAAAATCGCCTCGCGTGATCGAGGACGGGCGCACCTTCACCTACGTCTTGCACGAGGGGGCGCAGTCCATCCGCATCACGCAAAATGACATCCGGGCGATTCAATTGGCCAAGGCCGCGCTCTACGCAGGCATCCGGTTGCTGATGGACCGCATGGGCGTGGAGCGGGTGGACCGCATCCGGCTGGCCGGCGCCTTTGGCAGCCACATTGACGTCAAGTACGCGATGGTGTTGGGGCTGGTCCCGGACTGCGACCTTGTGGAGGTCAGTTCCGCAGGCAACGCCGCAGGCACAGGCGCGCGCATCGCTCTGCTCAACCACGAGTCCCGCAAGGAAATCGAGGACGTGGTGCGCTGGGTGGAGAAGATCGAGACTGCCGTGGAGCCGAGCTTTCAGGAGCATTTCGTCGAGGCGATGGCGCTTCCCCACAAATCCGACACCTTCCCGGAACTGTCCAAACACGTCAAACTGCCTCCGCCGAAAATCGTTCAGGCCGAGGCGGCGGAAGGCCGGGAACGGCGACGCTCCCGCAGACGGGCGGCATGAAGACAATGGACGTTGCGAAACCATGCGGATTTCTGAGTTTGGGTTCGGCCACACAGGTTAGGATTGAAGCCAAATAAACCAAAATGAAGACACATGCACGAGTGGTGATCATCGGCGGCGGCGCAATGGGCGCGGGGCTGCTCTATCACCTCACCAAGGAGGGCTGGCGTGATGTGGTGCTGGTTGAGAAGGGCGAACTGACTTCCGGCTCGACGTGGCACGCAGCGGGGCTGATCACGCACTTCATCGGCAGCCTCAACATGGCGAAGGTCCACAACTACAGCCCGGAGTTGTTCCGGAAACTGGAAGCCGAAACGGGAGTTGATCCCGGCTGGCACGGCTGCGGCTCGATCCGGCTCGCCCTCAATCAAGACGAGGTGGACTGGTTCCACTACGTTGAGGGAGTGCTGCGGCAGGTCGGCTCGGAGTGCCACCTGATCGGCCCGGATGAGATCCGGAAAATCCATCCGCTACTCAACACGGACGACGTGCTGCTCGGTGCCTACACGCCGATGGACGGACACACCGATCCCAGCGGGATCACCAACGCAATGGCCGCCGGAGCCAAGAGCCGGGGCGCGGAAATCTACCGCAACAATCGCGTCACGGACATCCGGCAAACGGCGGGCGGCGAGTGGGAGGTCGTCACCGAGCAAGGCACGATCACCTGCGAGCATGTGGTCAACGCCGCTGGCTCCTTCTGCAAGCAGGTCGCGGCGATGGTCGGTCTGGACGTGCCGATGGTCAACATGGTCCACCAGTACCTGATCACGGAACCGATCCCGGAAGTCGCCGCGCTCGCAAAGGAACTTCCTGTGGTGCGCGACCCTCGTGCTTCGTGCTACTACCGCCAGGAGCAGCAGGGCTTGGTGATCGGCCCGTATGAGATGCAGCCCGCCGCATGGGGGCTGGACGGCATTGACTGGAGCTTCGACAACGCGCTCTTGCCCCCGGAACTCGAACGGCTGGAGCCGCATCTGGAAAAAGTCGCCGAGCGCATCCCCGTGTTCGAGACTGCCGGAATCCGCAAGGTCGTCAGCGGCCCGATCACGCACACACCCGACGGCGGCTTTTTGCTCGGCCCCGCTCCGGGGCTTCGGAACCACTGGATGTGCTGCGCCGCAAGCATTGGCATCACCCAAGGTCCGGGAGCGGGCAAGTACCTCGCGCAGTGGATGGTCTATGGCCAGACCGAAATCAACGTCCGGGAGATGGACCCGCGCCGCTACGGCGACTGGTCGCTGGGCAAGTACGAACTCGACAAGTGCCTGGACGAGTACGAGCAGATGTACCAGTGCCGGCCTCCGGGCGAATTCCGGGACGCAGGCCGTCCGGTGCGCACCACCCCGATTTACGAAAAACTCAAGGCGCAGGGGGCGGTGTATGCGGAAGCCTTTGGCTGGGAGCGACCCAAATGGTTCGATGCCACGGGCGAGGGCGAAAACTACAGCTTCCGCCGCACCAACACCTTCGCCGCCGTTGCCGACGAATGCAGGGCGGTGCGCGAGCGCGTGGGCCTGCTGGACCTCTCCAGCTTCGCCAAGTACGACGTGTCCGGGAATGCTGCCGAAGCCTTCCTCAGCCGACTCTGCGCCAACCGCATTCCCAAGCGTTCCGGAGGCGTGGCACTGGTCCACATGCTCACGGAACTCGGCGGCATCGAGTCCGAAGCCACCGTGACTCGGTTGGACGAAAACCGCTTCTACCTCCTGTCTTCAGCGGTGGCCGAGACCCACGACCTCGACTGGCTCACGCAGCACATTGCCGAAAGCGAAGACGTGACTGTCAGCAACGTCACGGACGACTACGGAATGCTGGCGCTCGCTGGTCCGTGCTCCCGCGACGTGCTGGCCAAACTCACAGACACTGACTTGGGCAATGCGGCGTTCCCGTGGTTGACCGGGCAGGAAATCACGGTCGCCGGAGTTCCGGTGCGGGCGTTGCGCGTTTCCTATGTGGGCGAACTCGGCTGGGAACTGCACCACCCGATGGCCCAAATGGAAACACTGTACGACGCGCTGATGGAGGCCGGACAGGAATTCGGCATTGCCAACTTCGGTGCCTATGCGGTCAACTCCCTGCGCATGGAAAAGGCGTACAAGGGCTGGAGTTCCGAACTGACCACGGAGATCACCCCCATCGAAGCACGATTGGAGCGCTTTGTTGACTTCTCCAAGCCCTTCATCGGACGCGACGTGGTGCAGTCCCGCAAATTGCTGGGGCACACGATGGAGCTGGTGTACGCGGAAATGGACGCAGACGATGCTGAATGCTTGGGCAACGAACCCTGCCTAGACGACGAGCGCATCATGGGCGTGACCACCAGCGGTGCCTTCGGACACACGGTGGGCAAGAGCCTGCTGTTTGCTTACGTCGAGCCGCGCTTTGCCGCCCCCGGAAGCCGGTTCGGCCTTGACGTATTGGGCGAGCGACGCACGGCAACGGTGCTGGGCGAGTGTGCGTATGACCCGAAAAACAAGCGACTCCAAGACATTTAACCACCACGCGAGACACCTGATGGGACGAGAATCCAGCGGACGCATGGGAGGACGCGAGGCCCGACGGGCCAAACGCGCCGCCGCGCTTCCAGAAAACATGAAACCCGTCCACCCCGGAGAGCAGGGGGGACGCTACGCCCCGCTCAATGAAAGCGACATCCCCCGCGTTCATGATGCGGTGCTACGCACCTTGGAGACCATCGGCATGGCGGATTCGCTGCCGTCGTGCGTGGAAGCCTGCACCGCCGCAGGCGCGTTTGTCTCCAGCGAGGGACGGCTCTGCTTTCCGCGCTCGCTGGTGGAGGACACCATCGCCAACGCCGCCCGCAACCTCACGCTGCATGGGATGACTCCGGAGCACGACCTCCAGCTTCAGGGCAAGAAGGTTCACTTCGGCACGGCAGGCGCGGCAGTTCACATCGTGGATTCGGAAACCCGCGAATACCGCGATTCGACCTTGGCCGACCTCTACGACATCGCCCGGATTTGCGACCGCATGGAGCACATCCACTTCTTCCAGCGCCCCATCGTCTGCCGGGATCTGGCTCGCTCCCGCGAACTGGACCTGAACACCTGCTATGCCTGCATTTCCGGAACCCGCAAGCATGTGGGCACGAGCTTCGTGAAGCCGGAGCATGTGGAGGAGGCGCTGAAGATGCTGCACCTCGTTTCCGGGGGCGAGGCGGCGTGGCGAGCACGTCCGTTCGTGAGCATGTCCAACTGCTTTGTGGTGCCGCCGCTCAAGTTTGCCGAGGACGCCTGCCGCTGTCTGGAAGCGGGGGTGCGTGGCGGCATGCCGATTTTGCTGCTTTCCGCCGGACAAGCCGGGGCCACGGCGCCTGCCGCACTGGCCCGGACGGTGGTGCAGGCGGTGGCCGAGGTGCTGGCCGGATTCGTTTATGTCAATGCCCTTAAAAAAGGCGCTCCGGCGATTTTCGGAACGTGGCCCTTCATCTCTGACTTGCGCACGGGCGCGATGAGCGGAGGCAGCGGCGAGCAGGCCGTGCTGATGGCCGGATGCGCCCAGATGGGGCAGTTCTACGACCTCCCCACCGGAGTCGCTGCGGGCATGACCGATTCCAAAATTCCAGACGCGCAATCCGGTTACGAAAAGGGCTACACCGTCACGCTTGCGGCGCACTCCGGAGCGCACCTGATTTACGAATCCGCCGGGATGCACGCCAGTCTGCTGGGCTGCTGTCCGGAAAGCTACGTGATTGACAACGACATGCTCGGCGCGATCAACCGCACCGTGCGGGGCATCGAGGTCACGGATGAGACGCTGGGCCTTGAACCGATCCGCGATGTCTGCCTCACAGGTCCGGGACACTACCTTGGGCACGAACAAACCCTGAGCCGCATGCAGACCGATTACCTCTACCCGGAAGTCGGAGACCGCGAGAGCGTCAACAACTGGCTTGACCAGGGTGCGTCGGAGATGACCGAGCGGGCACGCGAGTACACCCGCACGCTCCTCGCCAACCACTACCCCGGCCACATCAGCGAAGCAATTGACGAGCAAATCCGCCGGGAGTTCCCGGTCAAGCTTCCTCGTGAACGCATGGGCAAGACCGAGCTTTCGGTGGTTCCCCCTTCCTCCCAACCCTCGGACGCAACAAGCGCAACTGCACCCGCATGATGGACAAACCCTTGCGCCTCTCGGATTTCAAGGCGCTCACCTTCGATGTCGGCGGCACACTGATCGACATTGAATCCGGCATTCTCAACTGGTTCCGCCCCCACCTGGTGCGGCACCACCTTGAGATTTCCGACTCCACCCTGCTGGAGGCGTTTGCGCAGGCCGAGGAGAAGTACCTGAACCTGCTGCCGCAGATCTCCTTCACGCGCATCCTTCCGGTGGTGTACCGCGAAATCGCCGAAAGCTGCGGACTCACGCCCCGCGAGGCCGACGGCGAGGAGTTCATGCAGTCGGTGCAGCACTGGCCTGCGTTTGCAGATTCCGTGTCCGCGCTTCAAGAACTCCGCAAGCATTTTCTGCTGGTCGCCGTTACCAATGCGGACTCCGAATTCTTCCGGCTCATGAACCAAACGCTCGGCGACCCCTTTGACCTGCACAGCACCTGCGACGAGGTGGGCTGCAACAAACCGGACCTGCGGGTGTTCCAGCACATGCTCGCCAAGCTGGAAGCGCGGGGCATCGAGCGCCACCAAGTGCTGCACGTCGCCCAGAGCCAGTTCCACGACCTGATCCCGGCGACTCAGCTTGGGTTGCGGACGGTCTGGCTCAAGCGCCGACAGGACCGCTTCGGGTTTGGCGCAACTCCGGTGCCCACTGAACTGGTCTCCCCCGCCCGGACCATCACCGACCTGCACATGCTCTCCGAACTGCATCAGGAAGAGCAACAGCAGCATTTACTACTAGAGCGACCCTTCAGCCTCAAGGTCCGCTTCGTCCATGACCTCACCGCAACCGTAGGGGCAGGTTTGAAACCCGTCCCTACCGCCTGAAACCCGCCATGTCTGAACGAACGCAACGCAAACGAGGGGGAGGCCGCGAAGCCCGCCGCGCCATCCGCATCGAGGGCAAAGTGCCCACCGTGCCTTACATCACCCGCAACGTTCCCTGCTTCGAGGTGCTGGGCGAGGAGGGGCTGGCGGTCATCGAAGCCCACGCCGAAACCATCTTGCAGGAAGTTGGGGTGGAGTTCCGGGGCGATGCCGAAGCTCTTGCACTCTGGAAGGAGGCCGGGGCCGATGTTGACGACGAGCGGGTCCGCTTTCCCAAGGGACTTTGCAAGCAGCTCATTCAGGCCAGCGCCCCCCGCGAATACACCCAACACGCCCGCAATCCGGAGCGCAACGTGCAAATCGGCGGCAAGCACACCGTGCTGGTCCCGGCCTATGGCCCGCCCTTTGTGCGCAATCTTGACGACGGACGACGCTACGCGAACATCGAGGACTTCCGCAACTTCGTCAAGCTCGCCTACTTGAGTCCCTACCTGCACCACTCCGGAGGCACGGTTTGCGAACCGGTGGACCTGCCTGTGAACAAGCGGCACTTCGACATGGTGTACACGCACATGCGCTACAGCGACAAGCCCTTCATGGGGTCCGTCACGGCCCCGGAGCGCGCGCAGGACTCGGTGGACATGGCGAAAATCCTCTTCGGTGAGGAGTTCATCCAGCAGAACACGGTGATGACGAGTCTGATCAACGCGAACTCTCCGCTCGTCTGGGATGCGACCATGCTGGGAGCGCTCAAGGTCTATGCCCGCAACAATCAAGCCTGCGTGATCTCGCCCTTCTGCATCGCCGGGGCAATGTCTCCCGTGACGGTCGCCGCGACCTGTGCCCAGCTTTACGCCGAGGCGCTGTCCGGAATGGCCTTCGCCCAACTGGTCAAGCCGGGGGCACCCGTAGTCTTCGGCACCTTCTCCAGCTCGATGTCCATGCAGTCGGGCGCACCGACCTTCGGGACTCCCGAACCGCAGCTCGTGCTGTACGTCATCGGCGCACTGGCGCGTCGGCTCGGCGTCCCCTTCCGCAGCGGCGGAGGGCTGTGCGGCGGCAAGATTCCAGACGCACAAGCCGCCTACGAAGCCGCGAACACGCTCCAGCACGCCATGCTCGCCGGAGTCAACTTCATGCTCCACACCGCCGGCTGGCTGGAAGGCGGCCTCGTGATGGGCTACGAGAAGTTCATCATGGACGCCGACCAATCCGGGATGATCCATGCCTTCCTCAAGGGCGTGGACCTCTCCGAAAACGGACTGGCGCTCGACGCGATCCGCGAGGTGGGTCCGGGAGCGCACTACCTCGGCTGCGATCACACGCAGGCGAACTTTGAATCCGCGTTCTTCCGCTCGACTGTTGCCGACAACAACAGCTTTGAGCAGTGGGAGGCGGACGGCTCGCTCGATCACGCACAGCGGGCCAACACGCTTTGGAAGCGGATGCTGCAAAGCTACGAACCCCCGCCGATTGATCCGGGGGTGGATGAGGCTCTTCAGGAGTTCATTGCTCGGCGCAAGGCCGAATTTCCCGACTCGAACGTCTGACGCTCGGGTTTTTCTAAACACACCAATCAGGGGGTGGTTATGTCAAACGAAGAACTGCACGAGGAAGAGGAACTGGATCTTGCGTCCTTGCCGGACGACGAGCTTGTCCAGCAGATGCACGACGATCTGTACGACGGACTGAAGGAAGAGATCGAGGAGGGCACGAACATCCTGCTGGAGCGCGGGTGGGGTCCGGTGAAGGTCATGAACGAGGCGCTGGTCGCGGGCATGACGATTGTGGGCATTGATTTCCGCGACGGCATCCTGTTCGTCCCGGAAGTGTTGCTCGCCGCCAACGCGATGAAGGGGGGCATGACCATCCTGCGACCCCTGCTCGCCGAAACCGGCGCACCGCCGATCGGCACGGCGGTGATCGGCACCGTCAAGGGCGACATCCACGACATCGGCAAGAACCTTGTCACCATGATGTGGGAAGGCGCGGGGATGGAGGTCTTCGACCTCGGCATCAACAATCCGGTGGAGAACTACCTCGAAGCCCTTGAGAAGCACAAGCCGGACATCATCGGCATGTCCGCCCTGCTCACCACCACCATGCCCTACATGAAGGTGGTCGTTGAGGAGATGGAGAAGCAGGGCATCCGGGACGACTACATCGTGCTGGTGGGGGGCGCGCCGCTCAACGAGGAGTTCGGCAAGGCCGTGGGCGCGGATGCCTACTGCCGCGATGCCGCCGTGGCCGTGGAGACTGCGAAGGAGCTGATCACCGCCCATCGCGCCGCGAGAGCGGAACAACCCATCGCCGTGGCCGCCTGATGGCCCGCACCACCCTGCTGCTGGCCTGCGGGGCCTTGGCGAAGGAAATCGCCTGGCTCATCCGCAACAACGGGTGGACGCACCTCCAGGTCCGCTACCTCCCGGCGGACTGGCACAACCACCCGGAGCGCATTGCTCCGGAAATTGACCGCAGGCTGGCGGATTGGCGGAAGCACTACACCGCCTGCTTCGTCGCCTACGGGGATTGTGGTTCCGGAGGCCAACTCGATGCCGTGCTGGCCAGGCACGGAGTGGAGCGGCTTCCGGGTGCGCACTGCTACGAGTTCTTCTCTGGAACCGCAGCGTTTGCACAATTGATGGACGAGGAACTCGGAACCTTCTTTCTCACCGATTTCCTTGTCCGCCACTTTGACAAGCTCATCATCAAGGAGTTGGGACTGGACCGCCATCCGCAGCTCCGGGACATGTACTTTGGCCACTACCAGCGGCTCGTGTACCTCACGCAATTGCCCGATCCGGAACTGGAACGGCAGGCGCAAGAGGCCGCCGAGCGGCTGGGGCTGGCCTACGAACAGCGGCTGACCGGACTGGACGGGTTCGCCGCCAATCTTTCGGCCCTCAATCCTCAAGCCGCGTCATGCCTCAGTTGATCACGATTTACTGGCGGGACATCCCCTCGCAAGTCCTCGCCAAGCAAGGCCGCAAAAGCGCGAAGGTCAAACTCTCCGAGCGCTTTCAGGAAGCCATTGACAAGGCCGCCATGCGGGCCGGACGTCAGGGCAGCGAGCAGTACCTCGACGACTGGCGGCGGGCTTACGAAGACTGCGGACCGGATTTGGAAACAGAAGCCAACACGCGGGCGCAAGCTCTTGAATCACAATTCAGCGACGACGAGCTCAAACGCTACGTCAAGGCCAAGGGGCTGACCCCGGAAACCTGACTCAAACAACAAACAACACCTCACCAAAGAGTACCCAGACACAATGACTGACACGATCATCAGTTCCGCCACCAAGGAAGTCGCCCTCGGCTTCGAGCACCCCTTCGTCATCATCGGCGAGCGCATCAACCCAACAGGCCGCAAGCTGCTCGCGCAGGAAATGGCGGCAGGCGACTACTCCCGCGTCGAACAGGACGCGCTGGCACAGGTGGCGGCAGGCGCCCACATGCTGGACGTGAACGCCGGAATCCCGCTTGCGGACGAACCCAGAATCCTTGCCGAAACCATTCAGCTCGTGCAGTCGCTCACGGACGTGCCGCTCTCGATCGACTCCTCCATCGTCGCCGCGCTTGAGGCCGGGCTGGAGGTTTATCAGGGCAAGGCGCTGCTCAACTCCGTCACCGGAGAGGAGGAACGCCTGGAATCCGTGCTGCCGCTCGTCAAGAAGTACGGCTGCGCGGTGGTGGCCATTTCCAACGACGAAACCGGGATTTCCGAGGATCCGGACGTGCGCTTTGCGGTGGCCAAGAAGATCGTGGAGCGGGCGGCGGATTATGGCATTCCGCATTCGGACATCGTGGTGGACCCGCTCGTGATGCCCATTGGTGCAATCAACACCGCAGGCCGACAGGTGATGGCGCTCGTGAAGCGGCTCCGCGACGAACTCAAGGTGAACACCACCTGTGGTGCTTCCAATGTCAGCTTCGGACTCCCCAACCGCAACGGTGTCAACTCGGCGTTTCTGACGATGGCGATTGCCGCCGGGATGACTTCCGCGATCACCAACCCGTTGCACGATTCCGTGATGGAGGCGGTCTTGGGCGCGGACATGATGATGGGGCACGACCCGAACTGTGCCCGCTGGATCAAGAAGTTCCGGCAGCCTGTTGCCGAGATCACCTCCGGACGTGGAGAACGCCGCCGCCGCCGCGCCCGCGCCTGATCCCCAAAGCCACCCCTGCCCCCCCGACCGCACGAAGAACTACCCAAACAGGGGTGGAATGTGTTATTCTATTGGCGGTGTTTTAGTGGTCTCGGCAAATTCCCTGTGCAACAGAGGGGTCCGGCGTGCCCCCGCCGCCCCATTCCCCGCTGAATCGCTGGCGAATGAACCGCCCACCACAAGCAACGGCCTTGGCTGGCTTGGCCGTCAAACCCGCAATGCTAACTGAGCTAAACTGAGGAAAGATTAAAATGGCAGCATCAACGAGCTACACCGACCTTCCGAAAATCCCGAGCGACATCGAAATCTCGCAAGGGGCCACCATGAAGCCGATCACAGAAATTGCCCCGGCGCTCGGACTCGGCGAGGACGACCTTGAACTCTATGGCAAGTACAAGGCCAAGGTCAGCGACAACGTTTGGCAGCGTGTGAAGGATGGGCCGGATGGCAAGCTCATCCTCGTCACCGCCATCTCCCCCACCCCGGCGGGCGAAGGCAAGACCTGCACCTCCATCGGACTCGCCCAGGCGTTTGGCAAGCTGGGCGTCAAGCACTCGCTGGCCTTGCGCGAACCGAGCATGGGGCCGACCTTCGGGATCAAGGGCGGGGCCGCCGGCGGGGGCTACTCGCAGGTGCTGCCGATGGAGGACATCAACATGCACTTCACCGGAGACCTCCACGCCATCGCCACCGCGCACAACCTGCTCTCCTCCGTGATGGACAACTCGATCCACTTCGACAATCCCCTCGACATTGATCCGGAAAAGATCACCTGGCGTCGCACGATTGACCTCTGCGACCGACAGCTCCGCAACTGCGAGATCGGGCAGGGGTCGAAGTTCGACGGCTTCCCGCACAAGACCGGGTTTGACATCGTGGCCGCCTCCGAGATCATGACGATCATGGCGCTCGCCAAGGACATGGCGGACCTCCGGGAGCGCATTGGGCGCATCGTGGTCGCCTATAACCGCAGCAACAAGCCCGTCTTTGCCCGCGAACTCAACTGCGTCGGCTCCATGTGCGTGATCCTCAAGGACGCGCTCCAGCCAAACCTCGTGCAGACCACCGAACACACGCCCGTCTTCATCCACTGCGGGCCGTTTGGCAACATCGCCCACGGCTGCAACAGCGTGCGGGCCACGCGGCTTTCGCTCAAGCTCGCCCCCTACGTCATCACCGAGGCCGGCTTTGCGGCAGACCTTGGGGCCGAAAAGTTCCTCCACATCAAGTGCCGTCAGGCGGACCTCACGCCCAGCGCGGGAGTCCTCGTCGCCACCGTGCGCGCCCTCAAGTACCACGGCGGGATCGAGAAGGAAGACCTTGGCACCGAAAACGTGGAGGCCGTGCGCACGGGCTGTGCCAACCTGCGCACCCATGCCGAGAACATCCAGAAGTACGGGATTCCGGTGGTCATCGCGGTCAACCGCTTCCCCACCGACACCCCGGCAGAACTGGACGCGGTCAAGGAGTTCTGCGCCAACATGGGCATTGACTGTGCCCTCAGCGAGGTGGTCGCCCGTGGCGGCGACGGCGGCATCGAACTCGCCCAGAAGGTCAAGGCGCTCGCCGACGGCAACGACGGACAGCGCGTTTCCCTCTACGACCTCAAGGATCCGATCAAGTCGCGCATCGAGACGCTCGCCCGCGAGGTGTACCGCGCCGACGGGGTGGACTTCACCCCGGAAGCCGAGGAGGCCATCGCCCGCCTGGAGCAGAACGACCTGAGCGGGTGGCCGATCTGCATGGCGAAAACCCAGTCCTCCATCTCGGATGACCCGAAAAAGCGCAACGCCCCTCGCGGCTGGCGGCTTCAAGTCCGGGAGGTCAAGGTCTCCAACGGAGCCGGGTTCATCATCGCCATCACAGGCAAGATGATGCTGATGCCCGGAATGCCCAAGCAGTCGGCGGTGAACCTGATCGACATTGACGAAAACGGGCGCATCACCGGACTCTCCTGAGCATGGGGTCGAAGACCTACACCACCCGGCTGCAGAACCTCGTGGTCTATGCGTACCACGGGGTTCATCCGGAGGAAAAGACCCTCGGCCAGCGCTTTGAAATCGACATCGAATTCACGCTCTCCAACCCTCCGCAGCCGTGGCGGGATGACTTGCAATCAACGGTCTCTTATGTTAACCTGAACCGTTTGGCTTCACGGCTCGCGGAGCGCGAGAAATTCGACCTCATCGAGACCCTTGCGGATCGGCTGGTGGAGGAGGTACGACAGCACCCGCTGATCGGTTCGGTCACGGTTCGGGTGCGCAAGCCTTCGGTTCCCATCCAAGGGGTGGTGGACTACGTTGAGGTCGAGGTCAGTTGGCAGGCAGACACCGGATAATTTTTTGAACAGGGGAAAATATGAATTGGGAAGAAGCGTGTGCGGCTCCAAGTTTGTTAAATCTTCCATACAAGATCGAGTTGAATGAGTGGGGGACGCTTATGATGAGTCCGGTCAGCAATCGCCCCGGAGTTTCCCTCGGAAATCCTTCTTGACTGAACCACTCGCACACGACCCGTGACCGATCTTTACGAATTCCTCGACACCCACGGCGTGGCCTACGACCGCCACGACCACCCGCCGGTTTACACGGTCGAGGAGTCCAAGGAACTGGTTCCGGAGATTTCCGGAGGCAAGACCAAGAACCTGTTTTTGCGCGACAAGAAGGGCACGCGCCACATCCTGCTCACAGTGGAGCAGGACAAGCGGGTGGACCTCAAGCGTGTCTCGGAGGTCGCCGAGTCCAGCAAGTTGAGCTTCGGCTCGGCAGATCGGCTGAAAAAGCATCTGGGCATCGAACCCGGCTCGGTGAGCCTGCTCGCCCTCTACAACGACCCGGACGGGCAGGTGGAGGTGCTGATTGACAAAGACCTTTGGCAGGAGGAAGCACTGCTCTGTCACCCGCTCCAGAACACCAGCACCCTGCGGGTGCCGAGACAGGACATGGAGCGTTTTTTTCAGGCGACCGGACACAACTTCCAACTCGTCACGGTTCCCGTATCGTAAACCTCTAAGAACGAAAGAAAGGAGAAGCAATGCCTCGCACAGCAGACGCGGTCATCGTCGGCGCCGGAGTGATCGGCTCGAACATCGCCTTTGAGCTGGCAAAACGCGGTTACAAAACCCTCAACATTGACAAGCTGCCTGCCTCCGGATACGGCTCCACGAGCAACTCGTGCGCGATCGTCCGGGCGCACTACTCCACTTGGGACGGCGTGGCGATGGCCTACGAGGGCTTCTTTTACTGGGACAACTGGGAGGATTACCTGGAGGTCAAGGACGAGCGCGGCATGGCGAAGTACATGAAGACCGGCTCGTGCATGTTCATGCTCCAAGGCGCAGACCACAGCAAGAAATCCCTCAAGTATTTCAAGGAAATCGGCATCGAGTACGAAATCTGGGATCTGGACACGCTCAAGCAGCGCATGCCGATCTACGGTCACGACCAGTACGGCGGCACCACCCGCCCCGATGAGGACGATCACTTTTTTGACAAGACGGGCGAAAAGATCGAGGGCGCGGTGTACACGCCCGGCTCCGGATACGTCAGCGATCCGCAGCTTGCCTCGCACAACCTGCAAGTCGCTGCGGAAGCCAAGGGCGGCGAGTTCCTCTTCAACAGCGAGATCACGGCCATCCGTCAGGAAAACGGACAGGTGCAGGGCGTCACGCTCAGCACGGGCGAGCAGATTGACGCACCCATCGTGATCAACGTCGCCGGGCCGCACTCCTTCGTCATCAACCACATGGCCGGGGTCGAGGATGACATGAACATCAAGACCAAGGCGCTGCGCCACGAAGTCCACCATGTCCCCTCGCCGAAGGGCTTCAACTTCGAGCAGGACGGCATGCACACCTCGGATGGCGACAATGCCATCTACTTCCGTCCGGAAACCGGCAACACCATTCTGATTGGCAGTGAGGATCCTGAGTGTGATCCGCAGGAGTGGATTGACGACCCGGACAACTACAACAACCAGATCACGGAACCGCAATGGAAGGCGCAGGTCTATCGCTGCGCCCGCCGCATTCCGGATCTGGAAATCCCGTCCCGTACTCGTGGGGTCGTGGACCTGTACGACGTTTCCGACGACTGGATTCCGCTTTACGACAAGTCGTGCCTCAAGGGCTACTACATGGCCATCGGTTCGAGCGGCAACCAGTTCAAGAACGCCTCGGTGGCTGCGCATGGCATGGCCGAGTTGATCGTGGCGTGCGAGGGGGGGCAGGATCACGACAAGGATCCTGTGCAGGTCAAGACCGTTTACACGGGCCTGACCCTCAACATGGGCTTCTATTCCCGCAAGCGCGAGATTAACCCCAACAGCAGCTTCTCCGTTAACGGCTAGGCCGTTGGAGGAGGGCACCGTTTTCCCCAAGCTCCGCCGGGGCTTGGGGAGGGGCCGTGGAGGTGCGAATCCCCGCCTGAGTTTGTCAGAGCGGGGAGCGGCCCGGAAAGGTGAAGGTTCGCCGAACCCACCTAAACCCGCTTAAAGAGAGAGAGCGATGAGTTTTCAACTGAGCTGCCCGAACTGCGGCAAGCGCGCCGTTGGCGAGTTCGCCTTCAGAAGTGAATTGCTGGAGCGACCCTCGCAGGACGACGACTTCCGCGAGTGGGCTGAGTATGTGTATCTGCGCCGCAACCGCTGGGGCAAGCAGATCGAGTGGTGGTACCACCGAGGTGGCTGCCAGAGCTGGTTTCTCGTGGAGCGAGACACCGTGAACAACACCGACCACCGCAGCTTTTGGTACAAGGACCTCCCGCAGGTGCTGGCCGAAAGGGAGGAGGGCTGATGGCACGACGCATTCAAGAACACCGCTACCTCACCTTGCCGGAGCGTGGCCAGAAGGTTTCCTTCAAGTACAACGGCAAGACCCTCACGGGCTACGAGACCGACACGATCGCCTCCGCACTGATGGCAGAGGAGGTAAAGATCACGGGCCGCAGCTTCAAGTACCACCGTCCTCGCGGACAGTTTGACGCCGAAGGGCATGGCCCGGAAGTGATGGTCACGGTGGACGACGAGCCGAACCTCTGGGCGGACCTGATTCCGCTGCACGAGGGCATGGAGGTGAAGTCGCAAAACGCCTGGCCGTCTCCGGAGTTCGACCTCGCGGCAGTCAACCAGGTCACCGTTCCGATGCTTCCGAACGGCTTCTACTACAAGATGTTCCACAAGCCCAAGTGGGTGTGGCCGCTCGCGGAAGCACAAATCCGCAAGGTCGCCGGACTGGGGAAGATTGACATCAAGGGGCGCCACAACAAGCGGCGCTACGAGAAGCGCTACCGCTTTCCGGACGTTTGTGTGATTGGCGGCGGCCCCGCAGGTTTGGGGGCGGCGCTCGCGGCGCTGGAAGAGGGCAAGCAGGTGTTGCTCATTGACAACCGCGCCGAGCTTGGAGGACACGCGCTCTTCGACCTCTCTCCGGTTTCCGGAAGCCCGGTTTCCGAACTGAACGGCCAGCCGGCCTATCAGGCGGTGCAGACGCTGATTGAGGAGTTGGCGGATTCACCGAACCTGGAGGTCATGGTCAACACCACCGTCTTCGCGCTCTACGAGGACAACCTGGTGGCGGCGCAGTGCGGCAACGACATGTTCAAAATCCGCGCAGAATCGGTGGTGCTTTGCCCCGGTGCGACGGATCGCCTGCTCGTCTTTGAGAACAACGACATTCCCGGAGTGATGAGCGCCCGGGCGGTCGAGCGCGACATCGCCCGCCACGGAGTGCTTCCGGGCGAGGACGCGGTGGTCGTGACCACTCACGATGGGGGCTACCACACTGCGATGATGCTCCACGGAGCCGGAGCCAAAGTGGTCGCCGTCGTGGACTCCCGCACGGGCAACACCCCCGGGCACTTCGAGAATCAGGCCCGCGAGGCTGGCATCGAAATCCACAAGGGCCACACCGTCCACCGCGCACGCGGAGGTCGGTACGTCACCGGAGTGGACATCGGCGCCCCCACGGAAAACGACACCGCCCGCTCCTTCAACTGCGACCTGCTCGTGATGGCCGTCGGCTTCAAGCCCACGCTCAACCTGCTCTCGATGGGCCGCAAGACCCCGGTGTGGAACACGGAGCGTCAGATTCTGGAAGTGACCGAACTGCCGGAACACATCTACTCCGCAGGCGAGGTTCACGGCAACGCTTCCTTCGGACGCTTGCTGGAAGAAGGCAGCACGGCTGGAAAAGCCGCCGCCCAAGGCGCGGCCAATCCCGCGACGACCCGCAGCACGGACGAGATCATCGCTGCCCTGCCCGCCGACATCGAGTGCGGTGGCAAGAACCACTTCATCTGCAAGTGCATGGATGTCACCCGCAACGAAGCGCGGGTTTCCATCGGCGAGGGCTACGATCAGGTGGAATCGCTCAAGCGCTACACCAGCTTGGGCATGGGTCCGTGTCAGGGCAAGAGCTGCCACGAGGCCATCGCCCGGCTGGCGGCCATTGACACGGGGCTAACCCCGGAAGAGGCGATGCCGACCACGATGCGCCCGCCGTTCATGCCCACGACCTTCGGGACGTTGGCCGGACGCGCACCGCACTTGGGTCCGGTACGCCGCACCGCGATGCACCACGCGCACCTTGATCGGGACGTGACGTTCCTCGACGCCGGGCAGTGGAAGCGTCCGGATCACTACCTCAGTCCCGAAGAGGAGGTCAAGCACGTCCGCACGAAGATCGGCATGATTGACGTCAGCACCCTCGGAAAGATCGAGATTTCGGGACCGGACGCGCTGGATTTCCTGCACTTCCTGCTGCCGGGCAAGTTCAAGCAGCTTGCGGTCGGCAAGACGCGCTACTCCGTGATGATCGCCGAGGACGGCATCCTCTTCGAGGACGGCACGCTTTCGCACGTCTCCGAGGGACGCTACTACCTCTCGACCACCACGGGGAACCAGGACGCGATCATGTCCATGATGATGTGGTGGCTCACGGTCGAACCCCGCGACGTGCAGGTCAAGAACCTCAGTGGCGCAAACGCCGCCATGAACGTGACCGGGCCGGGAACCCGTGAGTTCATGCAGCCGCTCACCGACGTGGACCTCTCCAACGAAGCCTTCCCCTACATGGCCTGCCGCGAGGGCTTGATCGCCGGAGTTCCGGTGGTGATGTTCCGCATCGGCTTCACGGGCGAGTTGGGCTACGAGATCCACTACCCCGCCGAATACGGCGAGTCGCTGTGGAACCACCTGCTCGAAGAGGGCAAATCCCAAGACGTCCGGCCCTTCGGGGTGGAGACGCAGCGCATCCTGCGCTTGGAGAAGGGGCACTTGATCCCCGGAACCGACACGGACGCGCTCAGCAATCCCTACGAAGCCGGAGTCGGCTTCACCATCAAGGACGACAAGCCCGACTTCCTCGGCAAGGCGTTCCTCAAGGATTTCAAAGATCGTGGCATCGAGAACCGCTTGGTGCCGTATGTCCTCGACAAGGGCGCGGTGATTCCGGAAGACGGAGTGGCCGTGATCGAGCAGGGCAAGGCCGTTGGCCGCGTCACCAGTTCCCGCACCAGCCCCACGCTGGGACAGGGGATCGGCCTCGCCTGGCTGCCAGACAGCATGGCGAAGACCGACCAACGATTCACGATCCGAAACCGCAAAGGAGTCGATTCCAAGGCAACGGTGATCGATCACGCCTCGTATGACCCGCATGGAGAAAGGCTGAAGTCATGACAACCTTATTGAAGCGCAGCGCCCTCTCCGGGGTCTATCGGATGAACGGCGCGAAGACCACCACGGTGGCAGGCTGGGACATTGCCGAATCCTTCGGCGATGCCTCCCGCGAACAAAAGCAACTTGCCGAAGGCGCGGTCCTCGTGGACTGGTCGCACATCGGCAAGCTCACCCTCTCACGGGGAGATGCCGCAGCGGTCGCCGAGCAGGCGGTTGCTGGCGCGTCCAAGGCCGAGGTGTTGGGCACCGTCGGTTCCCCGGACCAGGTCGCTCTGCGGCTCACGCCGAATGACTACCAACTGCTCTGTCAACCCGGGCAGGAGCAGTCGCTCTTGGAGAAGCTGGACCCGGCCAAAAGCACGGTCACAGACTCCACGGGGGCACTGGCGTGCTTTGCGCTGGGAGGTCCGCGACGGGACGAGGTGCTGGAACGCTCCACCGCCGTTGATTTGCGGCGGGACAAGGTGGGGACCGGATCGGTGATCCAACTCACCATCCACACGATCCACTGCACCCTCTACCGCACGGAAACCCTTGAAATCATCACCCATGCCCGCAGTCTCTCGGAGTCGCTCTACGACGGCCTGATGGATGTCGGCGTGGGGGTCGGACTGGTGCCTGCGGGGCTGGCGACGATTCCGGTATCTTTTGAAAAGGAGAAGTGATGACCCAGCGAATGTGGCACAACAAGGACCTCAAGGACAGTTACGACGTGGTCATCATCGGCGGAGGCGCCCACGGGCTGGCCACCGCCTACTACCTTGCCGTCAATCACGGCATCACCAACGTCGCCATCCTTGAGCAGAAATTCATCGGCTACGGCGGTTCCGGGCGCAACACGGCAATCCTGCGCTCGAACTACCGCACCGAGGAAGGCATCAAGTTCTACGACCAATCCCTCAAGCTCTACGAGGACTTGGCGCTGGACTTGGACTTCAACCTGATGTTCAGCCAGATGGGGCACTTCACGCTGGCGCACTCCACCGCCTCGATGCAGGCGCAGACCACCCGTGCGGCCTACAATCAGGCCTGCGGCGTGGACAGCTATGTGCTGGAGCCGAAGGAGATCAAGGAGATGCTTCCGGAGATTGACATCACGGATCATCCGCGCTATCCCATCCACGGTGCGCTCTACCACCCTCCGGGTGGGATCATCCGCCACGATGCGGTGGTCTGGGCCTATGCCCGCGCCTGCGACCGTGCCGGAGTCCACATCCATCAGCTCACCAAGATGGAGGACATCATCATGGAAGACGGCAAGGTCACGGGAGTCGTCACCAATCGCGGCAAGATCAGCTGCGGCATGCTGGTCTCCTGCGTCGCAGGCTGGAGTTCCGGGATCTGCGAGCAGGTGGGCGTCAAGCTCGCGCTGGTCACGCATCCGCTGCAAGCGCTCGTGACCACGAGCTACAAGCCGTGGCTGCACCATGTCGTCGTCAGTTCCACCCTGCACATCTACCTCTCGCAAACCGATCGCGGCGAGCTGGTGTGCGGCAACGGGATTGACCACTACCCGCACTACGGGATGCGCTCCACCCTCTCCTTCCTGGAAGGGTACGCCGCCCATGTGCTGGAACTCTTCCCCATCCTGCACAACGTCTCCGTGCAGCGGGCGTGGGCCGGACTCTGCGACATGACTCCGGACTACAGCCCGATCATCTCGCTGATTGACGAAGTGCAGAACTTCATCGTCAACTGCGGATGGGGGACTTGGGGCTTCAAAGCCTCTCCCGCGAGTGGCTGGAACACCGCCGAGATGGTGGCGACGGGCAAGACCCCCGCCATGATCGAGCCGTTCCGCCATGATCGCTACATCCGGAACCGGCTCGTCGGCGAGAAGGCGGCAGCCTCCGTCGGCAACTGACCGATTCCCCAGTCGTCGCCTGCCTGGAATCCTCCGGGCAGGCGGCTCGCTTAGACTATCAAGCTCAGGAACCAGAAAAGATGGAAATCATCGTACCGATCAAGCAGGTACCGGACGTCGCCTTGAACATCAAGGTCAAGGACGGAGAAATTGTGCAGGAGGGCATCAGTTGGGTCATCAGCAGTTGGGATGAAACCGCGCTGGAGGCCGCCCTGCAACTCACCGAGGAGGTGGGCGGCGAAGTGACCGTGCTGTCCATTGGCCCGGACAAGACGCAGGAGGCCCTGCGCAAGGCACTGGCGATGGGGGCGCACAAGGCGTTGCACGTGCAGTGCGACTCCACCGCAGGCTGGGATTCGTATCAGGTCGCCAAGGTGCTGGCCAAAACGCTAGAGGGCCGCGACTACCACCTCGTCATCACCGGCAAGCAGGCTCAGGATTCGGATGCCGGACTCACTCCGACCATGCTTGCCGAGTTCCTTGGACTTCCGCAGGTGACGAACATCACTGCCTTCAAGGACGCCAGTGACTCCAGCATCACCCTGCACCGCAAGGGCGATGATGGAATCGAGATTTCCAAGATGACCCTTCCGGGGGTGGTGACGGTCAACGACAGCCTCGCCGAACCTCGGCTGGCCTCGATGCGCGGCATCATGATGGCCAAGAAGAAGCCCATGGAAATCGTGGACCTCAATGCCTTGGGCCTAGCCCCGGAAGTGGTGCAGGCCGGAGGGCTGATGACCGAAGTGGTGCAGCACGACAAACCCGACGAGCGCAAGGAAGGTCGGCGTTTTGAAGGCGACGAAACGGACACCGTCCCGGAGGTCATGCAGAATTTGAAGGAAAACATCGGCTTGTTCGCCTAACTCACTCACCCAAAAAGCAAAAAAATGTCTAAGATTCTCGTGGTTGCAGACCACAAATCCGGCAGCCTCAAGGACAGCACCAAGGAACTGCTGGGCTTTGCCTCCGGGCTGGGCGCGGAACTCAGCGCCATCGTGATCGGCAGTGGCGTTTCCTCGGTTGCGGATGAAGTCGCGGGCTACGGTGCGGCAGCGGTTTATGTCGCCGATGATGCCTCGCTGGAAGTGTACAACACCGCGCTTTACACCGGACTCGTGGTGGACGCCGCCCAACAATCCGGGGCGACCCAGATTTGGCTCACCTCCACCGAAGCCGGACGCGACCTCACCCCTCGTGTCGCCGCCCGTTTGGACGTGGGTGCCCTCAGCGATGTCACCAAGCTCGAAGTCAACGGAGACGACCTCACCGCCTACCGTCCCTGCATGGCGACCAAGCTGGTGCAAAAAGCCCGCTTCAAGCACGACGGCATCCGCGTGATCAGCATCCGCCCCGGCAGCTTTGAGGTGGTCGAGAAGGCTCCGGCCTCCGCCAACACCGTCAGCCTCTCCCTGCCGGAAGCCGACTCCCGGCTGGAACCGCTCGGAGTCGAGGTCGAAGTGAGCAACGAAATCTCGCTCAACGAAGCCCCGATTGTGGTTTCGGTGGGACGCGGAGCCGGAGGCCCGGACGGTTGCGAATCCGTGCGTCCATTGGCACAGCAGATGGGCGCGGCGTTTGGCGCATCCCGTGCGGTGTGCGATGCAGGCTGGTTGCCCCACAAGCATCAGGTCGGCCAGACTGGAACGCAGGTCAAGCCCAACCTCTATGTCGCCCTCGGCATTTCCGGAGCCATCCAGCACCTTGCGGGCATGTCCGGCTCCAAGACCATCGTTGCGGTCAACAAAGACCCCGACGCTCCCATCTTCAAAGTCGCGGATTACGGCATCGTCGGCGACCTCTTCAAGGCCGTCCCGGTCATGCAGGAGGAAGTCAGCAAGCTGAAAGCCTGACGCGCCCCCCACCTCTTTTCTTCAGGGACGGACGGCTTTCCGGCATTCCGTCCCGCTTGACCGCCGTTACCCCTCGCGGTAACATTGATTAGCGGTTGCCCAATCAATGACAACCGAACCAGAGTAGGGTGGGTGCCAGATCGTGCATCCGTCTTGCCCCGTGCGGCTTTGGCGGTTCCACTTTGCTTGAATCGGCCCGCATTGTCAGTGACACGGGCTACCACCCATTGAGCAATGAGCAAAATCCGGCGGGGAAACTACATTTTTGTCCATTGGATCGGAGACCACTCCCCCCGGCACGTTCATGTGTACAAGGACGGACAACTGGTGGTGAAGTGGGATCTTGAGCGGGGAGTCGCCATGAAAGGACAAGCGCCCCGTCGAGTTCTGAAGTTGATTGACGAATTGGAGCAGGAAGGACGTTTATGAAAATCAAGCACGTTGCCTCGAATGATCGAGAACAAACCTTTGCGGTGACAATCTCCAACAAGCGTTACCTGTTTCCGTATGCCAAGCTGACAATCCCGCCCTCACAAGAAAATCCTGTCAAAACCGTGTTCGCAGATTCGGAACTTGGCAACGAAGCGTTCACTTATGAACTCGAATCCGGGGAGCAAGGGACGGTCCATCTGGACCATGTGCTGGAGTACAACCAAGACCCTCGCTACCTCCGTGACCTGTTGCTCTACAAACTCACTGTAACGGCCCAAGAGCGGGTCAAGCAGAGTTCATTCAGCAAACGGGAGTTGATTCGCCGAATGAGAACCTCCCCCGCGCAATTTTACCGCCTGCTCGATCAAACGAACTACCAGAAAACCATTGACCAACTCATGAAACTGCTCCATGTGCTTGATTGTGAAGTGGACCTTGTCGTCAAGCCGAAACCCGTGCTGGAGACTGTTTGATGCTGCTGAAAACTAAATCTGGCCGCTTGATTGAGTTGCCCAGTGATGAGGAAGATGCCGCCATCACCGCTGCGGCCATGTCCGATCCGGACGCTCGGCCTTACACGGACGAAGAGTGGGAGCAGGTCAAGCCGTACTTGCAGCGGGGCCGTCCCAAGGCGAAAGTCACCAAGGACCGCATCACCATCCGACTGTCCCGAGAGGTGACGGAGTATTTCCGCGACACCGGGTCCGGCTGGCAAACCCGCATGGACGAGGTGTTGCGGGAGTATGTGGCATCGCACCGGAAGGAGTTACATAATGCCTGATCAATCTCCCTTTCAGGAAATCCCGATCATTGACCTCGCCCCGCTGGTGGCCGATGATGCCACACTCGCCGACAAACAGCACACCGCCAACGAAATCGGCGCGGCCTGCCGCGACGTGGGCTTTTTCTATGTGAAAAACCACGGAGTGCCCCGCGAGCATCTGGAGTCCGTGTTCCCGCAAGTCCGGCGTTTCTTTGAACTTCCGCTGGAGGAAAAGCTGAAAATCCATATTGGGCGCTCCAAAATCTATCGGGGCTACACTCCGATGGCCGAGGAATTGACCAACGGGTTGAAGGACTTACACGAGGCGGTGGATTTCGGAAAGGAATTGTCGGAGGATCACCCGGACGTGCAGGCGAACATTCCGATGCAGGGGCCAAACCAGTGGCCAGAAGGACTGCCCGAATTCAAGACCATGCTCCTGCGGCATTGGGACCACATGACCCGGCTCGGCGGGAAAATCACCGAAGGGCTGGCTCTGAGCCTTGGGTACGAGCCGGATTTCTTCGTGCCCCACAACAACAAGGCGCAGAACTCGATGCGCATCCTCGCCTACCCTCCGGAAGACCCTCAGATGCAGGACGAAAGTATGGGAGACGGCATTGGGGCGCACACCGACTATGGTTTCCTCACCATGCTCTTGCAGGACGAGGTGGCCGGGCTGGAGGTGCAGAACACCGCAAACGAGTGGATTCCCGCCCCCATCATTCCGGGAACCTTGGTCATCAACATCGGCCACATGACCGAGCGCTGGACTAATGACCACTACAAGGCGACCGTCCATCGGGTGCTTGCCCCCAAGCAGGGAAATCGCTACTCGCTGCCCTACTTCTTTGAGCCGAACTTCGACACGGTGGTGGCCCCCTTGGAGCGTTGTTGCACTCCGGAAAACCCGCCTCGCTACGAGCCGTTGCATTTCGGCAAGTTCTTCACCGCCAAGTTCGAGACCAGCTACGCCGAGGCCATGAACTGAAGCCCCCTCCCCCCTTCCCGACAAAACGGCCCGACCCTGCGTTCTTGGCTTGGAACGGCAGTCCCACACGATTAAAGTATTCCCTGAAAAAAAATACAACCTCCGGGGCCGTTGCGTTGACCAATCCAGCAACTCCCGGAATTTCATGGATTTCCATTTCCAAAACACAGAGGCGAAAATGAAAACACAGTATCGGGCCGTGATCATCGGCGGCGGTGTCGTGGGGGTCAGTGTGCAGTACCATCTGGCGAAGCTGGGCTGGACCGACACCGTGCTGTTCGAGAAGCTGGACCTGACCTCCGGTTCAACGTGGCATGCCGCCGGGCTGCTGCCGCTCTTCAACATGAGCTACAGCGTCGGCAAGGTCCACCGCTACACCATCGAGCTTTACGAATCGCTGGAGGCGGAAACCGGACAGCCCGTCAGCCTGCACAAGAACGGCAACCTGCGGCTGGCATGCAGTCAGGAGCGCATGGACGAGTACAAGCGCTACTGCGGCACCGCCAGCACGGTCGGGGTCAACTACCACCTGCTCGGCGTGGACGAGATCAAGCAAATCTGGCCCTTCATCAACCCGGACGGCCTCGTGGGGGCACTCTTCCATCCGGACGACGGGCACGTCGCTCCTGTGGACGTGACGATGGCGATGGCCAAGGGTGCCCGCTCCAACGGCGCGGAAATCTACACCCAAACCGAAGTCACGGGCATCCAGCAAAAAGCCAACGACGAGTGGGTGGTTTCCACGGACAAGGGCGACGTCACCTGCGAAATCGTGATTTCCTGCACTGGAAACTACGCTCGCCAGACCGGGCGCATGGTCGGGCTGGAGCTTCCGGTGGTTCCGGTCGAGCACCAGTACATCATCACTGACACCATCCCGGAACTCGCCGAGTACAACCGTGCGGGCAAGCCGGAAATGCCCGTCCTGCGCGAGAGCGACGCTTCGTACTACATGCGTCAGGAGCAGGATGGCCTGATCCTCGGCCCCTACGAAAAAGGTGCTCCGGCCTGGGCACTGGACGGCGTTCCAGAGGGCTTCGGGCAGGAACTGCTGCCCCCGGATTTGGAGCGTCTGGAGCCGCACATCCTCGCCGCCGGAAACCGCGTTCCACTCTTCGGCGACGCTGGAATCAAGCAGACGGTCAACGGCCCCATCGCCTACACCCCGGACGGCAATCCGATCATCGGCCCGGCGTGGGGACTGCGCAACTTCTGGCTCTCCGAAGGGCACAGCTTCGGGATCACCGCGGCGGGCGGCGGCGGCAAGTTCCTCGCCGAATGGATCGTCGAGGGCAACCCCAGCATCGACATGACCGGGGTGGACCCGCGCCGCTACAGCGCCACGCAGTCCGACCGTGATTTCATCAAGGAAAAGAACGAGGAAGCCTACGAACACGTCTTCGTCATTCACTACGATTTCGAGGAACGCCCAGCAGCACGTCCGGCCAAGACCAGCGCGATTTACGAGCGGCAAAAGGCGCTCAACGCCACCTTCGGCCAGCGTTACGGCTGGGAGCGACCCAACTGGTTCGCCCCGGAGGGCGCGGAGCCGCAGAACCAGTACAGCTTCCACACACGCCGCACCAACTGGTTTGAGGTCGTCGGCGAGGAATGCCGGGCCGTGCGCGAGCGTGTGGGGCTACTCGACCTCACGCCCTTCACCAAGCACTCCGTTTCCGGTCCCGGCGCGGAAACCTATCTGGACGGCATGGTCGCCAACCGCTTGCCCAAGAAAGTCGGAGGCATCGTGCTGGCCCACGCGCTCACCAAGGCGGGCGAGGTGGAGTCCGAGTTCACCATCACGCGCACGGGCGAGGATGCGTTCTACCTCGTCAGCGCGGGGGCAGCGGAGCGCATTGACCACGACGTGTTGCTGCGTACGCTTCCGGACGACGGCAGCGTGACGCTGAAGAACATCACGATGGAGCGCGGCGTGTTGGTCGTCTGTGGGCCGCAATCCCGCAACCTGCTGGCCAAGCTCACCGACACCGACCTGAGCAACGCAGGCTTCCGCTGGCTCACCTCCCAGCCCATCGAGGTCGCAGGTATTCCGATGCTGGGGATGCGCGTGAACTTCGTCGGCGAACTCGGCTGGGAACTGCACCACCCGATTGACCGTCAAGTCGAGCTTTTCGATGCCCTCTGTGAGACCGGACAGGAATTCGGCATGGTGCATTTCGGCATGTACGCGATGGAATCCATGCGCATCGAGAAGTCCTACCGCATGATCGGCATGGACCTCGCCCGTGAGTACAGCCTGCTCGAAGCCGGACTGCCGCGCTTCATCAACTTCGACAAGGAGTTCCCCGGAAAGGATGCCTTGCTCCAGCAGCAGGAGCAAGGTCTGCCGCTCAACTACGTCACGCTGGAGGTGGACGTGAGCGACGCGGACCCGATGGGCAGCGAACCGATCTACCACAACGGCAAGATGGTCGGGCGCGGCACCTCCGGCACCTACGGCCACACGGTCGGCAAGTCGCTCTCGCTGGGCTATGTCCCGCCCGAGTGCGCCGCGGTTGGTACCGAACTGGAGGTGGAAATCCTCGGCGAACGCCGCCCCGCCCGCGTGATCCTGGAATCCCCCTGCGATCCGGAAAACCTCAAGCTGCGGACCTGACCAGAACGTTTGTTTTTCTACCACAGAGGGCACAGAGCCTGAGATGAAGGCTTGGCCGTGGAGGTCTGAGAACTTGTCATTCCCGTGAAAACGGGAATCCAGAAAATCCCGAACGGCCAAACTGGATTCCCGCCTGCGCGGGAATGACGAGGTGACGAAGTTCGCCTGCTCCAATTCACCTAGAGGGTTCGTGTTTCGACCGGGTTTCTCCTAAACTTGCCGAAGGACTCAGCACGAACGGAGAGCCGGAAGATGGTTCTGATCCCGAAAACTGACAACCAACCACCAAAACCCATGAAAACCCACACTCAGGCCGTCGTCATCGGCGGAGGCGTCGTTGGATGCAGCGTCCTCTACCACCTCACCAAGCTCGGCTGGACCGATGTGGTGTTGGTCGAGCGCACCGAGTTGACCGCCGGCTCCACCTGGCACGCCGCCGGGGGCTTCCACACGCTCAACAGCGACCCCAATGTCGCCAAGCTCCAAGGCTACACGCTCAAGGTGTTTGAGGAGATCGAGCGGATTTCCGGACACTCCTGCGGACTTCACAAGACGGGCGGGCTGTACCTCGCCTCCAGCAACGAGCGGCTCGATTACCTACGCTCCGAACACGCCAAGCACCGCTACCTCGGCATCGCCTCCGAGATGGTCTCGGTGGAGGAGGCCGTGCGGCTCAATCCGATCCTCGACCCCACAGGCATCAAAGGCGTGTTGTGGGATCCCAGCGACGGACACATTGACCCCTCTGGAGTCACTAACGCCTACGCGAAATCGGCGCAACTCTCCGGGGCCGAGGTCTATCGGGACGCGCCCGTGCTGGAACTGAATCAACAGCCGGACGGCACATGGCAGGTGGTCACGCCCAAGGGCACGATCCACACCGAGGTCGTCGTCAACGCCGGAGGGCTGTGGGCGCGGGAGGTTGCCGCGCTGGCCGGAGTATTTTTGCCCATCTTCCCAATGGAACACCAGTACCTCATCACCGAGGCCGTTCCGGAGATTCAGGCACTGGATGAGGAAATCCTGCACTGCCTCGACTTTGAGGGCGAAAGCTACCTGCGTCAAGAACGCGAGGGCGTGGTGCTGGGCGTGTACGAGCGCGACTGCAAGCACTGGTCGGTGGACGGCACCCCGCAGGACTTTGGGCTGGAACTGCTGGCCCCGGACTTGGAGCGCATCATGCCCAAGCTCGAAGTCGCCTACCAACGCTACCCCTGTCTCGCCGAGGTCGGCATCAAGCAGATCATCAACGGAGCGATGGTCTTTGCCCCAGACGGCAATCCAACCATCGGCCCGGTGCCGGGGCTGCGCAACCTCTTCCTCGCCTGCGGCGTGATGGCGGGCTTTTCCCAAGGCGCAGGCGTGGGCATGTCCGTGGCGGAGTGGATCATCGAGGGCGAGCCGAGCATGGACGTGTTTGCGATGGACTACGCCCGCTTTGGCAAGTGGGCAACCCGACGCTACACCCACGCCAAAACCCGCGAAAACTACCAGCGCCGCTTCCAGATCACCTACCCCAACGAGGAACTGCCTGCCGGACGACCGCTGCGCACCACTCCAGTGTACGAGCGGTTCAAGGCGCAAAACGCCGTGTTCGGCAGTGCCTTCGGACTCGAACACGCGCTCTGGTTTGCTCCAAAGGGCGAGGCACCTTACGAAACTCCAACCTTCCGCCGCTCCAACGCCTTTGGCCCGACAGGAGAGGAATGCCGGGCGGTGCGCGAGGCCGTGGGGCTGCTGGAAATCTCGAACTACGCGAAATACGAGGTTTCCGGCCCCGGTGCCTCCAAGTGGCTGGACCGCCTCTTCGCCAACACGCTTCCGGACGTAGGGCGAGTGCGGCTTTCCCCGCTGCTCAGCGAGAAAGGCAAGCTCTACGGCGACTTCACCCTCGCCCGGCTCGCAGACGAACGCTTTCTGCTGATCGGCTCCGGCATTGCGGAAACCTTCCACACGCGCTGGTTCCTGCATCACCTGCCGCCCTCCGGAGTGCAGTTCCGCAGCCGTTGCTCCGAGTTGTTCGGCTTCGCGGTCGCCGGGCCGAACAGCCGCACCTTGCTCGAACAGGCGGGCTTCCAAGATTGCGGCTCTGGCGATTTCCGCTTTCTCGATGTCCGGGAACAGGACGTGGGGCGCGTTCCGGCCACGGTCGTGCGTGTTTCCTTCACAGGCGAGTTGGGTTACGAAATCTACGTCGAACCCGAATGGCAACTCGCCCTGCACGACACCCTGCTCGCCGCCGGAGCGGACCTCGGCTTGCGGCACTTCGGCGGACGCGCCCTGCAATCGCTGCGCGTCGAGAAGGGCTTTGGCTCGTGGACGCGGGAGTACACCCCGGACTACACCCCGTGGGAAGCCGCGATGGGCCGCTTCGTCAAGCTCGACAAGGGCGACTTCCTCGGACGCGCCGCCGCCACGGAAACCAAGGACGCTCCGCGCTACACGCTCGTTTCGCTGGAAATCGCGGCGGACGATGCCGACGCGCTCGGCGACGAACCCGTGTTCTGCGGGGACGAAGTGGTGGGCTTCGTCACCTCCGGGGCTTACGGGCACACCGTCGGCAAGAGCCTCGCGCTGGCGTATGTCTCGCCCAAGGTGGCCCAACAATCCGAATTTGCCGTGGAACTCCTCGGAGAACGCCGAGCAGCCACCCGACTCTCCGAAGTCGCAGTGGACCCCGCCGGAGCACGGATGCGGAGTTAGCAGGAGTTTTTTATCAACACTTTCCCTCCGATTCCCCCTCTTGATTATTGAAGAAAAACCATGGACAAAAAGACACGAGATCACGACACCATGTTGCAGGGGCTGTACTGGTGGGGGATTCCCACGCTGTTCCGCTGCCCCTACAATCCTGATCCCGAAGGGTGCGACATCGCACTGGTTGGGGTTCCGCACAGCACCGGAAACGGCACGACCGAGCGCGACCAGCACTTGGGACCACGGGCGGTGCGGAACGTCTCCGCGCTGGGGCGGCGGGCGCATCTCAAGTTCGGGATTTCCCCGTGGGAGCAGTGCGACATCCGCGACCTCGGCGATGTCCCGCTTCCGGAAGCCAACAACAACGAAAAGTGCATCGAGCACATCACGGAATTCTACACGCCGATTGCCGAGGCGCAGGCGCGTCCGCTTTCCATCGGCGGAGATCACTCGATCACCGGAGGCATCCTGCAAGCCCTCGCCGCGCCGGGATCAAAGCTGACAGGCGGCGAGAAGGCGGTGCTGCTGCATTTTGACGCACACACCGACGCTTTCCACCAGCTCGACCACTTTC
Organism: uncultured Pseudomonadota bacterium; assembly: GCA_964597275.1. Classification (GTDB taxonomy): domain Bacteria; phylum SAR324; class SAR324; order SAR324; family NAC60-12; genus UBA8110. Next base: position 11,294 of record CAZQXS010000015.1, on the reverse strand, counting down.
TCGGCGCGGTCAAATCGGCGGCGCATTGGGCGAGCTATCTGGTGCGGGACGGCTTTGTGGATGCCTCGAAGAGTGTGCAGATCGGCATCCGGGGCAACCCGCGCACGCTGGACTGGCTCGACAGCAGCCATGAGTTGGGCTACGAGGTGATCACCAAGGACCAGTACGACGAGTACGGCCCGGAGCGCTGTGTGGAAATCATCCGCGAGCGGGTGGGCGATGCGCCGCTCTACCTCACCTTCGACCTCGATTGTCTCGATGTCACGGTCGCTCCGGGCGTGGCCAATCTTGAACCCGCGATTGAGGGCTTCAAGATGCCGGACGTGCTGAAGCTTTTGCAGGGAATGCGCGGCAAGAACATCATCGGCGGGGACGTGGTGTGCCTGATGCCCACAAGGGACGCGCCCAATCAGATCACCTCGCTCGTCGCCAACGCCGTTCTCTTTGAAATGCTCTGCCTGATTGCGGACAACCTGCGCACCACCTGACAACTCTGCTACTTCCGGGTCAGCGAACGCTTGTAGTAGCCCTGAATGATGCGGTCAATCACCATCGCACAGAAGAGGATCGCCAGTCCGGCCAGCATCCCCTGCCCCTTCGCGGCGTACTGCAAGGCGACCAGCACGTCCTGCCCCAAGCCCTTTGCGCCAATCAGCGAGGCGATCACGACCATTGAGAGGCACATCAGGATGGTCTGGTTGATGCCGGTCATGATCGAGGGCATGGCGAGCGGAATCTCGATTTCCCGCAGCAGCGTCCACTTGGTGCAGCCAAAGGCGAGCGCGGCCTCCTTGGTGGTTTCCGGAACCCCGCGCATGCCAAGGGCGGTGAGCCGAATCACGGGGGGCATCCCGAACACCAGCGTCGCCAACACGCCGGGAGGCTTGCCGGTTCCGAAAAAGGCGATGATCGGAATCAGGTACACAAAGGCGGGCATGGTCTGCATGAAGTCCAGCACGGGCAGGGCCGCGTTGTAGGCACGTTTGTTCTTGCCAAACCAAACCCCAAGCGGAATCCCGAAGAGCAGGCAGAGGAACGCGGAGGCTCCCAGCAAGGACACGGTGATCATGCTGGTTTCCCAGAGGCCCATCAGCCCCAGGTACGCCAAGGCCGCCGTTGTGAAAATCGCCACCCGCGCTCCTGCCAAACGCCACGCCAGCACCACGATCACCGTCATCACCACCGGCCACGGGGCATCCACAAACACGACCTCGATGCCATCCAAGACGGCCTTGATGGACGAGACGACGCCATTGAACACACCCCCGCCCTTGACCGCCAGCCAGTCGAAGCCCTCCTCCATCCAATTCGCAATCGGGGAGAAGAAGGTTTTTTTCGGGATCGGGAAGCCCTCGGTGAACGGCTTCAGTTCCGGCATGATCTTGCCGACCGTGAAGCGGTAGAGCGTCAGCGGCACAATCGCCAGCCACAGCACTCCGCCAAAGGCACCCCAACTCCACCGGAAGCCGGAGTTGAACTGATCGGGCTGCGCCCGCCAGTGCAGGTACTGCTTTTCGTAGTAGAGGTTGCCGTAAAACCCCTGAATCAGGCGCAGGGCGACAAACAGCAGAAGTCCCACCGCCAGATAAGTGGTGGCCCCAGCCACGGCCACCTCGACTTCCGCCGACAGTCGGTCAATGACCTTCTGGAGGTTTTCGGCCCGCTTCAGGTAACTCGCCGCATCCGGATCGTTGGCGGCGAGCGCCGTGGTGTACTTTTGATAAAACAGCTCGTACTTGGGGGTCAGCTTCTCGATGCGGGCCAGTTTGTCTGCGCCCAAATCCCCCCAGAGTCCGTTGCCGATCTGCACCAAGGCCAGCAGTTCCAGCACCAGAAACGCCCAGAACAGGCCCCACATGCCCCGCACCGCGCTCCAGAACGGCCCGGCGACTGCGGCCATCGTGTTCCATGACCACGGGAAGCGCGTGGAGGACTGAATCTTCTCGAACTCGCGGGTGTAGTATTCCGAGCGCACCCCGGCAAAGTCGCTGACGGAACTGCTGAGGGTGCTGGGGGCGGCGGAAAATCCAGTCTCTTGCATCAGTGCCCTACCTTGATTCCATTCAGCAGAATGGACTTGGTGACGATGCCCACGTCCTTCCCGTCGTCGGTGATGACAATGGGATGCTCGGTGGTGGTGGCGATGTCAATCAGGCCGCTCAAGTCGGTGTTGTGCGAAGCCCGTGGAGCCTGATTCACGTCTTCTCCAGCCTTGGGCTGATACGTCTCGATTGGCTCCATGATCGTGTGCGCGAAAATCAGCTTCAGTGTGGAAATGCCCTCCACGAAATCCCGAACGTAGTCGTCAATCGGCTGGGTGACGATTTCCTCCGGAGAGCCGACCTGCACGATGACACCGTCCTTCATGATGGCGATGCGCTTGCCAATGCGGATGGCCTCGTCCAGATCATGGGTGATGAAGATGGTGGTTTTGTTGAGTCCGGCGGACAACTCCATGAACTGCTCCTGCAACTGCCGACGGATCAGGGGATCGAGCGCGGAGAACGGCTCGTCCATCAGGAGGATTTCCGGATTGGACGCCAGTGCCCGCGCCAAGCCGACGCGCTGCTGCATGCCTCCGGACAACTCGCTGGGAAAGCGGTCCTCGTAGCCATCAAGGTTGACCATGCTCAGGCAGCGTTGCGAAACCTCCCAGCGCCTGGACTTGGGTTCCCCCTGGACTTGGAGAGGAAAGGCCACGTTGTCCCGGACAGTGCGGTGAGGGAAGAGTGCCATGTGCTGGAAGACCATGCCGATGTGCGCGGCCCGGAGGTTGCGGAGTTCGCCTTCGCCCAAAGCCAGCACGTCCCGATCCAACACGGTGATGCGGCCCGCGGTTGGCTCGATCAGCCGATTGATGTGGCGGACCATGGTGGACTTGCCGGATCCGGACAGCCCCATCACGCAGAAAATCTCCCCGCGCTCAACCTCAAATGAGCAATCCGCAATGCCGACCACGCAGCCGAACCTTTCCAGCACCTGCGGTTTGGTCAAGCCGTCTTGCTGGACCGCCTGCATCGCCTCACTGGCCTGCGCACCAAAGATTTTCCAGACCCCGTCGAGTTGGATCACTGGGTCAGACAAGGTTCACTCTCTCCGCCAGAGGTAGAAAAAAGGGGCGATCTCCGAAAACACCGCCCCTCAGTGCGAGCTTCAACCAACTCGGATGCTCGGAGTGGTGGAAGTCGAAGTGTGCCCGGATTACTTCATCCAGCTATCCACCGTGGCGCTGTTTGCGGCAATCCACTCCTTGGCGTACTCTCCGGGGTCTTTCTTGGCAACGACCAGCGCATACGTCATCGCGGACACCTGATCGGTGGTCAAGCTGATGCTGTGAAGCATGTCGGCAACCGCAGGGTGATCGCTCTTGAGCGATGCGGCGTAGTGAACGTGCAGGTAGGCCAGATCCCACGCAACCGGGGCGCTGGAGACTTCCAGCCAGTTCGGGTCGTCCGTCGGCTGAACCACCTTCCACTTGGAGGCGTCATAGGGCGGCTCTTTGAGGATGACGATGTCGTGCAGGGCGAAGAGGTGATGCGGGGTGTAGCAGAAGAACACGCTGTTGCTGTTCTTCGCAACTGCGTTGTCCACGCCGGCCATCGCCAAGGTTTCGTCCATTTCAAGGAGGTTCATCGTCTCATCGTAGCCGTAGCTCTTGGCGCGGATTTTCTCGATGTTGGTGGACGCCCAGCCAGAGGCACCGATCCAGACCTCGCCTTTGCCATCGCCGTCACTGTCGAAGTGCTTGGCCATGTCCGGGTCCGCTAAGTCGGCCAGATGCGTGATGCCCGTGCGCTCGGCGGTGCTCTTGGTGACGCACATGCCCTGAAAGGCGGGTACGCCCTGGGGTGACTGAATGACGGTTTTCTTTTGTTTGACGAAGGTGTTGTTCAGGTTGGTCTGATTGGGCAACCAGACTTCCGGATGCACGTGCATGCTGCCCGAATCCATTGCCTCGAACACCACCGGGTTGGTGGCGTTTTGCAACTCGACCTCAAGGCCGAAGTTGTCTTCGATGACGGCTTTGAGAATGCTCGCGGTGGCGGCAACGGAAGGCCAGTTGGGCACCCCGATGACCATGTCTGCGGCCTGAGCCACTCCACCTAGGCCAACCGCTCCGCACAGTGCGGTGGTGGCAATCCACTTCTTGAACGCTTTCATAGCAATCCTTTTTGATTTTGGAATTTAATGAGAAAAAACGATTGATCTCAACACACCGACCTTGCGAGCCGATGCTTGCCCGGGACTGCCGCGAAGGACAGTCCAATCTCATGCTGCCATAGGCCACACCTGTTAAGGGTTAGGTCAACGTGTGTGCTGAACCATTTGAAACGGAAGAGCCGCACTTCAGTCCAAACACTCACGTTGTACGTTCCTCGGTTTGCTGGAGTTCCCTTGTTAAACCTCCTCACGACGGAGGGCTTGCGCCAGACAGTGGACCCCACCGCCGCCCAGCGTGAACATGGACATGTCCGGATCATAAACCGTGAAGCCCAAGGCTCGCATCTGCTCGTTGAGTCCGGTTGCGCCTTTCATGGACAGCACCTTGTCGTTGCCCAAGGCCACCAGATTGACCCCAAGGTTTTTCGCCTCGCCATAGGGCACGTCCACGAACTTGAAGCCCCAACCCTTCAGGTGCTGCACCAGCCACGGCTCCAGCGCATCCACACACGCAACCAGCAGTTTTTCGGCAAGCGGCACCACCAGCCCGTCCATGTGGACGAACTCCCGGCTGATCGGAGCGGTGAGTGCCTCCCAGCCTTCCTTGAGGACAAACTCGGCCACCTGCTCGGAACCCTCCTTTTCGGAACGCTCTCCGCAGTAGCCGATCAGCACCTTACCCGGCTCCAGAATGACGAAATCCCCGCCCTCAAAGTGTCCGGCGGTGGCGTATTGCCAGATGGGAATGTTGTTGTCCTGATAGAACTTGATCGCGGTGACGTAATCCGCCCGCCGCACCTTGAGCTGCATGTGACAGATCAACGCCCCCCACGGGGTCATCGCAGAACTGTCCCGCGCAAAGAAATTGCGGTGCAGCACAGGGTCGGAGTCGAGGTAGTGGCAGGTGACTCCGTTGCTTTCGTAGATGGCGACCATCTCCTCGTGCTGGGCCAGTGCCAACTCGAAGTCAAACTTTGCACCGGTTTTGTGGGCGTTCGCAAAGGTTCTGCCGATGATCGGCCCGGCCTCCACCCAGCGGTAATGGAGGGGCTTGCCGAGCAACACATCGTGCAGGGGGGCGTAGTCGTTGTTGATCCCCCAGCGGCGGGCTGCTTCCCTAGGATTTCCTGAGTCGGTCATGTCCTGAATCTCCAATCGCTTGGCACACTGGAACGGTGAGCGGAACCCCTCTGCTTCAGCAGACGAAACCTGTGCGGTGCGCATCGAATGTATCGGTGATGGTTGGGCATGTCAACCCATTTTTTCACAGGCTCGTTTGCGTTTGGGGTTCGCCCGTGCCTAACTCCGAATTTGATGAAACCAAACCGCCAAAAAAACACCCCCTCGAAACCCCAGTTCAGCACTCAGATTGGGGTCAACCTCATGCGCACTTGACAAAGCTCCGGAGCCGTCCCATGATTTTCGGTGCTGTGGGTCTCGGCAGTTCTGCCTTCAAGGACACCTAACTGTGAAGGGTTGCGACCTGCCGGAATGAGGACTCACGCCGTGGCTTTGTGCTTCAGGCGCAGGGTGTCGTCGTGTTCCTGCTCGAACTCCTGCTGAATGCGGCG
>CAZQXS010000015.1:0-5462 GCA_964597275.1 uncultured Pseudomonadota bacterium | reverse complement strand
GCTTCAGGCGCAGGGTGTCGTCGTGTTCCTGCTCGAACTCCTGCTGAATGCGGCGCAGTTCCATGATGGCGGCGTGGAGGTCGGAACTGTCCAGCACGTTGATTTCCACGCGCTCCCCGATGCGTGAGAGCCGGCGGCGGAGCTTGCGGTGTTCCGTGGATTTGAAATCCACCACCTGAAAGATCTGGAGGGGCCGGGCAAAGCCCTTGGGGGTGATCGTGTCAAAGGGCTGAGTGATCACCTGGTCGCCAATCAGGGACTGCGTGTTCTCGTCCACCAGAATCGCTCCGGGGTCCGCCATTCCCTCCAAACGCGCCGCCAGGTTCACCGGGGTTCCCAACACCGTGTAGTCGAGCCGCAGGTCCGAGCCGAAGTTCCCCACCGTGCAGTAGCCGCTGCTGATGCCCATGCGCACCTTGAGTCCGTTGGGCGCCCCCAGCTTCTTCCAGTGCTTCTGGAGTTCCTGAATGCGCTGCTGCATCCGGAGCGCCATCTCCACGCACCTCAGCGCGTCCTCCGTCGCCCCCTCCGTTTCCGGGTCGCCGAAGAAGACCACAATCGCATCCCCGATGAACTTGTCAATCGTGCCGCCGCTGTCCAGCGCGATCGAGGACATTTCGGAGAGGTAGGAGTTGATCACGGCGGCGAGGCGCTCCGGCTCCATCGTGTCCGTGAGGTCGGTGAACTGCACGATGTCGGAAAAGAACAGGGTCAGGTGCTTGCGGGAGTGCCGGGATTCCGCGCTCTGTTGGTCGCTGAAGATGCTCTGGTAGATTTGGGGAGACAGGTACTTGGCCAGCCGTGTGGCGAGGCTTTCGAGCTGCCGACTTTTCTCCTCGATGATCTCGCGGTCGCGGAGCTTCTGCTCCAGCAGTTCCTCGCGCTCGCGGCGCAGTTCCCATTCGGCGGTGCGGTCCACGAACTGCCCCTGCACCCCGTTGAGGTAGGAGAAGGAGTCGTTGCGGGTGCGGGCGGACAGCAGGGAAAAGACCCGCTCCTCGTTGTTGATGGTGATGTTGACCTGCGGGATCAACACGAACCCCTGCTCGGAAATGTCCCGGGAAAACTGCTCGATCTGCTGCCCCGGAATGCCCAACTGCTCCAGCACGTCCGGGAAGTAGGCGTTGCTGACGTTGCCCAGCACGGGGAAGAACTTCCGGAAGTTCTCGTTGACCCTCAGGATCTCCAGCTTGTCATTGGCGTAGTAGGCGGCGGTGATGGCATTGGCGAAATTGAAGAAGCTCAACTCGATGATGTTCTGCCGATTGAAGAAGTCCTCAACTTTCATCGGGAGCCTTGGGGAAAGATTAGGTCAGTCAACAGGGTGGTCGGCCAGCCACTGGGCGCGCTTGCCGAGGATCGAGCCCCAAGTGGTCACGCAATACGGAACGCAGTAGGTCAACAGTATCTTGAGAAAGTAGGGGGGATTTCCCGCAAGGATGCTGTCCCCGTGGTTGATGGTGGTCAGGATGGTGCCCACCACCAGCGCGGTGAGGAAGGCTTTCTTGGGAGTGCCGTTGCCAAAGGCAAGTTGGGGAAAGCTCGGTACTGCTGCTACTGCGGTGGACATGTCGGGTTTGTGCGGTTCAAGTGAAGGCTCTGCAATCAAGCACCCTTGCAACGATAGCGCAATTTTTCGGAAAATTCCTGAAAAAAGGCTTGCCGTTCAAAAACCTTTCCCGTAGCGTGTTGCCTTTTGTGCCAAAGGACCACTCCTGTCGGCACCTTCAAAATTTAGGCTGATTCAAGTCGCGGAACCCCAACCAATTTGAGTGATGTGGGATAATATTGATCTGCTGCGCATGGCTCCCGTGCTGAACATCCAGCTTCTGCTGGATGGGCTGTTTGTCGGAGCAATCTTCGCGCTGGCGGCCTATGGGCTGGCACTGGTCTGGGGCGTGATGAACGTCAAGAACCTCGCGCAGGGTGATTTTGTCATCATGGGCGGCTACATTTCCTGGTGGATGTCGGATGCCTGGGGCGTGCATCCCATCCTTGGGCTGCCGGTGGCGATCGTGCTGATGTTCATTTTCGGCTGGGTGATCTACCGCTTCATCATCAGCCGGGTGGTGGGCCGCGACATGTTCACCTCGCTGCTGGCCACCTTTGGGCTGGCCATCGTGGTGCAGCAGTTGATCAACCAGATGTTTGGGCCAGAGGTGCAGACGGCGGAGTCCGGGTTTCAAACCCGCTTCTTTTTTGACGGGATGGTTTCGGTGGCGGAGATCAAGTTCATCTCCTTCGTCCTCACGGCCATCCTCGCGGCCATCGTGGTCACCTTCATGAAGTACAGCCGCATGGGGCAGGCGATCCGGGCCACCGCGCAGGATGCCCGTGCCGCCAAGGTGATGGGCATCGACACCGATCGGGTGTACGCCTTCACCTTCGCGCTCAACGCCGCAATCTGCGGGGCCGCCGGGGTGCTGATCTCGATGATCTGGATCATCCAGCCCTTCTTCGGGCTGGCCCACTCGATCCGCGCCTTTGTGATCGTCACCGCCGCCGGGCTGGGCAACCTTCCGGGGGTGATCGCCACCGGGCTGGGCTTGGGGGCGGTTGAGCAGTTCGGGGGCTTCATCCTCGGCGCAGAGTTCCAGCAGGCGCTGGTGGTGGGCATGCTGCTGCTGGTGCTGGTGATCCGACAAATTCAACAGAGCAAGCAACGGCAGGCGGTGGTATGAATTTCGACCTTGGCAAGCGCGGCTACACCGCCCTCCTCATTTTCGGGATTGCCGCCCCGTTCATCTTTCCCAACTACACCTTCCAACTCGCCCTCTGGTGGCTGATGGTCATGTTCGCCCTCACCTGGGACATCATGGGGGGGCAGATGGGCTACAACTCGTTGGGGAACATCTTCTTCTTCGGAGCAGGAATGTACATCTCCGCGATTGCGCAGGTGGGCCTGTACTACGATGTGGCGGAGTACACCGCGCACTTTGGCGCGGTCAAGATCAGCTTCGATCACTCGCAATACTACACGGGCCTCGTCCTCGGATTGATCGTGGCACCGCTTGGCTGCGTCTTGCTGTCGGTCTTCCTCAGTCAGGTCGTGTTCGGGCTGCGAGGGCCGTACTTCGCCATCGGCACGCTCGGCGTGGCCTTGGCGGCTGGAGAACTGGTGGGCACCTGGGATTATGTGGGCGCGGGCGGCGGACTCTCCTTGCCCGTCCACCCCGGAGAAAATCCCCTGGAGCGCGAATTGCTCTTTTACTTCCTCTGCTTCGTCCTCACCGCCGCCACCTTCCTGACCCTGCGCTGGCTCTACTCCACGCGCTTCGGGCAGGCGATCAACGCCATCCGGGATGATGAGGAAAAGGCCGAGGGCATGGGCCTCCACACCTTGCGCTACAAGACCATCGCGTGGTCGGTGTCCGCGTTCTTCCTTGGCATTGCCGGAGGAATCTTCGGCAACATGATCGGGTTTGTCGAACCGCTGGAGATCGCCTTCCCCACCGTCACCTTCGGCATCTTCATGGTGGTGATGGCACTGCTGGGCGGCAAGGGCACCCTCTGGGGTCCGGTGCTGGGGGCCACGGTGTTTCACCTCTTCAAGGAAGCCACCTGGACCTACATGCTGGGCTGGCAGTGGGTGGCGCTGGGGACACTCATCATCATCAACATCGTCTTCTTTCAGCAGGGCATCATGGGATGGGCACAGGACAAGTGGCCGGAGCGCTTCGGCATCCGGGTGGAAAAAACCCGTGGCGGACGGGAGGTGAAGTGATGGCAGGAGTCGCAACCAACGTGCTCGAATGCTCCGGCGTCTCCAAAGCCTTTGGAGGCGTGATTGCCAATGAAGGGGTTTCCCTCACGGTTCCGGAGGGCAAGATCACCGGGCTGATCGGCCCGAACGGTTCGGGGAAGACCACGCTCTTCAACTCGATTGTGGGCTACCACCCCGTTGATTCGGGGTCCATCAAGTTCCGGGGGCAGGAGATTTCGGAAATGCGGGTCACGCAAATCGCCCGGCTGGGACTGCTCCGGACCTTTCAGCAAACGCGCATCTACTCGCAGATGAACTGCGTGGAGAACATGCAGATTTCGGTGCCGCACCGCAACGAAACCTACCGCACGATGTTCACGAAATACCCGGCGGAGGTCACGGAAAAGGCGGAGGCGATGCTGGAGTTCGTGGGGCTTTACGAAAAACGGCTGCTGATCTCCGGAGACCTCTCCTTTGGGCAGCAGAAGCTGCTGGAGTTCGCAATGGCGCTCATGAACGAGCCGGAGGTGCTGCTGCTCGACGAACCCACGGCGGGCATCAACCCCACGCTCATCAACGGCCTGATTGACCGGCTCAAGCGGGCCAACACGGAAATGGGCATCACGCTCTTCGTGATCGAACACAACATGCGCGTGATCATGAACCTCGCCGAACACATCTACTGCCTCGCCAATGGCAAGGTCCTGTCGGAGGGATCTCCGGATGAAATCCAGAACGACCAGCGGGTGATCGACGCCTATCTGGGCGGACACGCCTAAACCCTTTGCGAAACAATCATGGCGGACGCAGAGTTGAATCAATCTGAGAAGGTGAGCGGCTACCACACCGGAAGTGTGGGGACCGTGATTTCGGTGGATGAGGTCGCACGCGAAGCGGAGAAGATCGCCGCCGAGGGGCCATCCTTGGAAACCATCGCCGGACTCGCCAGCAACAACCCTTTTGTCTCCATCGAGAACCTGCGGGCGGGCTACGGCAAGATGGAGATTTTGCACGAGTTCAACCTTCAGGTCGGCAAGGGGCAGTCGCTCTGCCTGATCGGCCCCAACGGCGCAGGCAAGTCCACGGTGCTGCACTCGATCTTCGGGTTCACCAACATCTTCGGCGGCAGCATCAACGTGGGAGAGGGCACCGCCCAGCAGGACGTGACGCGACTCACCTCCAGCGAAAAGCTCAAGCGAGCCGGCATCGCCTACATCCTTCAGGACAAGTCCATCTTTCCGGGCATGACTGTGGAGGAAAACCTCTGGATGGGCGGCTACCTCAAGGACTCCCCGGATCAGGCAAAAGCAGTGGCCGAGCAGGTGTTCGAAAAATACCCCCGCCTCGCCCAGCGTCGCAAGAAACCCGCCAAGGTGCTGTCCGGAGGCGAACGCCGCCTGCTGGAAATCTCCCGCGCCCTCGTCATGCAGCCGGAAGTGCTGCTCGTGGATGAGCCGTCCATCGGACTCGAACCGCGCTTCATTGACATGGTGTTCGAGATCCTCGACGACCTCCAGCGCACCGAAGGCAAGACCATCATCATGGTCGAACAAAACGCCAAGAAGGGTCTGGAGTTCGCGGACATCGGCTACGTCCTCGTCTCCGGAAACCTCGCGCTGGCAGGCTCCGGCGACGAACTGCTCGCCAACCCGGAAGTCGGTCGGCTCTTCCTCGGCGGCTGAGTCCGCAACGCTTGCCAAAGCCGCCTAGATTTTTGGGCCACCTGCCGCTTCCGCCCAATGCGTTGGACAGCGGAGCC
>CAZQXS010000014.1:0-46082 GCA_964597275.1 uncultured Pseudomonadota bacterium | reverse complement strand
GTGCTTTATAGTAGTCCTTAATCAGAATGGGCAGTGGGTTCCTTGTCAATGATGGCCTCATTCCCCGTTCAAGCCGGGGACAAGCTTTGTTGTCATTCCCGCGCAGGCGGGAATCCAGTACACACGGCCATTTGCTCTGGATTCCGGGTCTGCGCTCCACTCCGCCCGGAATGACGATCTTGAATCCGTAATCCCTGAAAATGCTCTACGTCAATGGGAACTCAATTTCAACCGCGGGACAAAGCGTTTGAGGAAAAAGTCCGGGACAGCTTTCACCGCCAGCAAGCCATGAAGCTGGTCAACGCCTCGCTCGGAGCGGTTCGTCCCGGTGAGGTTGAAATCGAGTTTCCGTTCCAACCAACCCTGACCCAGCATCACGGATTCATCCACGCGGGCATTGTGTCCACTGTACTCGACAGTGCCTGCGGGTATGCGGCCTTCTCGCTGATGCCGGAAGGGGCCGCCGTCCTCACCATCGAGTTCAAAGTCAATTTGCTTGCCCCCGCAAAAGGCCAGCATTTCCGAGCGGTTGGGAAAGTGAAAAAACCGGGACGGACCATCACGGTCACAGAGGGGGAGTTGTACGTCCACAGTGACGGCGGACCGAAACTCACCGCCACAATGACCGGCACGATGATGTCCGTTTATGATCACGACGGCATAACAAATTGACACTCGTTCAGAATGTCTGATCGCCAACACAGCCTTGGGTTAGGGACGCTGGCCGGAATTGCGATGCTGGTAGTCGCGGGGTGTGCGCCGGAGCAGCCGGGCTGGCTTCAGCGTCCGGCAAACGGTGACTGCGCTTCGGAAGCGGGCTGTGCGGTGACGGTGCGCGTGAAGGACACGCTGTTTCGGTTTTCGGCTTCAAAGGTCGGGAGCCGGTTGGAGGAATCCCGCAACAAGGGCGAGCAGTGGTCCGCAGGCAGTGCGATTCCCGGTTCTGGAGCCTATCGTCCCGTCAAGGCCAGTGCCCTCAACCAGCGCATCCTCGTGCAGTCCTGCGACGCGAACGGACACCTCAAGGTGCAGCGGTTCAATCCACAAACCCGAAACTGGCGGCAAATCCGTTACGTCACAGGCGGCTGTCGCTCGCAGACGTGATCACGGCCATTCGCGCTCGTAAACGGTCCCTCGCCAAATCCAGCGAACTCCACCCGGCACTCGCCACAGCGCGGTTCCTTCCAGCATTCGCGGCCACTCTGCTTCGGTGAGGCGGGTGCGGCCTTCCAAGCAGAACAGGGTGGCACCGAGCAGGGTGTCGTGCGAGACCTCAGCGTGCCACGCTCCCGGTTCCGGAGTCCTCTCTAAAATGCTGTCGAGCATCCTCCGCGCTCCCTCGGCAATGGGGCGTTTGCCACCGAGCAGTTCTCCGTTCAGCATCCGCTCCACCATGCCCATCGGCCCGTGCTGAATCAACGACTGCCGCGAGGCCTCCACATCGGTGACAAAGGCTCCCGGTTCCCCCAGCATGGGGTTGAGTTCCACGGCCAGTTCCGCTTCGGCTCCCCGAATCACGGCCTCTCCGGTCTGGATGCACCGCTTGGAAGGACTGGAGCGCACGGACACAAGCCGCCGTGGAAACCTGCGTCCGAACTGCTCGGCGAGTTGCACGCCTTCCGGGGTGAGGTCCACCTGCTGCCCGAAAATCTTGGCCGACAGCGGCGGACGCAACGAGTGCCGCATCAGCCAGACCACGCCCACATCCTCCGGAAGCAGGGCCAGGGTCGGTTCCAAATCGGGTAAAGTCAGGGAGTTGTAATAAAGCTCACTCATGATTTCTCTTGTCCTGCAAACGTCAATTGACTTGCCTCGCCAGATTTTTTTTCTTAACCTGCGTTCATTCCATTTCGGCATTCCACCGGAATCCGATTTCCTTGGCTCGATCCCTTATCCACCAACTCTGCACATGCAAACTCGACTGCTTGTGGGCCTGAGTGCCCTGTTGATTCCCTTGGTTTTGTCCGGTTGCGACTGGAACCGCTCGGCCAAAGCCCAGCGTCAGGAATACCGCTACCGCCACGCCCAAGGGGCGGCCTTCACGCCCGCGTCCAACCAACTGGTGCGGCGCACGGACTACTTTGCGGAGTCGCAATCTGCGATGCTGGACCAGATGCGTTGACCCGCACCAGCCCGCTTGCGGGTGGCAACGCCCGCATCGGGCTTCACTCCGAATCCAGCCGCACCCCACGGTGCAGGCGGATTTGCCACTCCTCCTTGTACTGGCTCACAAAGCCCTCGATCAAAACCGCGGCTCCCCGCTTCACGCCCTCCAGAGCTTGCCAGTGCCGTTGATTCTCAAAGGTGATCACGGGCACACCGGAGCGGATCTGGTCGTGTTCCAAATACCAGAGCCGTGCGCCTTTGCGCAGTTTGCGGACTTTCTGGATCGTGCCTTCCACCCGCACAAAGCGCCCCTGCCACTCCGAGAGGCGAATGCGCCGCGCCGGAAGCTTCTTGATCCGGAACCACGGATTCTTCGCAGAATAGACGGTCCTGCCCTCGCGCTTGAGCCGCTGGAGGTAGCGTTTGCGCGAATCCCGCGTGTCCCAAATGCCGCGCTGCCGCTCAAACGCCGTGACCTCGGCACGGGCGTAGGCCACATAATCTTCCGGAAAGGAAAAGCGCGTGTCGAAATAGCTGTGCCCCTGTGCGATGAGGCCGAGGTTGACGTTGCGCCCATCGGCTTCCAGCACACCCAGCAACCGCCCGTGATTGCCCCTGGGATTGTCCGGATTCACCCAGAGCCGCAACCGCCGCCCCTCCAAGGCTTCGGCGAGAAACGCCTTTGCAGACTGGCCGCGCCGCACGTCTTGGCCCTTGCGGGACTTCGAGAGTTCCGGGGTGTCCACATGCAGCAACCGCACGCGCTCCCGCGATTTCGTCAGGCGACCATCCCCGTTGAGGTCAGCGTCAAAGGTGTCGCCGTCAAGCACCCGCACCTTGCGCCCGGAAAGCAACAGCGCGTCCCAGCCCTCCGGCAGGGCTTGCTTGCCGGCAAGGGCATCGCCGCCGCTCAACGCCAGCAGCAGTGCGGGCAGCATCCGAAACACAACCATCCTCCACATGCCCTCCACGCTAACGGCAACCCCTGCATTAGACAAGCCGTGGAAAACGCTTGCAGGCAACCGGAGCCTTGCCCTACACTACCGCAATACTTCAAACGGCCCCACAGCATGTCCGAAAACGAACAAACCATCACCGTTGCAGTCTATGGACTGGTCGGTTTCTCCAAATCCAAGGAACTCCAGTTCCCGCCCGACGACCTCTACGTGGGCAAGCTGTTTGAACACGGGCAGCGGCAGTACGAGGTGGCCACCATCATCCGCAAAAGCGAGACCGAAGCGATGATCAACGTCATCTGCATGTCCGCGTTCTAAAGCTCCCGTGACCGAACCCGGTCCCACCACTCCCGTCCTGCGCATCGGCCCAGAAGCGGCAGGGATGCGTGTGGACCAAGTGCTTTCCGCCCATTCCGACTTCCCGTCTCGTGCCGCCGCCCAACGGCTGATTGCCCAAGGGTTGCTGCGGCTCAACGGCTCCGTCCTCAGCAACGCCTCCCGGCGTTTGCACGAAGGCGATGAACTCCAGTGGACGCTCCCGCCGCCGGAGCCGCTGGAACTCGTTCCTGAATCCGGCCCGCTGGAAATTCTTCACGAAGACGCGCACCTGATCGTCCTCAACAAACCTCCCGGACTGGTGGTGCATCCCGCGCCCGGACACGCCTCCGGCACCCTCGTCCACCGACTGCTGCACCACTGCCCGGACCTTGCTGGCATCGGCGGGGTGCGCCGACCCGGCATCGTGCATCGGCTCGACAAGGACACCTCCGGGGTATTGGTGGTCGCCAAAACCGATCAGGCGCACCAGCACCTTGCCCGACAGTTTCAGGAGCATTCGGTGAAGCGGCAGTATCGGGCGCTGGTCTGGGGAAAGCCGGAAGCCGACCAAGGCACGGTGGACGCGCCCCTCGGACGGCATCCCACGCGACGCAAGGACATGGCGGTTGTGGAAAACGGACGCCGAGCCGTCACGCACTGGAAGGTGTTGCAACGCTTTGCGGGCACTGCGCTGCTGGCGTGTCGGCTGGAAACCGGACGCACCCACCAAATCCGTGCCCACCTCGCCAGCCTCGGCCTCTCGGTCGTGGGCGATCCGCAGTACGGACGCTCGCCCCTGCGGCGGCTCTCCAAGCTCTCTTCCCACGCCCGCGCCGCCCTTGCGGGATTCCAGCGCCAAGCCCTCCACGCCGAACGGCTGGGCTTTGTCCATCCCGAAACCGACGAGTCCCTGATGTTCCGCACGGAACCCCCGGAGGATTTTCTGGCCTTGCTGAAGGTGCTGGAGTCGGAAGTTGAATCCACCCCCTAGAACGTCCCGGACTGCCCTTCTTTGAGGCGGGTGCGGCCTTCGGCAAAGCCGAGGGCGCGGTAGGCGGCGTGTTTGGCGGCATCGCAACGGTCGCATTCGCAGCCCTCCCCGTTTTGCATCAGGCCCGCCTCGGTGGAGTCGAGCAGTTCGCGCAGGGCTTCATAGAGCAGCGGTGCGGCGGTGATGAGGTGGGCATCCGGAGCTTGCCGCTCCTCGTCGTCGGTGCGGACTTCCGCCACCAGCGTTTCCTCCGAATACACCCGGAAGGTGCCCGGAGCGCCGTGGGCGTAGCGTTCCTGCCAGGGGCCGGGCGAGTGATCCGGAGCCATCTCAGCCTTGGTGGTGGAAGAGGAAGAGGCGGTAGGTCTTGAAGTGCGCGAACTGTGCGCCGTTGGTGTTGCCGGAGAGGTACTTGCGGTGGGCCTGTGCGATTTTCTTCTGGAAGATGCGGGAGAAGATTGCGGAGAAGCGCGGGTAGTTGGAGGCCATGTAGTAAGCCACGGCCTCCCACGTCGGCTTGATGACTTCCTGAATGAAGTCGCGCATGATGTCGAGCGACGGTGCGGTGGCGTCCGTGATGTCCTCGTCCTTCTGCAAGGCGAAGGGCTGCGTTCCCATGAAGCTCAGGAAGCGGTCAATCTGGTGCCCGCCGCTGACCGGACTCTTGCCCGGAACGTCGCGCTTGAAGAAATCGCAGATGAGCAGGTGCCCGCCCGGATTGAGGCAGGCGAGGCTTTTCGCCAGTGCCTGCTCCAGCAGGAGGTACTGGAAGCTTTCGCTGAAAAGGATGAGGTCGTAGTGCCGATCCGTTTGCAAGTCCTCGAACTTGCACTCGAACACCTCGGCGCGATTCCCCAAGCGCTCCCGTGCATTGCGCGTGAGGGTGGGACTGGGCGAAACGCAATCCACGGCGTACCCTTCCTCCAGCAGGCGTTCCGCAAACCTTCCGGAACCGCAGCCCACGTCCAGAATGCGCTTCACGCCGTCGGGGATGTTGCGGAGCAGCAAATCCGCATAGTTCTCCTGCGCCTCCCGCACGTTTTCCGGGGCGACGGCCAGCCCTTCCGGCCAGCAACCGTAGTGCAGGTAGTCGGTCTTGTAGAAATGCCGGGCAATCGCCAAGCCGATGTCGAGGCCGATCTCCTTCAGCTCAACCTTGTGCTGGAGTTTCATGCTGACTTCAGCGCTTGCTCATGTACTCAATGAGGTCGAGCACACGGTTGGAGTAGCCCATCTCGTTATCGTACCACGAGACCAGCTTGAAGAAGCGGTCGCTGAGGCCGATTCCGGCTCCGGCATCGAAGATGGAGGAAAGGGCGGATCCGATGAAATCGGAAGACACCACCTCCTCGTCGGTGTAACCGAGAACACCGTTAAGTGATCCATCCGCCGCCGCTTGCATCGCTGCACAAATCTCGTCGTAGCTCGTGGCCTGCTCCGTGCGCACCGTGAGGTCCACCACAGAGACGTTCGCGGTCGGCACACGGAAGGCCATACCCGTGAGCTTGCCTGCGACTTCCGGGATGCAGAGTCCTACCGCCTTGGCCGCCCCCGTGGAAGCCGGGATGATGTTCTGAAAGCCGCCTCGGCCTCCGCGCCAGTCTTTCTTGGACGGGCCATCCACGGTGGGCTGGGTGGCGGTGACGGCGTGAACGGTCGTCATCAAGCCTTCCTCGATGCCCCAGTTGTCCAGCACCACCTTGACCACAGGCGCGAGGCAGTTGGTGGTGCAGGAAGCGTTGGACACGACATTGTCCGTACTTGGATCGTACTGCTCGTGGTTGACGCCCATCACGAGGGTCTTGATGTCTTTCGACTTGGCCGGAGCGGAAATCACCACCTTCTTCGCGCCTGCCTGCAAATGCGCTCCCGCGCTTTCGGTGGTCGTGAAGAGTCCGGTGGACTCGATCACGAAATCCACGCCCAGCTTGCCCCACGGCAGTTGTGCGGGATCGCGCTCGGAGAGGCATTCGATGCGCTTGCCGTTGAGGACAATCGCGTCTCCGTCCGCCCGCACCTCGGCCTCGGCGCGTCCGTGCGTGGAGTCGTACTTGAGCAAATACGCAAGGTTGTCGGCGGGCACGAGGTCGTTGATCGCGACGAACTCGATATTCGGGTTCTGGCTTCCGGCCCGCATCACCATGCGGCCAATGCGTCCAAATCCGTTGATGCCAATGCGAAGGGTCATGTTGCTCCTTTGGGAGTGAGGTAATGAATTTTAGACAAACTGATCGGCGGTGGCTTCCGCCAGCAACGCCTCCAGATTTTCCCGGTATTCGGCCACCACGGTTGCACGGCTGGCGGCAGCTCCGGATTTTCCGGTGAAGACCGCACTGCCTGCGACCAAGTTGGTGGCTCCGGACTGCACGGCCTGACGGATGGTTTTCAGGTTCACGCCACCGTCCACCTGAATGGTGATGTTGGGGTTGCGCTCCTGAATGCGTCGCCGCAGTTCCGCGAGCTTGTCAAACACCGCCGGGATGAAACGCTGTCCGCCCCAGCCGGGATTGACCGACATCAGTAGCACCATGTCCAAGTCCTCCCACACCCAGTCCAGCACTTCCAGCGGAGTCGCAGGGTTGAGCGCAGCGGCGGCTTTGGCTCCGTGGTCGCGGATCATCTTGAGCGCGTAGTGCAGATGCGTGGTCGCTTCCGGATGCACCGAAATGACATCGGCCCCCGCCTTCGCAAAGGCCGGGATGTGCCGCTCCGGCTGGGTGATCATCAGGTGCGCGTCAAACACACAGCCCTCCGGCTTGCGGAAGGACTTGATGGCCTCGGCCCCAAAGGTGATATTCGGCACAAACACCCCGTCCATCACATCAAGGTGAATCCAGTGCGCCCCGGCTTCGTGAACCCGCGAGATTTCCTCGCTCACCGAACCAAGGTCGGTGGCCAACACGGAGGGGGCAATGATCGCCGTCATGGGTTGCGCTCCCGAACGATGAGTTCCTGCCCCTGCGCGACAACCAGCTGGGTGCAGCGTTTGATGAAGAGTCCGTTTTCCACGACTCCGGGAAGGTTGTTGAGCGTCAGTTCCAATCCTGCGGCATCGGGAATCGCCCCGAACGCGCAGTCGAGAATCCAGTTCCCTTGATCCGTGACCAGAGGCGCTCCGTCCTTGAGGCGCAGTTGCGGGTTCCCGCCCAAGGCGTCAATCCGACGGGTCACGACCTGCCACCCGAACGGGATCACCTCCACCGGAAGCGGAAAGGCGCCGAGGCGTTTGACCGTTTTTGAGGAATCCACGATGATCACGTTTTCCCGTGATGCGGCGGACACGATTTTTTCTCGAAGCAGCGCCGCGCCTCCTCCTTTGATGAGATTGAGGTACGGGTCCACCTCGTCGGCCCCGTCAATCGTCAGGTCAATCGCCGAGACAGCCTCGAAACTGGTCAGCGGGATGCCTTCGGCTTCGGCCAACTGTCGGGTACTTTCCGAGGTGGGAATGCTCCGGATGCGCAAACCGTTCCGGACGCGCTCCCCCAGCTTTTTGACCGCATAGAAGGCCGTGGACCCCGTGCCCAAGCCGACGACCATGCCGTCCTGAACGTACTCGACGGCCCGCTCGGCGGCGAGGCGCTTTTCCTCACTCATCGCCGCAGACTACTCGTCCGATTCCCCAAAGGCATCATCTTCCGCCCCCAGCAGATCCAGAATGTCCTCGGCGATGTCCTCTGCCGTGAAGCCAAAACGCCGCATCAACTCCCCTCCGGGCGCAGATGCGCCGAAGTCGTCAAGGCCGATCACATGGTCTGCGTACTGATACCACGGGCGCGTGGTTCCGGCTTCCACCACCACCAAGAACACCGAAGGCGGCAGCACCTCGATCTGGTACTCCAAATCCTGCTGCTCAAAGCGTTCGAGGCAGGGCATGGACACATGCCGGACCTGAAGCCCTTCTTCGATCAGCAGCTTGCGTGCGTCCTGCACCGCGCCTCCCTCGGACCCGGTAGAGACCAGAATCATATCCGGTTCCTCCTCGCTGTCGGCCACCACATAGGCACCGCGCAGCATGTCCTGAATCCGGAAGTTTTTGGGGCGTTGCAGAGCTTGGGTTTTCTGCCGAGTCAGCAGCAGGGCTTTGGGGGTTTCGGAGGTGGCTTCTTCCAAGCAGGCGTACCATGCGGCAGCGACTTCCTGCGCATCCGCCGGACGCCAGACCTCCAGATTCGGAATCAGGCGCAAGGCCCAGTGCTGCTCGACGGGCTGGTGCGTGGGGCCGTCCTCGCCAACCCCGATGGAATCGTGCGTGAAGACAAAGGTGGTCGGCAAATCCGAAATCGCCGCCAGCCGCAGGCTGGGCCGCATGTAGTCGGCAAAGACCTCGAAGGTGCCGCAGTACGGAAGCCAGCCGCCGTAGAGTGCCATGCCGTTGGAGATCGTGCCCATCGCGTGTTCGCGGATGCCGAAGTGGATGTTGCGTCCTGCAAACGATGGATCGGGCAGGTTTGCGTCATCCACTGAGGACGGGCGGATGCTCTCGGCATTCTTGATGAGCGTCTTGGTGCTGGGCTCCAAATCCGCCGAACCTCCCGCGAAGGCCGGCACCTGCTCCGCAATCGTCTGAATCGCCAGTCCGGAGAGGTTGCGGGTGGCGTCTTCCTTGTCTCCCAACGCTTGGGAAAGCTCCGCAAGCAAGTTCTTCGGAACGCTGCGATTCCAGTGGGCGTCCCACTGCTTTGCTTGTTCGGAGTTTTGTCCGCGCCACTGCTCGTATCGCTGCTGCCATGCCTCGTGTTCGTTTTTTCCTTCTTGAGCGCGTTGCTGGAAGGCATCGTACACCTCGTCCGGAACCAGAAACTTTTCGTCCTCCGGCCAGCCCACGGCGGCCTTGGCCTGCTGGATTTCCTCCTCGCCCAAGGGAGCGCCATGTGCGGCAGGCGTGTCCGCCTTGGTGGGGGCGCCGATGCCGATGGTGGTCTTGGCAACGATCAGCGAGGGCTGTCCGGTGGCCTGAATGGCATTTTCGTAGCAGGCGGCAATCGCCTCGTGGTCGTGTCCGTCGCAGTGCTGGACGTGCCAGCCATACGCCTTGAAGCGTTCGCCCACGTTTTCGCTCATGGACAGCGAAGCCCGCCCGCCGATGGTGATGTCGTTGTCATCGTACACCGCAATCAGGTTGCCCAGCTTGAGGTGTCCGGCGAACGAGGCCGCTTCGGAGGCAATGCCTTCCTGCAAGTCGCCATCGCTGCAAAACATGAAAATCCGGGACGTGACCAAGGCTTGTTCCGCCGTGTTGAAGCGGGCACCCAGCATTTTCGCCGCGAGTGCCATGCCGACGGAATTTCCGAATCCTGCACCCAGCGGCCCGGTCGTGCATTCGACCCCAGGCGTGAGGCCGACTTCCGGGTGCCCCGGCGTGCGGCTTTCCCACTGGCGGAACTGCTTCACCTCGTCCAGCGACAAGTCGTAGCCCGCCAAGTGCAGCATCGCGTACTGGAGCATCGAGGCGTGCCCGATTGAAAGCACAAAGCGGTCGCGGTCCTGCCAGTCCGGTGCTTCTGGGTTGTAGCGCAGGAAGCGCGTCCACAGCACCAGCGCAAGGTCGGCCAGCGCCATCGGGGTTCCGGGGTGTCCGCTGTTGGCTTGCTGCACCGCGTCGGCGGCAAGGAAGCGGATGGTGTGAACACAACGCTGGGCGAGATCGGCAGCAGGAGTCATGGGGTTTCAGAAAGAAGAGTGGAGTTGCGAAGTTGGTTGAACACTTCGGGGAGTTTGGGTTTGCCCAAGGCATCAACGACCGTTCCCGTGATGCGGGCACGGGTGACGACCCGACGATCCGCGTGGCGGATGATTTCCTGAAAGAACACGAAACGAATCCGGGACAGGATTTCCACCGCCAAGGTCACGTCAAACGAATCGCCGCTCACGAGGGAGGCGCGGTATTCGATCTCCGCACGGGAAACCACCGGACTGAAGCCCTGCTCGTAAAGCTGGGTCAGGGCGACGTTTCGTGACTCAAGGAAGGCGTGGCGGGTGTGTTCCAGATAATTCTGGTACACCGCGTTGTTCACCACACCAAAGCGGTCCAACTCGTAGTCCCGGACACTGAGGGACAGCGAGAAGCACGGAGGCGCGTCCGTCCGAAGTCGCGGCATGGTCCGGGACGCGCCGTGTTGCTCAGACGGCCTCTGCCGCCGCTTCCGTTGCTCCAGCCTCGCCTGCGAGCAGGGCGGCTTCGGCTTCGGCGGCTCGTGCGGCTTCAGCTTCCCGTGCGGCCTGCTCCGCCGCTTTGGCTGCGGCGGCCCGCTTCAGGGCTTCCGGATCAATCGCGCCATTCAGTTCGTAGGCCGATTGCCGGAATTCGTCGAAGCCCGTGCCTGCCGGGATCAGGCGACCAAGAATGACGTTCTCCTTGAGTCCACGGAAGGTGTCCATCTTGCCTTCCAACGCCGCGTCGGTGAGGATTTTCGTCGTCTCCTGGAATGAGGCGGCGGAAATGAACGAATCCGTGCTCAGCGAAGCCTTGGTGATGCCCAGCAGCTTCGGCTTGGACCGTGCCGGCTGCAAGCCCTGACTGATCAACTGCGCGTTCTCCGCGTTGATCCGCACCCGCGCCACTTCCTCCCCAATCAGGAAGGTGGAGTCACCCGGATCCTCAACACGCACCTGCCGCAGCATCTGGCGGACAATCGCCTCGATGTGCTTGTCGTTGATGCTCACCCCCTGCAGGCGGTACACCTGCTGGATTTCGTCCACCATGTACTTCTGCAACGCCTTCGTTCCCTTCACCTCAAGGATGTCGTGGGGGTTCGGCGAACCGTCAATCAGCGGATCCCCGGCACGCACGTACTCACCCATGTGGACGGTGACGTGACGGCCCCGAGGAATGAGGTACTCCTTCGGCTCCCCGCGTCCGTCTTCCGGGCGGATGATGATGCGCTGCTTCTTCTTGAAGTCCATGCCGAACTCGACGATGCCGTCAATTTCGGTGATGACCGCCTGATCCTTCGGAATGCGCGCTTCAAACAGTTCCGCCACACGGGGCAGCCCCCCGGTGATGTCCTTGTTCTTAGCGAGTTCGCGCGGAATCTTGGCGAGGATGTCTCCGGCATGAACCTCCTGCCCGTCCTCAACCACCAGCTCGGCCTTGACCGGCAGGTTGAACTCCGCATTCGTTTCGTTGTCCCGGACAATCGTGTTGCGCTTCTCGTCGCAGATCACCAGTTGCGGGCGGTGTTCCTGATCGGGCGATTCCTGAATCACCTTACGGGAGACCCCGGACACCTCGTCCACCTGCTCCTTGAAGGTTTCGCCCTCGACGATCTCGCTGTAGTTGACAAAGCCCGTCACGTCCGTGAGGATGGGCACCGAGAAGGGATCCCACTCGGCAATCCGGTCGCCCTGCTCCACCTGCGATTCTGCGTCAACGCGAATGATCGTGCCGAGGGGCAACGGACGCCGCTCGCGCTCCTTGCCCAGCTCGTCCACAATCACGGCCTCTCCCCGTCGTCCCAGCACCACCCAGCTTCCTTCCTCGTTCTTCACCTCCTTGAGGTCGTGGAACTTGAGGAGGCCACTGAACTTGGCTTCCCAGGTGTTCTGTTCGGCCAAGCGGCTCGCGGTTCCCCCGATGTGGAAGGTCCGCATGGTGAGCTGCGTTCCGGGTTCGCCAATGCTCTGTGCGGCAATCACCCCGACGGAATCGCCCATCGTGACCATGTGGCCGCGGGCGAGGTCGCGTCCGTAGCAACGCTTGCAGACCCCGTGATCCAGAATGCAGGTCAGCACGGAGCGGATCATCACTTTTTCGAGCCGGAGTTCCTCGACCATGTCGCGCTCCGCCTCGGTGATTTCCGTGCCGGCAGGAATGGTCACCTTGCCGTCGTCATCCAGAATGTCTTCCTGAATCACGCGGCCCAGAATCCGGTCGCCCAGTCCTTCGATGATCTCCCCGGACTCGATCAGCGAGGTCATCTCAATGCCATCGAGCGTGCCGCAGTCCTCGGCAGTGATCACGCAATCCTGCGCCACGTCCACCAGCCGCCGGGTGAGGTACCCGGAGTTGGCGGTTTTGAGCGCGGTGTCGGCCAGACCCTTGCGGGCACCGTGGGTAGAGATGAAGTACTCCAGCACGTTCAAGCCCTCGCGGAAGTTCGCGTGGATGGGGGTTTCGATGATCTCTCCGGACGGCTTGGCCATCAAGCCGCGCATTCCCGCCAACTGCTTCATCTGCTGGTTGGAACCTCTGGCTCCGGAGTCGGCCATCATGAAGATCGAGTTCACCTTGTGTCCTCCTTCCTCGTCTTCAATCTCCTGCTGCAAGCCCTGCGACATGCGCTCGGCAATGCGCTCGGTGGTCCGCGCCCAGATGTCAATCACCTGATTGTAGCGCTCCCCGTCCGTGATCAGTCCGTCTTGGTGCTGGGTATTGATTTCGTTGACCCGCCCCTGGGCATCGACGATCAGCGTCTGCTTCTCCGCCGGAATCACCATGTCGTCAATGCTGATCGAGAACCCGGCCCACGTCGCGTAGCTGTAGCCGATGCGCTTGATCTCGTCCAGCATCTCCACGGTCCTGACGCTGCCCGCCGTGCGGTAAGCCACGTCCACCAGCTCGCTCATCTGCTTTTTCTTGAGATGGCGGTTGATGAACTCGTAAGGCACCTCCTTTGGAATCACCTGAGACAACAGCACCCGGCCCACCGTGGTTTCGATCCGCTGGCCGTCCAGCCGCAGGGTGATGCGGGCGTGCAGGTCCACCTTGCCATGATCGTAGGCGACTTGGACTTCGGCCTTGTCCGTGAACATCTTGCCCTCGCCCTGCACTCCGGGACGTTCGCGGGTGATCCAGTACAGCCCCAGCACCATGTCCTGCGTGGGGGTCATCACGGGCTTGCCGTTGGCCGGGGAGAGGACGTTGTTGGTGGACATCATCAGGATTTTCGCCTCCAACTGCGCCTCCACCGAGAGCGGGACGTGAACCGCCATCTGGTCGCCGTCAAAGTCGGCGTTGAACGCGGTGCAGACCAGCGGGTGGAGTTGGATCGCCTTGCCCTCGATCAGGATCGGCTCGAAGGCCTGAATGCCCAAGCGGTGCAGGGTGGGAGCGCGGTTGAGCATGATCGGATGCTCCCGGACCACGTCCTCCAGAATGGACCAGACTTCCGGCAGATCCTCGTCCAGCTTCCGCTTCGCATTCTTGATGGTGTGAATCTCGTCGTGGTCAATGATGCGGTGAAAGATGAACGGCTTGAACAGTTCCAGCGCCATGCGCTTGGGGAGTCCGCACTGGTGCAATTTCAGGCTCGGCCCAACCACGATCACGGTTCGCCCGGAGTAGTCCACGCGCTTGCCGAGCAGGTTCTGGCGGAAACGCCCCTGCTTGCCCTTGAGCATGTCCGAGAGCGACTTCAGGGGTCGCTTGTTGGAGCCGACCATCGGGCGTCCGCGCCGTCCGTTGTCAAAGAGCGCGTCCACCGACTCCTGAAGCATGCGCTTCTCGTTCTTGACGATGATCCCCGGCGCCCGCAGCTCGATGAGCCGCTTGAGCCGGTTGTTGCGGTGAATGACGCGCCGATAGAGATCGTTGAGGTCGCTCGTCGCAAAGCGTCCGCCCTCCAACGGCACCAGCGGGCGCAGTTCCGGGGGCAGCACCGGCAGGTTCTCCAGAATCATCGCGTCCACCGCGTTCCCGGAGGTCAGCAGGGCGGAAATGATCTTCAGGCGTTTGACGAGCCGCTTGCGCTTGGTTTCCGACTGGGTGTTGCGCAAGTCCGTGCGAATATCCTTGTCGAGCTGGTCCAAGTCCAGGCGGCGCAACAGGGTCCGCACAGACTCGGCCCCCATCCCCAACTCCAAATCGGGGTGGAGATCCATGAGTTCGCGGTACTCCTCTTCCTCCACCAGGCTTTGGCGCTCCAAGTCGGAACTTCCCGGATTGAGGACGATGTAGGCGTCAAAGTAGAGCACGCGCTCCAGATCCCGCAGGCTCATCTCCAGC
This sequence comes from uncultured Pseudomonadota bacterium, assembly GCA_964597275.1. GTDB lineage: Bacteria > SAR324 > SAR324 > SAR324 > NAC60-12 > UBA8110. Next base: position 31,765 of record CAZQXS010000014.1, on the reverse strand, counting down.
AGCGTGGAAATGCGGCTCGGCACGCCTTTGAGGAACCAAACGTGCGAAACCGGAGCGGCGAGCTTGATGTTGCCCATGCGGTCGCGGCGCACCTTGGACTCGATCACCTCAACCCCGCATTTTTCACAGGTGATGCCCCGGTGCTTCATGCGCTTGTACTTGCCGCAGATGCATTCGTAATCGTGGACCGGACCAAAAATTTTCCCGCAGAACAGACCGTCCCGCTCGGGCTTGAAGGTGCGGTAATTGATGGTTTCGGAGGTCTTCACCTCTCCGAAAGACCATCCGCTCACATCATCGGATGTGGCGATCTTGATGCGCACGGCAGAGTAATCCTTCGGGTCATCCGCAACTTCAAACAGACTTCTGAGCGACATGTTTGGCTCCTATGTGTGGGAGAGTGTCAATCTTCAGGGGTTTCGGTTGTAGGGGTTCCGGCTGTAGGGGTTCGGCTTCCGCCTAATAATGCCCTACAGACCAAAACAACTTGAACCGTTACGCTTCGAGTTTTTCCGGAATGCTCTCCGGCGCTTCGGCAACAGCGGGAGTTTCCACAACAGCTTCCGTTGCCACAGGGGTTTCAGCAGGTTCCCCAGCTTCCAACTCCTCCCCGCCCTCGGTTTCTTGCAGCAGCTCGATGTTGAGGTAGAGGCTCTTGAGTTCGCTGATGAGCACCTTGAAGGATTCCGGGAGTCCGGTTTCCATCTGATGGCGCCCCTTGACGATGTTCTCGTAAATCTTGTTCCGTCCGTACACGTCGTCGGACTTGACGGTGAGCAGTTCCTGAAGGGTGTGGGCGGCCCCGTAGGCTTCCAGCGCCCAGACCTCCATCTCCCCGAAACGCTGTCCGCCGAACTGCGCCTTGCCGCCGAGCGGCTGCTGCGTCACCAGCGAGTACGGCCCGGTGGAGCGGGAGTGGATCTTCTCGTCCACCAAGTGGTGCAACTTGAGGATGTAGGCATACCCGACCGTCACCTTCTGGGCAAAGCGCTCGCCCGTCATGCCGTCGTTCAGCCACACCTGCCCGGACTTGGGCAGGTTGGCCAGTTCGGCCATGCGGTGGATGTCCGATTCTGCCGCGCCGTCAAACACCGGGGTGGCCATCGAAACCCCCAGGCGGTTTTTGCGGACAAACTCCATGAAGTCGTCATCGTCCAGACTCTTGAGGTGTTCCCGGACCACCTTCGATTCGTGAACCCTGTCCAGAAACTCCCGGAGCTGCTGGATCGGCTGTTGCTCCTCCAGCATGGCCTGAATCTGGTTGCCCAGCCCCTTGGCGACCCGGCCAAGGTGGGTCTCCAGCACCTGCCCGACGTTCATCCGGGACGGCACCCCCAGCGGGTTGAGGACGATGTCAATGGGCGAGCCGTCTTCCATGTACGGCATGTTCTCCATCGGCTGGATGGTCGAAACCACGCCCTTGTTGCCGTGGCGTCCGGCCATCTTGTCACCCACCGAGAGCTTGCGCTTGATGGCGATATAGACCTTGATCATGCGGATCACGCCCGGAGGCAGGTCGTCTCCCTTGGAAACCTTCTCGCAGCGGTCCTGATAGACGTTCTCCAGCAGGTACACCTGCTGGAGCGCGTTGCGCACCAAGGTCGAAACCTTGCCGTCGGTTTCGGCGTCGCTGACCTCAAAGCCATCCCAGCTTTTCAGCGGCACGGACTCCAGCAGTTCCTGCGTGATCTTGGTGTTGCGCTTGAAGAGCGTCTCGCCCTGCAAGTTCACCAAGTCCTTCGCCAACTTCTGCCCCTCGGAAATCGCAAGGATGCGCTTGACGAGGTTGCTCTGGACGATGCGGATTTCATCGCGGTGGTCCTTCTCGTACTTGGCAAGCAGTTCCTGCTCGATCTCGCGGGTGCGGTCGTCGCGCTCCACGCCCTCGCGGTTGAAGACCACCACGTCGGTCACCACCCCTTCCATGCCCTGGGGCACGCGCAGGGAGGTGTCCCGGACATCCCCGGCCTTTTCGCCAAAGATCGCCCGCAGCAGCTTTTCTTCCGGATTGAGTTGGGTTTCGCCCTTGGGCGTGACCTTGCCGACAAGGATGTCGCCTGTCCGGACGGTCGTGCCGATCTGGACAATGCCACTCTCGTCAAGGTAGCTCAGGGCTTCCTCGCTGACGTTCGGAAGGTCGCGGGTGATTTCCTCCTTGCCCAGCTTGGTGTCGCGGGCCACCACGTCCAGCACGTCAATGTGAACCGAAGTGTAGCGGTCCTCGTGGAGCATGCGCTCCGAGACCATGATCGAGTCCTCGAAGTTGTAGCCGTGCCACGGCATGAACGCGATCAGCACGTTCTGCCCCAGCGCCAGCTCTCCGGATTCGGTGCTGGCCCCATCGGCGATCACATCGCCCTTGCGCACATAGTCGCCCTTGCGGATGACCGGACGCTGGTTGATGCAGGTGTTCTGGTTGGAACGGCGGTACTTGGTGAGGTGGTAGATGTCCACGTTCGCAGGAATCACCGTGTCCTCGCTGGAGAGGTCCACGTCTGCTTGAATCACAATGCGGCCCGCGTCCACGCTGTCCACCATTCCGGAGCGCTTGGCGACCACGCAGGTGCCCGAATCAATCGCGGCCTGATGCTCCACGCCTGTTCCCACCAGCGGCGCCCTTGGACGCACCAGCGGAACGCCCTGACGCTGCATGTTCGATCCCATCAGCGCACGGTTGGCGTCGTCATGCTCCAAGAACGGGATCAGCGAGGCAGCCACCGAAACCAACTGCGTCGGCGCCACGTCAATGTAGTCCACTTCCTCGCGAAGCACGGTGAGGAACTCGCTGCCCAAACGCGCCGAGACAAAATCCTCGGTCAGCAGGCCGTCGTTGTCCACTGGAGAGTTCGCCTGCGCGATTCGGTACTTGTCTTCCTCAATGGCGGAGAGGTACTCCACCCGATCCGTCAATTGACCGTCCTCGATCTTGCGATACGGCGTTTCAATGAAGCCAAAGTCGTTGACCCGTGCAAAGGTCGCCAGCGAGGCGATCAGGCCGATGTTCGGACCTTCCGGCGTCTCGATCGGGCAGATGCGCCCGTAGTGCGAGGAGTGAACGTCCCGGACGTCAAAGCCCGCCCGCTCGCGGGTCAGCCCGCCCGGACCAAGCGCGCTGAGGCGGCGCTTATGGGTGATCTCGGAAAGCGGGTTCGTCTGGTCCATGAACTGCGAAAGCTGGCTGCTGCCGAAGAACTCGTGAATCGCGCCGGCCACCGGCTTGGCGTTCACGATGTCGTGCAGCATCATCGTTTCGGTGTCCTGCAAGGACATGCGCTCCTTGATCGTGCGCTCCATGCGCACCAGCCCGATCCGGAACTGCGTCTCCAGCAGTTCGCCCACGCTGCGCACCCGGCGGTTGCCGAGATGGTCAATGTCGTCCACGAAGCGGTACGGGTTGCCCTCCTTGAGTTCCAGCAGGTACTTCACGGCCAGCAGAATGTCCTCATGCGTGAGCACCAACTGGTCCAGCGGGTAGTCCTGATCCAGCTTCTTGTTGATCTTGAGGCGTCCCACCTTGGAGAGGCTGTAGCGCTCTTCGTTGAAGAAGAAGTTCTGGAGCATCGTCTTCGCGGCTTCCAGCGTCGGCGGATCGCCCGGCTTCATCTTCTTGTACACCTCGATGAGCGCCTGATCCGGAGAGTGGACCTTGTCGATCTCCATCGTTTCCCGCAGGCTTGGCCCGATCAACTGCGGGGCCATGTGCAGCACCTCAAACTCGCGGATGTCCTGCTCCAGCAGCGTGTCCAGCAGTTCCTTGGAAACAGGGGTGTTGCACTTTGCGATGAGCTGTCCGTCCTGCATGACCGTGCGGGCCAGAACCCGTTCGGTCAGTTCCGTGTAGGCGCAGGGAACATGCGTCACTCCGGCCTTCTCCAGCTTGGCGACCAAGCGCCGGTTGATGCGCTGGTTCGGCTTGACGAGGACTTCCCCGGATTCCGGGTCGGTGATGGGAAGCTGAATCCGCTGATCCAGCATGAGTTTCGGGTTGAACGCCCGCTGGAAGTTCATGGACTCCAAAGTGTCCCCGGATTGCGCGTCCCCAAGGTTGATGGTCTCAAACGGATAGAAGTACTCCAGAATCTGCTCCTCTGTCATGTCGAGTGCCATCAGCAGCACCGTCGCCGGGAATTTGCGGCGGCGGTCAATGCGCACATAGAGCAGGTCCTTGGAGTCGAACTCGAAATCCAGCCACGAGCCGCGCTGCGGAATCAGGCGGGCAGAGTACAGCACCTTGCCGCTGGCGCCCTTGCCCTTGTCGTGGGTGAAGAACACGCCCGGACTCTTGTGCATCTGGCTGACGATGACCCGCTCCGTGCCGTTGATGATGAAGGAGCCAGTCGGTGTCATCAGCGGGATTTCGCCAAGGTAAATGTCCTGCTCCTTGATGTCCCGGATGTGCTTGGTTTCGGAGCCTTCCTCCTTCTCCCAGATGATCAGGCGCAGGGCAACACGAACCGGGCAGGCGAAGGTCACGCCGCGAACCCGGCACTCCTCCACATCGTACTTGGGGTCGCCGAGGCGGTAGTGGACGTACTCCAGCGTCGAAGAGCCGCTGAAGTCGGAAATCGGGAAGATCGAGCGGAACACCGCCTCCAGCCCCTCTTTCCCGCGCTGGTCCGGAGGGACATCGCGCTGAAGGAAGCGCTCATAGGAATCCTTCTGAATCCGAAGCAGGTCCGGCACGTCCAAGGGTGCCGTGATTGCGCCGAAGGACTTGCGGATGCGATGCCGGTTTTTCAAAACAGACATGAGGACACCTTTCCGTTAGAGTTCAGATTCCCCGCCACTTGAGGACGGGTGCAGGTCGCGGAAAATCCGCCAGAAGATGGAACCCGTGGGGAGCAAGCCCCCTCCGACGTTCCTCTCAACACGAGAAAACCCCGGGGTCAACTCCCGGAATCCAAAATCACCACAGGCCCATTGTCTGGTGCACGAGCGGACGACTTCTGAGTGCTTTTCTGTTCTGCAAAAGGCTGGAGGACGGGGCAAGGTTCTAGGTCTGAGAGAGCAGAACAAGCAGGAAGGAGAAGTTTGGATGCCGTGTGCATAGAGGAGGGCTGAAGTCTGCTCAACGCGAGAGCAGCTAGAAATCTAATCAAACAGTTGAGGATACCGGAAGACAAGCCGACTGTCAACCCAAAATTGCAAAAAACCGCTCAATTGCTGTCCAGCGGAACCCCGGGGTGCAGGTTGCAGAATTCCAGCGAGGTGTTTCCCGGCAGATAGGGGTAGGGCCGGGTGTCGGGGCAGTTGCGGGTGGCCAACTGCCCGGAAACGGAGCAGGTGGGGCGCATGATGTGCTGAGTCGGCGGCGGCAGTTTTCTGGGAGGCAGCGTGTCCAGCACCCCACGCATGAAGCGGTTCCAGAGCAGCGCCGGGGTGCGCCCTCCGCCTTCTCCGGGCATCGGCTGGTTGTCGTCGGTGCCCACCCAAACGCCTGTGACCAGTTCCGGGGTGAAGCCGACGAACCATGCGTCGCGGGCTTCCGTGTTGGTTCCGGTCTTCCCGCCAAGCGTCCGGTCGGGATGCTCCCAACCCGCTCGTTGGCCCGTGCCGGACTTCACCACGTTTTCCAGCATCCAGCGCATTCGGAAGGCCGTCCACTCGCTCAACACGGTTTCGGGTTTGGCAGGCTGGCGCTGGTAAAGCACGCGCCCGGAGGTGTCCTCGATGCGGGTGATGAACACTGGCTCGGCGTAGCGCCCGGCGTTGACAAAAGGCGCGTAGGCCGCCGTGAGTTGCAGCAACGAAACTCCGGAACAGCCCAGCGCAATGCACAGCCCCATCTTGCTCCGAACGGCGATGCCATGCTTTTTCGCCTGTCGGGTAACTTGGTGGATGCCGAGGTCGTGCAGCACCTGCACCGCGATGGTGTTGACAGAACGCTCAAACGCCTTTGCCAGCGTCATGTAGTCCTCGTGATACGGTTCCCCGAACTGGTTCGTCAGGGTGCGCTCCCCGCCGTACAGGTCGTCCGCGTTGCGTGGCGCGTACACCGTGAGTTCGCCCCCGCTGGTCTCGCCCTCAAAATACACGGGCTGGTCGAGGTAGGACGTGTGCGGCGCAAAGCTGCGCTCCAGCGCCGTCGCGTAGAGCAGGGGCTTGAACGCCGAGCCGGGTTGACGATTGGCCATCACCGCCCGGTCGAACTGCGAGGTCCAGTAGTTCTTGCCACCCACCAACGCCCGCACCTCTCCGGTGTGCGGCTCCAGGCTCACAAACGCCACCTGCTCCGGACGGGTCGCCTTCTCAAAGAACTCCTCGTAAATCACCGCTTCCGCCACCTGCTGCGCCTTGGGGTCCAGTGTGGTGTACACCCGCAAGCCCTCGCCGAAAATCTCACCGATCTTGTGCTGCTTGCGCAACAAGCGCACCACCTGCTGCGCAAAGTACGCCCCCAGTTCCCCGGAACGCTTGGGCAGCCGCATCCGCACGGGCGCGGCCAGCGCCTTTTTCACCTCTTCCTCCGAAACCCACTCCAGTTCCTGCAAGTGCGCCAGCACCCGGCGGCGGCGGCTCAGCAGCTCCTGCAACGCCTCCGGAGGGAAATGCGTGGCCTTGGCCGAGAGCGAATCAGGAATCCGCAGGTACACCTCCGGCTTTTTAAGCAGGCTGGCCAGCAGGGACGCTTCCACCAAGCCCAACTCGCTGGCCTTGCGGTCAAAATACGTCCGCGCCGCCTGCTCGATCCCGTAGTTGCCGTGTCCGAAGTAGATGGTGTTGAGGTAGTGTTCGAGGATTTGCGTCTTGGAAAACTTCAGCTCCAGCGAGATGGCGATTCCCGCCTCCCGGAACTTGCGGGTCAGCGTCTTCTCCGGGGTCAGCAGGGTGAGTTTGACGAGCTGCTGGGTGATCGTGCTGGCGCCCTGCCGCCAGCCGCCTTCCAGCAAATCCGTCCACAACGCGGAGAGGATGCGCCGCGTGTCCACCCCGCGATGCTGAAAAAAGCGGGCGTCCTCCGCCGCCAGCACACTGAGTTGCAGGGGACGGCTGATCTGCTGAAGCGGCACCACCAGCCGCTTCTCGTCACGATGGAAGGAGTGAAACGACTGGCCGTTCCGGTCGTAGAGGATGGTGTTGGACTCGATCCCGCCGATGGCTTTGCGGAAATCGAGAATCGCCTCCTGATAGGTCATCAGGAAGGCGGTGCCCAAACCGAGCATCAACAGGATGGGAACGCCGAGCGCTCCCAAGATGAGTGCCCATCCGAGACGCCTCATGCGCGTTGGCCAAATTGCAGGTGAGGGCGGACCCATGCCGCTCCGCGTGGGAGCGGCGGTCCAGGGGGTTCCGGGACGCTTCCGGAGTGCCTACTCGTCGCGGGACAGCCCAAGGATGCTGAGCAGGGCAACGAACAGGTTGAGGATGTCGAGGTAGAGCGCGAGTGTGGCACTGACGTGCTGGTCCGTGCTGTAGTTGCGCAGGATGTTGGAGGTGTCGTAGAGGATGAACCCGCTGAAGAGGAACACCGCCGCTCCGGAGATCATGAACTGCCCCATCGAGCTTTGGAAGACAAAGGCGTTCAGCAAGCCGCCCACGACCACGATGATCAGGCCCGTGAAGAGGAACCCAGACATGAAGCTGAAGTCCTTGCGCGAGAAGATCACGTAGAGCGTCAACGCTGTGAAAATCAGCGCGGTCAGCAAGAACGCCTCGGCGATGATGTGGCTGCGACCTCCCATCACATACACCGCCAGCACCGGCCCAAGGGTCAGTCCGGAGACAGTGGTGAAGCTGAAGAGCGCAACCATGTTCAGCCCCGGCTTCTGTGCGGCAAAGGACGCAAAGAAGATGAGGCCGATCTGTGCGATAAACAGCAGGAAGATGTTGGGCGCCACCACGGGCAGCAGCGGTCCCGCCCCCATGTAGGCGCCAATCGTGGCGGTGAACAGCGAGGCGGCAAGCAGGCCATAGACCTTCTTGAGGAAGACCAGACGGTCCTCCACGCCAACGGAGGCGACCGGGGCCGCTCCATACGCCAAAGTGTTTTGTGGACTCAGTTGAAACATAACCCTCCTAAAGCAAAAGGTCAGGAATAAGGAAAGCGTGGCAGGCACGCAGGTCTAAACTCAGCATACAGGATTCATTCCGCAGTGTAAAACGCGAAACCCGGAAAACGTGCGGTTCAGGTGCCGCTGTAGGCCAAGTAGGATTTCAGGAACAGCACCACACGCCCGGTCACCTTGGGACCACGCCGGAAGAAGAACTGCTGGGCGATCGTGTAGCGTTCCAGTTCCACCTTGCCGGACTCGTCGAGTTCGCCAGACTTGTCGCGGATCGCGGTGGTCCGCACTTCCTGAACCAGCACCGGCTCGTCAAAGTTCACGGCCTCCACGTCCGGGATCAGCCGCGACGCCAGCAGGCTCAGGGGCAGGTCGTAGAGGGTTTCGGCAAAGAAGAACGCCGCAAAACGCGCCGCGCCGTCCACCTCCTCGTCGGATTTCTCCACAATCCAGATGATCAAGTCCTTGCGCAACTGCTCCATCTCTGCCTGCGCGATTCCGGTGTCTTCGAGCAGGATTTCCTGCTGGGCGAGGTAGCGCTCCACCTTCTTGCGGAGGTACGCGAACAGCCCGCCCTGCTTGAGGAAGAAGGGGTGGTTGAGGAAGCGCTTCTCAAAGTCCCGGACCACCTGCCGCCCCAATTGAAGCTGATCCAGCGTCTCCTTGGCGGCTTCCGTCTGCTTGAGGTCCGCCGAAAGCCGTTCGACGAGCAGCTTCAGTTCCTTCTGCTCATTCGCCAGCTCCCGCAATTTTTGCAGCTCCTCCGGCGTGACCAGCGGCTCCGGCGGAGGCGGGGGTTCGGTCGCAACGTGGGCCAGTTCGGTCTGGAGGGGATCTGGGCGGTCCTGAAGGTAGAGGAAGGCGAGCACGCAGGTGGAGGCGAGAAAGAGGAGGGTGAGGATAGGAAAAAGCACCCGAGGGTTCATGTCGCCTCCAAGCGGTGGAGAAAAGAGCGGGGGGGGGCCTTAGCGCATCCGTGCCTGAATGCGCAACGGCAAAGCGTTGAGCCGGATGAAGCCGATGGCGTCCCGTGGATCGTAAGCTCCCTGATCGGCTTCCATCGTCGCCATGTCCTCATCGTAGAGGCTGTTGGGCGACTTGCGCCCCGTCACCATGCAGTTCCCCTTGTAGAGCTGCAACCGCACGGTGCCGGAAACGCACTGTTGCGTCTTTTGGCCCATGTCGAGCAGCACCTCCATTTCTGGAGAAAACCAGAAGCCGTTGTACGCCAGTTGTGCAAAGCGCGGCATCAGCGAGTCCTTGAGGTTGATGACACCACGATCCAGCGTGATGGACTCCATCGCCCGATGCGCGGTGTGCAGGATCGTGCCGCCCGGAGTTTCGTACACGCCCCGGTTCTTCATGCCGACAAAGCGCGACTCCACCATGTCCACCCGGCCAATGCCGTGGCGTCCGCCAATCTCGTTGAGCCGGGTCAGCAGCGCGGCGGGCGAAAGCGCCTCGCCATCAACCGCGACCGGGATTCCGGAGTCGAACTCAAGGAGCAGTTCCTGCGGTTCGTCCGGAGCGTTCTGCGGCGATTGCGAAAGCTCGAACATCTCCTCCAGCGGCGCCTGCCACGGGTCTTCCAGCATCCCGGATTCAAAGCTGATGTGCATCAGGTTCTCGTCGGAACTCCACGGCTGCTCGGTGGTGGCCCTCACCGGAATGCCATGCTCCTTGGCGTAGGTAATCAGTTCCGCCCGTCCGGGGTAGCGCTCGTAGAACTCCGGCACCTTCCACGGCGCGACAATCTCAATGTCCGGCTTGAGCGCGTAGTACCCCAGCTCGAAGCGGACTTGGTCATTGCCCTTGCCCGTGGCCCCGTGGCTGACCGCCACCGCGCCTTCGCGCACCACGCATTCGATCTGCTTCTTGGAGATCAACGGGCGGGCGAGCGAGGTGCCCAGCAGGTAGGTGCCCTCGTAAATCGCATTCCACTGAATCGCCGGAAAGACGTACTCCCGCACGAATTCCTCCTGCACGTTCTCCACCAGCACCTTGGAGGCGCCAGCGGCTGCGCCCTTGCGGAGGATTTCGTCCAGATCGTCCACCTTCTGCCCCAAGTCGAGGCAGAGCGCGACCACCTCGTAGCCCCGCGTGGTCAGCCAGTGCAGAATCACGGAGGTGTCCAGCCCACCGGAGTAGGCGAGGACCAGCTTGCCTTTGCTCATGGAATCCTTCAGTTCGACAGGTTCAGGAGGCTTGCGGCACTTGGTAGTCTTCCGCGACTGGCTCGTAGCCCTCCAGACGCACCACGTTTTTCGCCACCGGCCCCTTGCGCCCCACGGACGCTTCGAATTCGACGCGCTCGTCCTTGTTGAGAAAGCGGAAGCCGTTCTGCCGGATTTCGGACTGGTGGACGAAAAAGTCCTGCCCGCCGTCCTGCTCGATGAACCCGAAGCCCTTGTTCGGGTTGAACCACTTCACAACTCCTTGTTGCCGCGATCCCAGTTCCACGTCGGGGAGGCTGGGTTCGCGCTGCAACCACGCCACCGCGGGAACGCTGACCAGCGCCAGTGCTGCCAGCAAGTAAAGAATCGGAGTTGAGAGAGCCAGTGCCTCCGTGTCAGCCTCCTGCGTGTGGATGAGGTAGAGCAGACTCAGCACCATTGCGGCAAGCCCCGCAACGATGCCCGTTACAATTGTATTTCGCATTAATCAACCTATCTTCAAAACGGTGCATCATTTTTCAAACTTCCTGCTCGGCGAGCCAGCGTTCGGCGTCAATCGCCGCCATGCAGCCGGTCCCGGCTGCGGTCACGGCCTGCCGATAGATGGGATCCGCCACGTCTCCTGCCGCAAAGACTCCCGGCACGGAGGTGTAGGTCGTTCCCGGACGGACTTCAAGGTAGCCATTCCCGTCCATGGCAAGCTGGCCTGCAAACAAACGTGTGTTGGGCGTGTGCCCGATGGCGACGAACAAGCCGGTGAACTCATGCTCGGCCACTGCGTCCGTCTCCACATTCCTGACCCGCAATCCGGTCATCCCGGAATCGTCACCCAAAACCTCCTCAACGGCAGAGTTCCAGAAGAAGCGGATTTTCTCATGCTTGAGCGCCCGCTCCTGCATGATCCGGCTCGCCCGGAGCGTGTCTCGGCGGTGAAACACCGTGACACTGCGACAGAGGTTGGCAAGGTAGAGCGACTCCTCCATTGCCGTGTCTCCACCTCCCACGACGGCGACATCCTGATTGCGGAAGAAAAAACCATCACAGGTCGCGCACGCCGAAACACCGCGTCCGTTAAACTGCTGCTCCGACTCCAGCCCCAGCCACCGCGCCGAAGCGCCCGTGGCGATGATGAGGCTCTCGCAGGTCAGGGCTTCCCCATTGGCCTGCTCCAGCCGGAAGGGCCGCTGGGACAGGTCGGCGGAAACCACATCGCCGTTGATGAACTTGGTGTCGAAGCGTCGGGCCTGCGCCATGAACTGGTCCATCATCTCCGGACCCTGCACGCCCTCCGGGTAGCCCGGATAGTTCTCCACATCGGTGGTGATCATCAACTGCCCGCCCGGTTCGTTGCCGGAAACCAGCACCGGACTCAGGTTGGCCCGCGCCGCATAAATGGCGGCGGTCAGTCCGGCAGGACCGGAACCGAGAATGATCACACGGTGGTGTTGCACACCCATGTCGAAGTCCGGGTAAAATCAAGACCAACCATGCCCCCTCTCGTTCCCAGAAGACAGGTTATCTTGTTGAAATGAAAATGAATTTTAAGAAAATCCGGTGCATTTCGGATTGATTCATCATCCCCGGAGCAGGAAAGACAATCAAGCGGAATCGGCGGGGGTCCGGCGCATTTCCCCCATACAAACGGTTAAGATTCGGGGGTTTCCGGCAAGGTGCTTTGGGCAACCGACTGATCCAGCGCCTCAAAGTCGCGGTAGCCAATCAGGTCGTAGAGTTCGGTGCGGGTTTGCATGCGGTCCAGCCAGCCTTGCGCTTCTCCGGATTCGGCGAGATCAGCGTAAAACCGCTCCACCGCCTTCATCGCCACACGCAGTGACGACGCGGGCCAGATCACCAGCTTGACGCCGAGTTCGGCAAACTCGTCCGCCGTGCGGTAGGGGGTGCGCCCGAACTCGGTCATGTTCGCAAGGATGGGAACGCTGAGTTCATCGGCGAAGGTGCGGAACTGCCCGGCCTCGGTGAGGGCTTCCGGGAAAATGATGTCGGCCCCGGCGGCTTCGTAGAGCTTCGCCCGGCGCAGGGCTTCGTCCACACTGTCCGCCGCCGCGTCTGTGCGGGCGACGATGCGCAGGTGCGTGCGGGCCTTGCGCGCCGCCGCGACTTTCCGGGCCATTTCTTCGGCAGGGACGAGCCGCTTGTCGCTGAGGTGTCCGCACTTCTTGGGCAGCACCTGATCCTCAAGCTGCACCGCCGCCGCGCCTGCGGCTTCCAGTTCCCGGACCAGCCGCATCACGTTGAGTGCTTCTCCGTAGCCCGTGTCGCCATCCACAATGATCGGCAGTCCGGTAGCCCGGTGCAGCGAGCGCACGGCAGAACAAAGCTCATCCTGCATCATCATGCCCAAGTCCGGCAAGCCCATCGAGGCCGAAAGTGCCGCACCGGAGAGGTAGAGCGCCTCAAAGCCCGCCTGCTTCGCCAGCAGCCCGCAGAGCGCGTTGTGCGCCCCCGGTGTCCGCAGGATGCCCGGACGCGCCAGCAGTGCCGCCAGCCGTTTTCCGGGCGGCTCGTTCGCCACCGAGTTGCCTTCCAGCCACGTCATGTCGTCCTCACGATTCCAGAGTGTTCAGGGAAATTCCCAGCCGCGCCCGACGCTTGAGCCACGGGCTGGGGCGGTAGCGCGGATCGCCGTAAAACTCGTGCATTGCCTCCAAAATCGCCAGCACGCGCTGCGCTCCCACCGCATCGCCCAAGTCGAGCGGACCCTGCGGATAGCCGAGTCCCAGCCGGACGGCTTGGTTGATGTCCTCCGGCGTGGCGATGCGCTGCTGTGCGATGTCCGAGGCGATGTTGACGATGGTGGCGACGATGCGCTGGGCCACGAATCCGGGGCTGTCTCGGATTACCGTGACCGCACCCCCGTCTTGTGCAAAAAGCGCGTGGGCCTGCTGTCGGAATTCCGCCCGCAACGTTGGTGCCCCCATCAGCGTGCGTCGCCCCTCAAGGCCGAACAGCACGTCCACCGCAACCGTGCGCTCCGGATCGAGCGACTGCGCCAGCGCGGCGGTGGTCGCGTCCGCGCCAAGCGGGGTGACGAGGCAGAGCGCGTTGCCGGAAGGACGCTCTCCGGATTCAGGAGTCACGCCGATTTTTCCAAGAAACTCCTGCACGAGGGCCGCGCCCTCCGGGTTTTCCAGACTGACCCAGACCGAGCCGCCCGCATGTTCTGGCGTGGACGCTTCTGGTGGGATTTCCTGCTGGCCGTCCGGATAGCGGTAAAAGCCTTCGCCCACCTTGCGGCCCAGCACCCCCGCCACAAACCGGCGCACCACATACGGCGTGGGACGGTAGCGCGGCTCCTGAAAGAACTGTCCGTAAATCTGCTCCATCACGGGCACAGAAACGTCCAAGCCCGTGAGGTCGAGCAGCTCGAACGGCCCCATCCGAAAACCCACCGCCTCGCGCATCACGCGGTCCACGTCCACGGGTTCGGCGACGCTTTCCTGCAAAAGGCGCAAGCCCTCGGTGAAGAGGCCGCGCCCTGCGTGATTCACCAGAAATCCGGGCGAATCCTCCGCAATCACAGGCGTGTGCCCAAACTGCCGGGCGAAACCACAAAGCCGCTCGATCACGGCTTCGGAGGTGCGCTGTGCCCGTATCACCTCCACCACGCGCATCAGCGGCACTGGATTGAAAAAATGGTAGCCCGCCACCTGCTCCGGACGCTCGCACCCCACGGCGATGCGCGTCACCGAAAGCGAACTCGTGTTCGTCACCAGCACGCACTCCGGAGCCACCACCGATTCCAATTGCCGGAAAAGCTGCTGCTTGATTTCTAGGTTCTCGACAATCGCCTCCACCACCAAATCCGCATCGGCACCAGCCTCCAACGTGTCCACCACGGTGACGCGGGCAATCGCCTGCTCTGCATCCTCCGCTGCCATGCGCCCCTTCTCGGCGGCACGGCGCAACATTTTTTCGACAAAGCCACGGGCGGCTTCCGCCTGTTCGGGCTGGGTGTCGTAAAGCCGGACCTCGCTCCCGGCCTGAGCCGCGACTTGCGCGATGCCCCGGCCCATCGCTCCGGCACCGATCACAAGGATTTTCTCAAACTCCACTCCCATCTCATTCTCCTGTGAACTGCGGTTTGCGCTTTTCCAAGAACGCCTGCATCCCCTCCTTCTGGTCCGCCGTGTCGAAGAGCAGTTGCAGCGATTTGCGCTCCAGCGTGAGCGCGGCAGAAAGCGGCAAGTCCGCCCCTTGCAGCACCGATTCCTTGATGAACTCCACGGAACGCGCAGGCAGTCCGGCGATCGTGCGGGCGTAGTTGAGCGCGGTGGCTTCCACCTCGTCCGGCTCCACCAGTTCGCTCACCAGCCCCCAGGCGTTGGCGGTTTCGGCATCAAACAATTCCCCGCGCAACAGCACCCGCAACGCCCGATGCTTGCCCACCAGCCGCACCAACCGCTGAGTACCGCCCGCGCCGGGCATGATGCCCACCTTGATTTCTGGAAGCCCAAAGGTCGCGTCGCGCCCGGCGATGAGAATGTCGCAGTGCAGCGCCAGCTCGCAACCGCCACCCAGCGCATAGCCGTTGATCGCGGCAATCAGCGGTTTCCGGAAATCCGCGACCGTCTGCCAGAGGCGGTCCAGCCGCAGTTGGTGCAGGCTCATCGGCGACTGCTCCGCCATCAGCTTGAGGTCGGCTCCGGCGGCAAAGGCCTTGCGGTCTCCGGTGACGATCACCACCCGCACCTCCGCGTCCGACTCCAGTGCGGTCAAGTATTCAGCCAACTGCTGGCGCAAGGACAGGCTGAGGGCGTTTCGGGCTTCCGGACGGTTGAGCCGCAGCACCGCGACTCCGGCCTCCGGACGCTCACACAAAACTTCAGTCATACTACTTCACAATCCATTTGGTGGTAGTGGTTATCTTGCAATACTGTGATCTTGATCCCCCGTTCGTGCTGAGCCTGTCGAAGCATGGACGGGGTTCGCCCTTCGACAAGCTCAGGACGAACTGAGATTCACAAACATGCAACGCCAACACTACCGAACTTTCGGGGCAAGCGATCCCTCGAAAATTGCACGGTTTCACCCGTTTTTCAATACGGAACTCTTGATCCCCAAGTTCAGCCCGCTATTGTGAAGAGGATTCTTTTTCGCGCCGCCCTTTTCCTTGAGCCACCATGCAGATCACCAAAATCACCACCCACGTCCTGAAAACACCGCTCGGCAAGGAACGCTTCTACTCCTCGCAGGCGGCGTTTCCGGAGCGGACCAGCCTGCTGGTGCGGTTGGAGACGAACACGGGGATGGTTGGCTGGGGCGAGGGCGGACAGTACGGCCCTCCGGAACCGGTGGCAACCTGCATTCACGCCGTGCTGGGACCGCAGGTGTTGGGGTCCGATCCGCGCGGCCCCGCCGTGCTGTGGGAGCGGCTGTACAGCATGATCCGCGATTTTGGGCAGAAGGGGCCGTACCTTGAGGCCATCAGCGCCCTCGACATTGCCTGCTGGGACCTGCTCGGACAGGCGGTGGAACTGCCCGTCCACACGCTGCTGGGCGGGGCGTTCCGGGAGTCGGTGACGGCCTACGCGACCGGATGCTACTACCGGGGCGAGGATGCGTTTGGCGTCAGTGACGAGGCGCTGCAAAGGCTGGCGGCTGAGGCGCGTTCTTACGTTGAAGACGGCTTCGGTATCCTCAAGCTCAAGCTCGGACTGCTGCCCATCGAGGTGGACGTGCGGCGCATGGAAGTCATCCGCGAGGCGGTGGGTCCAAAGATTGCGCTGCTCGCCGACGCGAACCACGCCTACAACGCCATGAGCGCCCTGCGCGTGGGCCGCGAGTTGGAAAGGCTGGGGATGCTCTGGTTCGAGGAACCCGTGGTTCAGGAAAATCTGGACGGCTACCGCAAGCTGCGCGAGTCCCTCTCGATTCCCATCGCCGGGGGCGAGTGCGAGTACACGCGCTTCGGCTTCCGTAACCTCTTCGAGCAGGATTGTGTGGACATCGCCCAGCCGGACTTGTGTTGTGCCGGAGGCTTTTCGGAATTCCAGCGCATCCAGTCGCTCGCGCTCGCGCACCACACGCCCGTCATCCCGCACGTCTGGGGGTCCGGCATCGCGCTCGCCACCGCGCTGCACGCGCTCGCCGCCACCCCGTGGCAGCCCTACACCTACCTGCCCGTCGCGCTCCAGAACGAACCCATCGTCGAGTACGACCGCAACCCCAACCCGCTCCGGGACGACCTGCTTGCCGAACGCTTCACGCTCGCCGACGGCAAGGTCGCGGTGCCCTCCGGACCGGGCCTCGGCGTCACCGTCATCGGCGCCAAGCTGGACGAATTCACTGTGGATCGGCAGGAATCCACGGTATTTTGAACTATTTGCTCAACCTCAACTGTACAATCCCATGCCCGAACCCCGCTTGGTAATTTGGGTGGAGTTCCAGCTCCAGCCCGGAACCCGCGACTGCTTTCTGGAGTTGGTGAAGCGCAACGCCGCGTCCTCGATGCAAAACGAACCGGGCTGCCGACGCTTTGACGTGATGGTCCCGCAAGAGGGCGAGAACACCGTCAACCTCTACGAAATCTACGACAACGAGGCTGTGTTTCAAGCGCATCTCCAGACACCGCACTTTGCGGAGTTCAAAGACACCGTGTCCGAACTGGTCCTCGACCAGAAAATCTCCCGGCTCAACGTCTGGGAAACGCCTGATTTTTTCCTCTAACCCACGGAATTGCCATGATCGAAGACCCACCCCTGTTGAAAGTCCGCCGCCACTTCCCGCGACCAGACGCAAAAACCATCGCGGCGTTCCAAGGCGTGATGACCGGACACCTTGTGGACGGGCTGGACGGGCTTGTGGTGTTCCGTGATCCATACGATATGATAACTCTGTGGCTGGGTCTCCGGTAGTGCCTCATACCACAAGCATACTGAAGCCTGCGCCTGAAGCTGAGGGTTTTCTCTCATTCCTCAACAGGGGTAATAATCCAATAGTTACGCCACTCACCCTGCTTATGGTACTGCTATGAACAAAGACAAAGAACCTAAGACTCAGAGGGACAATGGTCCTGATTCAGACTTGTTTGAACTCTATGATCTAAAGGTAGAAGTCATCACGGGTAATGCCCCTATGGTCTGCGACCATCAGGAAGGTGAATACTTCCATGTGATTGGCGAAAAGATCATCTTCCCGGAAAAAGGCCGGAAGGGCTTTCCCATGTATCCCCTCGCTGCCCTGTTGCCGCTCCTGCCTGCTAAGCAACGTCCAACTGCCCCGAACGATTGGATGACAACCGACTCCATCGTCGCCTGTCCTGACCCCTATTGTGGCGGCCAATTTCGCATCACAAGGCTTGCCAAGCGCAGCTTCAGTCATGCGGAAACAACGGTTGTGCCTCTTCCTGAAAACCAAACTGCTGAGGAAAACGGATGAGGAATACACATAAGGTTGAAAGAACAGACCTACAACCCGGGTACTCAATTTCCCGCCTCATTAAAGGAGGATGGCATCTCGCCGGAGGTCACGGAAACATTGACCCAGATCAAGCAATCAAGGACATGGCGGTGTTTGTTGAGTCCGGGATCACGACATTTGATTGTGCCGATCATTACACCGGGGTTGAAGAAATGATTGGTAAGTTTCGAAAGACCTACCCACAGCTTGCCTCTGAGATACAGGTCCATACAAAATTCGTCCCGGACTATGAAAAACTGCATCGCGTTGACCGTGCTTATGTGGAGAAAATCATTGATCGATCCCTTAAGCGTTTATGTGTTGAGCGGCTCGACCTCGTGCAGTTCTACTGGTGGGATCCTGATGGCACTCCGGGATTTATTGATGCCGCCTTAATTCTTAAGGAACTGAAAAACGAAGGGAAGATAGATCGAATCGGTGTCTCGAATTTCAACACGCGACAACTCCGGTCGCTGATTGATGCCGGGGTACCTCTTGAGAGCAATCAACCACAGTACTCTCTAATCGATTCCAGACCGGAAAAAGAGCTGATTCCCTATTGTCTGGGTAAAGGCATCGGCCAGCTGTGCTACGGCACACTGGCTGGCGGGTTTTACTCTACGGATTGGATGGGGAAGCCTGAGCCCAGAGAGCCCTTTCGAAACCGATCACTGACCAAGTACAAACTGATTATTGATGACTTCGGAGGCTGGGAGCTGTTTCAGGAATTGTTATTGGTTCTCAAGCAAGTGTCAGACACACACGGAGTGACAATCCCCCTCGTTGCCATGAGATGGGCCTTGGATCGCCCCGGAGTCGCTGCCTTGATTATAGGCACCACATCAACTCAGCATCTTGATGAAAACCTTAGAGTTTTTGAATTTTCCCTGGACGATGACGATAATGCCTTGATTGACACCATTCTCGCAAAAAGCACCGTTTTGAAGGGGGATTGTTACGACCTTGAACGTGACAAGACCGGACCTCATGGCAGGATCATGCGATACAATCAGAACAAGATAGAATGAGTATGGCTTTTCTTGATGAGTGTGTGTGCCGTGGTAAACACAAGGGTGATGGCAGGCGGGGAATATTCGGTAAGGCGGGGTAATCTAGGTGTTTCCCGCAAAATTTTAAGTATAAATCTTGTAATTCTCAACGGAAGGATTAGTATGGTCCCCTTGAATAGGGAAATTCCCGTCTAGAGAACCCCGTTAACCCCAAACAAAGGACAAGACCACCTACCAAATCTAGATGCCTGCTGCTCCTGCACGACGGGATACAGGTCGAGGCACCTAGATTCGTTAGCAGCCTTCGCGCACAACCGGAATCATAGACTTGGTCCCTCCACCTCTCCGGCAGGAGTTCGCTCCGTCAGCGAGTCCCCGGCCGAGGGATCGTTTCCCGGCTGGCTCCCAGAGGAATTGCTAGGATTTGCAGTGAGGCGGTTTGCCCAATTGCATGGATCAAGCAAGTATCAAGGTTTCGTTGTGGCGTCGGCTAATTCACTGTTGGAGTCTTTGGACTCTGGATTACTCAACTTCTGTGTAAACAGAGCATGATCAACAAAACGAGGAGAATGATATGAGAACCGCTAAACAAAAACTAAGGGTTGGCGTTCTTACGGCACTAGGAATTGCAGTTGTGAGCTTACTGAGTCCCTCCCATGCGGCTCAGTGTACCCACAAGATTGGGTCCGTTCTTTCTTTAACCGGAGCCTATGGGGCTCATGGGGTTCCCATTTCCCGGGCAGCACAGCTTGGGGTGGAGCAGGTCAATGAGGCAAGGAAGCAACTGGGGGTGGGGTGCGAACTCGTCTATGATGTCCGAGATTCCAACACCCAGGCTTCTGTTGCCGTGGATGCCGCCCGGAAGCTGATTGATCTGGAAGGGGTAACCGCACTGGTCGGACCAATCTCCTCAGGGATCACCGCCCCCCTGCTCAGTTCGGTCACCGTTGAGGAAGAGGTGCTGTTAGTCGCCACCGCCTCCACGTCCTCGACCTTTACCAACATGGGCAAGCGTGGCGAGACCAAGGGGCTGTTCTTCCGCACCCTCCCTGCAGATTCGCTACAGGCAGTAGCTGCGGCCAAAATGGCCTACGATGCTGGTTTTCGCAAGCCCGCCATCCTTTATTGGAACAACGACTGGGGGAAAAACAACCAAGGGGAGTTCGTTGATGCCTTTCGGGCACTTGGAGGTGAGATTGCCCAAACGGTTCCCTTCAATCCAGACCTGCCTTCCTATCGAGCAGAAATCACAAAAACGCTGGAAGGCGACCCTGACAGTCTCTATATGCTCAGCAACATTCAGGATGGGGTGAAGCACTTTCGCGACTGGGTCCGCTTTGATGGTCCTCTAAATTTCATTATGCCCCAAGGCATGAACGACTCCGCTTTTGTCGATACCGTTGGTTCAGACCATCTAAAAAATGCATGGTTCATCAGCCCAGGTGTGCCGGCCAACTCATCATTAGTACAGATGGAAGCCGACTTTCAGAAGCGCTGGAATGCCACGCCCAAAGGTCCGGGACGGAACTCTGGGTATGATGCAGGAGTGTTGATCGGGCTTGCCATGGTGACCGCAGACATTCGTGGAACGGACATTAAAGGCCCAACCCTCGCAAAGATTGTGAGGGAAATCACAGGACCGACAGGAAAGCAGTTCAGAGGTGGTGTTCAGGGACTCAAAGCAGCCATCACTGCCATCAAGGGGGGTATGGATATTTGGTATGTGGGAGCAACGGGTCCCATCAACTTCGACCCCTATGGGGATGTGGCGGTCCCCTTTGTGAAGATGAAGATCAAGGACGGCAAGTATGTTGATGCCGGGGGGATCAGCCTTGAAGAGATCAATGAGATCAAGGCTAAAGTCCGTGCCATGAAGGACTGAGAAACATAGGCAGTAAGCTTTATCAAACTGGAGGCTGGAATGATTCTTTCTGGTCTCCAGTTTTTTTTGGGGGGAGCCAAAGCAGCCCCAGCAACGGGTGTCCTTCGTTTCGGTTTTTCTGAGGGCTGAGTTGTTGGATCATTGAAGTTTCCCGCCCAATCGTGCATTCCAAATACCCCCCATTGCCTAGCTCCTAATTTTTGGATCGGCCATTTATTTTCTAACTCAATTCCATTCCCCATGCTGCTGACAGTCAAGAACCTCTGCAAAGATTTTGACGGGCTACATGCCGTTGACAGCGTGAGTTTCACAGTTAATGCCGGAACTATTACTGGCCTGATTGGCCCCAACGGCGCAGGCAAGACCACCACCTTCAACATCATCGCAGGACATTACAGACCCTCCAGCGGGACCGTGCATCTTGGAAATAAGGACATTACCGACCTGAAAACACATGAGACCTTTCAGCTAGGCATCGTTCGCACCTTCCAAATTCCCCGGCCTTTCTCCGGAATGTCCGTTTTGGAGAACATGATGATGGTGCCCTCTCCTCAACTTGGGGAGAACCTCTGGAATAACTGGCTCCGGTACAATCAGGTTTGTCGCCAAGAAGCAGACAACCAGAAAAAGGCACTGGAACTCCTTGAATTCCTCAAGCTGGATGCACTTACGGATGAACCCTCGATGAATCTCTCTGGGGGTCAGCAAAAACTGCTTGAGTTGGGGCGTGCAATGATGTCCAACCCAAGGATGATCCTTCTAGATGAACCAGCGGCAGGTGTGAACTCACTCTTGCTGGAAGAGATCGTCGAACGGATCAGAGACATTAACGCAATGGGGGTGACGTTCCTGATCATCGAACACAACATGGACCTGATCATGAAATTGTGCTCCCCAATCCTTGTCATGGCTGAGGGGGCCATCCTGATGCAGGGCAGCCCGGAACAAGTGCGCTCAGACAAACGCTTACTGGATGCCTTTTTTGGGGAGTGAAGCCCGCGATAAGTGCGGAAAAGCTGAGATGGTTAAGAGAGCTTGTTCGCTTTCCTCCGCCAACTGATTTTTGAGCAACCCAATAGCTGTTGAAAGAACGGAATATGCAAGCCTTTGATGGTGAGACTCCTCCTGCCGCTGCTCTTCGCAGAACCTGAATACCAGCCCATGATGAACACTCGATCACTGCTTGAGATTGAAAACCTCGCTGCGGGGTACGTTCCTAAGTTGAGGATCATAGAGGAGATTTCACTGATTGTTTCAGAGGGGGAGATTGTCACCATCCTTGGCCCTAACGGTGCGGGGAAATCAACTTTGATCAAATCGATCTGTGGTTTGGTAAGCTTCATTAAGGGGCGTATTTTTTTTCAGGGTAGCAATCTTTCAGGAAAAAAAACTCACGAAATCATCAATCAGGCCATCGCCTATGTGCCCCAAACAGAGAATGTCTTCTCCCGGCTCAGCGTAGATCATAACCTCGACCTCGGGGCCGTCACCAATCAGGATAACCAGAACGAGAGGCTGAAACTTGTTTTTGACTTATTTCCGGATCTGCTGAAGTACCGTGCAGCAAAGGCTGGAAAACTGTCTGGAGGTCAACGGCAGATGCTGGCCCTCGCCCGTGCGCTGATGTCCAACCCCGTATTGCTGTTGCTAGACGAGCCGTCAGCGGGTCTGTCTCCCTTGCTGCGACGGCAGGTGTTTGAGCATGTCGAGAGAATCCGAGAAGGTGGGGTCACGGTGGTCATGGTTGAGCAGAATGCCCGTGCAGCACTCAAGGTTTCAGACCGGGGGATTGTCCTCTCTGAAGGAAGGTTGAGATTGCAGGGATCCGCTGAGGAGCTCTTGGAACACCCAAGCATGAGGGAAATTTACTTTGGCGCTGCATCTGGAAATTGACCTATGATCCAGTTTTTGAGTGACGGTTTAGTCAACGGTTCCATCATTGCCCTCGGTGCCGTTGGACTGAGCATCACCTACAACGTACTCCGCTTTGCGAACTTTGCCCAAGGGGAAGTACTTGCTGTTGGGGCTTATGTCTCCTTGGCACTGGTTTCCCTGATGGGAGTGGGCATTGGCAGGCTTGGCCCGATTTCTCTCGGCTGGCCCCTGCTAGGTTCAATGGTGTTTTCCATGATTGTGACCTGCCTGCTGGTGTTGGCAGTGGATTGGGTGCTGTTCAGGGTGCTGAGGCAAAAGCAGGCATCACGCATCACCTTCATCATTGTCGCATTTGGTGTGTCTTTGATGGTGAGGAACCTCATTACACTGATAGCGGGCGGGGACCAACTCTTCTACAGCTTCTACATCCCCAAAGCCGTCAAAATCATGGGAGGGGTCAAAATCGTGCCAGATGACCTGCTGATTCTTTTCATCACCCTGGTCAGCGTCATCTGCCTCCATGCCTTCCTCAATCGATCTACCATGGGGAAGCAGATGCAGGCCGTCGCAGAGAATCCATCACTGGCCATGGTCAGCGGGATCAATGTTGAAGGTATCTTTAAATGGTCATGGGCCATTGGAGCTTCACTGGCTGCGGTTGCAGGCACCCTTCACGCCCACATCACCCAGCTGGACCCCGAAATGGGATTCGAATTGATCCTGCCCATGTTTGCAGCACTGATTGTGGGCGGGGTAACTAATGTCTATGGAGCCGTGTTAGGAGGGCTACTGATTGGGCTGTCCGAATCCTTTGCCGTGGCAGGTGGGCTGTCGGCTTACCGTAGTGCCATTTCGTTCATGATTCTCATTTTGGTGCTGACCTTCAGGCCTCAGGGCATCGTTGGAGAAAAGGAAAGAGATGATTGAAGTCCTTTCCTTCTTGATCTTTTTCCTCATCATCTGCTCATTCTATGCGCTGAGCAGCCTTGGACTTAACATCCAGTACGGGTTTACGGGCATGTTCAACGTCGGGGTCGCCGGTTTTTTTGCGATAGGAGCCTACACCAGCGCACTGCTCACAGGCCCCCGTTACCCCGATACGGTGGTTGGTGGCTTTGATCTCCCCATTGCGGCAGGCTGGATTATGGCCATGGCCGTTGCGGGCGTGGCAGGCATGCTAGTAGGTCTGATCACGCTTCGGCTTCGGGAAGACTTTCTGGCAATTTCCACCTTCGGGATTGCCATCAGCATCCAGCTAGTGGCCAACAATCTTGATCAATTGACACGGGGTCCGAACGGGCTTTACGCACTGCCTAAGCCCTTCGCAGAGCTTTCAGATGATCCGATGATGGACAATCTGTTCTATCTCCTGCTGTGCTTGTTCATCGTGGCTACGGTCTATTTTGCGCTGGAACGCATCGTCAGATCACCATGGGGCCGTGTGTTGCGTTCGATCAGGGAAGATGAAGTGGCGGCAGGTGCAATGGGGAAAGATGTGTTCAAATTCAGATTGCAGGCTTTCGTGGTGGGTTGTGCAATCATGGGACTGTCCGGGGCAATGTACGCGAACTTCATGCGCTTTATCAGTCCACAGGATTTTATGCCCATCTTTACAATACAGGTCTTTGTCATGCTGATTGTTGGCGGGAAGGGAAACAACCTAGGTGCCGTGGTCGGGGCGGTGATGATCTGGACCTTGTGGTCGGCAAGTGACAGTCTGATCTCGGTTATGGTGACCCCCGATTTCCAAACCCAAGCAGCAGCGCTTCGACTCATAACAATTGGTGTGGTTCTGGTGCTGATGCTCATCTTCCGTCCAGCTGGGCTGTTGCCCGAGAGAAAAAGCCAGCCCCCTCTCACCAGCAATCAAAAGAGGGCTTGACCCAATCTCATGCCCAAGCAAAGGCGCTGAAACCAGACTCACAACCAATCCATGAAAGCTCAACGAACTGAACTTGCTCCCGGCTATGACATCTGCAAGATCATTACTGGTCTTTGGCAGGTGGCTGACATGGAAAAAGAGGGTCGGCTACTTGATAGGGATCAGGCCGCGCAGATGTTGGTGGATTACGCATCGGAGGGATTTGACACCTTTGACATGGCTGATCACTACGGCAGTGCTGAACTGATTGCAGGACGTGCGCGGGAAATGCTTGACACGGGGAAGTCCGGGCAGAGCAACCCTGTCTCGGCAAAGCTCCACACGAAGTGGTGCCCAAAGCCGGAGCAGATGACCCCTCAAACCGTGCGTGACGGAGTCCAGAGAAGTGCAGATCGAATGGGGGTTGAAACCATTGATCTCCTCCAGTTTCACTGGTGGACCTATGAGCATCCGGGGTACCTAGGCGCGATGGAAGGGCTTGCGCTTGCCCAGCAGGAAGGGCGGATCACTCACTTGGGACTGACCAATTTTGATACCGACCATTTGCACTTGCTCATCAAGGAGGGCTTCAACATCCTCACTAACCAAGTCGTTGTTTCACTGCTCGACCGACGTGCTTTGGAAGAGATGAGTTGCCTCTGTTTGGAGAACAACATCAAGTTGCTGGCATACGGTGGAGTCGCAGGGGGGTTTCTCTCAGACCGGTGGCTCGGAAAGCCGGAGCCGTCCTCTGCGGAAATCACGGACTGGAGCAAGATGAAGTACAAGCGGTTCATCGATGAGACAGGGGGATGGACGACATTTCAGAACATTCTGGAGGCACTGAATAGCATCGCACGACGTTCACATGTTTCAATCACCAATGTCGCAACACGCTGGGTGCTTGAGCAGCCTGCCGTTGCCGGAGCCATTATTGGTGCCAGACTTAACGAGACAGACCATCGCAAGGACAACCTTGCAGTCTTCTCATTTTCACTTAGTGAGGACGACCATTCCCTGATCGAGGAGGCATTGGCCACAACCCGCCGGATTGCGGGAGACTGCGGTCGGGAATACCGACAGCCCCCGTTTCTGACCGCATCGGGAGACCTGAGCCATCACCTCGACTCAGTGCCAAACATCTACCAACCCACGGCCATGGCCCAGCGCCCTGACCGTCAACAGATCGGCAGCGACAGTTACTGGGAATCGGTCTGTGGATATTCTCGGGCCGTGAGAGTGGGCAATCGAATTCTGGTAAGCGGCACGACAGCCACTCATGGGACAGACCAAGTGATCTGCAGAAGCGACCCCCGGGGTCAAGCAGTCTATGTCCTAGACAAGATCGCGACGGGGATTTCAGCCTTGGGCGGATCTTTAGCAGATGTGGTAAGGACTCGGGTCTATCTTCAAAATGCGGCCCATTGTGAGGAGGTCTCTAGGGTTCATGGTCGCTATTTCGAGGGCCTTCGCCCGGCCAATACGACCCTTGAGGTGTCCAAGCTGATCGGGAACTATCTGGTTGAAATTGAAGCCGAGGCTGTGGTTGACCAGTAGGACGTGAAGAGACTGCCAAACATATCAATCCAATAACAGGTACCAGAAGATGTCCTTGACAAACCCACCAACCCCTCGTCGTCATGTATTTTCTGGCTCGACCTATGAGGAGCTAGCTGGCTACGCCCGTGCCGTAATTGTGAAAGACCACATCTTTGTTTCCGGAACGGTGGGGGTGGATTTTAAGACAGGTGAACTTCCGGAAAGTGCCAAAGAGCAGGCAGAATTGGCCTTGAACACCATCGAGTCTGCTCTTGTGGAAGCAGGTTCAGGTTTGCAGGATGTGGTGCGGGTCCGGGTCTTCATTCCCAACTCCGAAGATGTGGCCTCTGTTTCCGCTGTCATGAAAGCAAGGCTTGGCTTCACCATGCCCGCCAATACCACGGTTTGTTCCCCTTTAGCTGTTCCCGGCTGCCTTGTGGAAATAGAAGCGGAAGCACTCCGAGGTTCAGGAGTTTCTACCTGACACTGTACTGCTCTTAATCGCGCACCTTCTGGGAAGAAGACAAAGAATCTCCCCAGCAAACAAGCCCGGCAATGAACGATCAACACGAAATTCGTCTGGCCGCCGATATTGGTGGGACGTTCACTGACGTAGTGCTGGAAGCAGGCAGCCAGAGTTTCTCAACAAAAGTGCTCACAACCCCGCAGGCACCCGAACTTGGTGTGATGGAGGGATTCGAAGAGGTGCTGGTACAGGCTGGGGGACATGCCAGCGATGTTACACTTTTCATTCACGGAACAACACTCGGAACCAACGCGCTCATCGAGCGCAAGGGGGCGAAAACCGCGTTCCTCACCACGGAAGGGTTCCGGGACATCTTGGAGATGGGCCATGAAAGGCGCTTCGAACACTATGACATCTTCCTTGACAAGCCAGAACCCTTAGTGCCGCGTCCGTTGCGATTCCCGGTCACTGAGCGGATGAGCGCAAGGGGAGAGACCCTGATTGCCCTCGACGATTCCGGACTGCTGAAAACAATCGAGCAACTGAAAGAGGCGAGAGTCGAGGCGGTTGCGGTCGGACTGCTGCACGCCTATGCCCACCCAGCACACGAACAGCGAATCCGAGAAATCCTTGCCGCCGAACTCCCGGAAGTGATCGTCTGCCTCTCTAGCGAGGTCTGCCCGGAAATGCGCGAGTACGAACGATTTTCAACTACCTGTGCGAACGCTTACATCCGTCCGCTGATGTCCGGATACCTACAACGCTTGCAGGCGCTCACGCAGGAACGGGGCATGGCCTGTCCGCTCTTGCTGATGATGTCTGGAGGGGGGGTGACCACCCTAGAAAATGCAGTGCGATTTCCGATCCGGCTGGTGGAATCAGGTCCGGCAGGCGGGGCCATTCTAGCAGGGAAAGTAGCCTTGGAATGCGGAGTCCGCGAAGCACTTTCCCTCGACATGGGTGGGACCACGGCAAAAATCTGCTTGATCGAAAACGGCGTACCGGAACGCTCCCGTCGCTTCGAAGTTGCCCGCATGTACCGGGATTTGAAAGGCAGTGGCCTGCCCGTGCGGATTCCGGTGATTGAGATGGTGGAGATCGGTGCCGGGGGAGGTTCGATTGCGCAGGTGGACGAGATGGGCCGCATCAAGGTGGGGCCGGAGAGCGCGGGTTCCGAACCGGGACCGGTCTGCTACGGACGCGGGGGCACTCGCGCCACCGTCACCGATGCCAACCTTGTGCTGGGGAAGCTCGATCCGGAGCGCTTCGCAGGGGGCAAGATCGCCCTAGATTCGGGAAAATCCGAGGCCGCTCTGACACAGGGAATCGGCGGCAAGCTCGGTCTTGAGGGGCACTGGCCCGCAGCGGGTGTGATCGAGATCGTTGAGGAGAACATGGCCAACGCGGCAAGGGTTCACGCGATCGAACGCGGCAAGGTGATTGGCCACCACACCATGATCGCCTTCGGCGGCGGGGCGCCGCTTCATGCGGGGCGGCTTGCCCAAAAGCTTGGAATTTCGAGAGTGGTGATCCCTTCCGGGGCCGGAGTTGGCTCGGCAATCGGGTTCCTGCGAGCACCCGTCTCCTATGAGGTGGTACGTTCACTGATGGTTGAGTTCCGAGAATTCGACGCCTTCCAAGTCAATCAGCTTCTGGAGGAAATGAGCGCGGAGGCCCGACGGGTGGTCGCACAAGGAATCGCCGGAAGCAATGACTTGCCGGAAGAGCGAGTCGTGGAACTGCGGTACCTCGGACAGGGGCATGAGTTGCGAATTCCCCTGCCCGACCGACCGCTGGAGCCGAAGGATGCCGAGACCCTCCGGGAGCAATTCGAGGAGTTGTACGAAGCGGTCTATGGGCTGAGAATCCCAGACATGGAGGTGCAGAGCGTGTCGTGGTCGGTCACGGTGACGACGAAAACGGAGGTGCCCGAAAAGGTCTCGGACGTGGTTGAGGAGGCTTCCGCACTACCGTTGAGCCACCGAAAGGTGTACGACTCCCTTGCCGGAGAACAGGCCGAATGCCCCGTTTACTGGCGGTTCGACCTTAATCCTGGAGTCCGGATTTCTGGGCCTGCGGTGATTGCGGAAGAGGCAACCACCACCATTGTCCCAAGCCATTTTTCAGCAGCCATCAATTCGCTCGGCCACATCGTCATGCAAGCACTCGCTCTGGAGCAGAAAAATGACTGAGGCTGCCCTTACGCAGATTCACCAGCAGGTGATGTGGAACCGCCTGATCGCCGTGGTCGAGGAACAGGCGCAGGCGATCCTGCGGACAGCGTTCGGCTCGGTGGTCCGGGAAGCCGGGGATTTGTCCACTGGCATCTACGACCTTCAGGGACGCATGATCGCGCAGGCGGTCACGGGAACTCCGGGACATGTCAACACGATGGCCAGGGCCGTGGGGCATTTTCTGGCCCGGTTCCCGGTGGACTCTATGCACTCCGGGGATATTTTCGTGACCAACGACCCTTGGATGGGAACGGGACACCTGTTCGATTTCGTCGTGGTCTCACCCGCATACCACAAGGGAAATGCGGTCGCACTGTTTGCTTCCACCTGCCACGTGATTGACGTGGGAGGCCGGGGGTTTTCTGCAGAGGCGAAATCGGTTTTCGAGGAAGGGATTCGCATTCCCCACATGAAACTACGCGACCAGGGCCGTTTGAATGAAGACCTCTTGCGAATCCTGGAGGCGAACAGCCGCAATCCCGTGGAGGTGAAGGGGGACATTCTCTCGCTGGTTAGCTGCAACGATACCGGAGAGGCAAGATTGCAGGACATGATGGGGGAGTTCGCACTCGATTCCATCGAACCTCTGGCCGAGTTCATTCTTGACAACTCCCGCAAGGCCATGCAAAAAGCCATCGCTGCTGTGCCCCAAGGCGAGTATCCCACAAAGATGGTGCTGGACGGTTATGAATCACCCTTGACGCTCAGAGCCGTGATGCGTGTCATGGAAGAGGAGATCTTGATAGACTACTCCGGATCGTCTCCCGTCTCCGCCTATGGCATCAACTCCCCCCTCTGCTACACGGAAGCCTACACCTTTTTCGGACTCAAGTGCATCCTCGCTCCGGAGGTTCCCAACAACCACGGTTCGCTGAGTTTGTTCCGGATCGTTGCCGAGCCGGGATCGGCGGTGCATCCCCTTCCCCCCTCTCCAGTGACGGCAAGGCATGTGATCGGGCAGATGCTTCCGGATGTCGCCTTTGGCTGCCTCGCGCAAGCCCTGAAAGGTCAGGTTCCCGCCGAAAGTGCCGGGAGCATCTGGGTGCTGCCCTTCGCTGACACCGGACAAGGCACTTCCCGATTCAACGTGATGAACATCGGCATGGGCGGTGTCGGAGCACGCCCCGGAAAGGACGGCCTTTCTGTGACCGCCTTTCCAAGCGGGGTGGGCGCGATTCCAGTGGAGGTCACGGAATCCGATTCCCCGCTTGTCTTCTGGCGCAAGGAGTTTCTGCCGGATTCGGGAGGTCCGGGTGCCTTTCGCGGCGGATTGGGCCAGGTCATCGAAGTCGGCAACACCGTGGCCGCGCCGTTCACGGTTTCCGCCGCCACCTTCGACCGCATCCACAACCCGCCCCGAGGCCGCGAGGGGGGACACGCCGGGCGGGCGGGCAAGGCCCAACTGGTTTCCGGAATGGCATTTGCCGACAAGGCGGTTTACACCGTTCCGGACGGGGACCGCCTGCGGGTGGAACTTCCAGGCGGCGGCGGATTGGGCGATCCCCAAAAGCGGGATCGGCAACGAATCCGGCAGGATCTTGAAGCAGGCTATGTGACTCCGAAAGGCGCTACGCGTGATTACGGATGCTCGGATGGATGACGGATACGCACACATCACGTCCGTGAAAGCCAATTGCGGAGCAGACAAAGCGTTTGCCGACCTCTCCAGCTTGAAGCGCATGGAGGAATGGAACCTCAACCTGTCCGAGATTGAGGTCGTTGCGGACACGCTTGCGAAGGGGGTGATCCCGCAGACCGGAACCACGCTCTGGGTGCAAGTGCAGGCGGATGCGACCACCCACACGATCCATTTCTTCGTCGGTGGCTCCCGAAAGCGGCTCGTTCCCCGCATCATGGTGCGGGTGGTTTCCGGAGAGAGCTTGGGAACAACAAGCGAGCAGTGTGTGATTTCCATGATGGCCTGGCGGCTTGCAAGCATGGACGATGAACGCTGGCGCAGGCTGATTGCCGCTCACGAATACGAAATTTTGCAGATCAAGACCTTGCTGGAAACAACATGGACATGAAGCAACCCATTGACTTGGAACACTGCCGACTGCTTGATGAGCAGGATTCCCTGCGTTCCTTTCGATCCAGATTCGCCCTGCCGGAAAGCGGTGCGATCCACTATGACGCGAACTCGATGGGTGCCATGCCGAAAGTGGTTCCGGAACGGGTCGTCTGGATGCTCAATGAAGGCTGGCGGAACCTGAGCCGACAGGGGTGGTCTCAGTTGGACTGGTTAGACAAACCGAAAAAACTGGGGGCTGGCATTGCCCATTTGCTGGGGGCGTATCCGGAGGACGTGATCGTCTGCGACAACACGTCCATCAATCTCTACAAGCTTCTGAGCTACGCATGGCGAATCCGGAAGGGGGGCAACCTCCTGCTGACCGAATCCAACCACTTCCCCACAGATATCTATATCGCGGAAGGTTGGGTGAAAACACTACAGGAGATGGGAATCGAGGCCGACATCCGATTCGCAGATTCACACGAAGAATTGCTCGATGCCCTCACTGAGGACGTCGGGGTTGTGAGCTTGTCCTATGTGGATTACCGAACCAGCTTACGCTGGGACATGTCTCGCCTCATGCAGAAGGCTAGGGAGGTGGGAGCTTTGGTGGTGTGGGATTTGTCTCACGCCGCTGGTGCGGTGAGGGTTGATTTGATGGAGGCGGGTGCCGATTTTGCGGTCGGGTGTAGTTACAAGTACCTCTGTGGAGGTCCGGGAGCCTCGGCTTACTTATTCATCCATCCCCGGCACCAAAACCAGACGTGGCCTACCATTGCTGGCTGGATGGGGCACTTGGACGTCTTTGCCTTTGCCCGAAATTATGAGGCACACCCCAGCATCCTCAGCCAGACCACGGGATCGCCGACGATCATGGCCAACGAAATCTTTGCGGCGGCGGTGGAAATCTGGCAGGAGGTGCCAGTGGACAAGCTCGACCGGAAACACAAATCGTTGACCCAATTGTTCCGGGAACTCCTAGAACAGGAATGCGGTCCACTCGGAGCCGAAATGACCTCACCCCGCAACCACTCTCAGCAGGGTGGGCACGTTTCCATCCGGCATCCGGGAGCCGGGCCAGTGAGTGAGGCGCTACTGGAGCATGGAGTCGTGTCCTCCTTCCGAAAACCCGATTCGATCCGGTTTGGAATTTCCCCATTGTACCACAGCCATGAGGACATCTGGATGGGAATCCAACGCCTCAAGCAAGTGCTCTCCACCGAAGCTTGGCGTGAAGATCGTTTTCAGAAAGTTTCCGTCTAGCAACGCTCTGAATATGGTGTTGCAG
>CAZQXS010000013.1:24222-46390 GCA_964597275.1 uncultured Pseudomonadota bacterium | reverse complement strand
CCCCCCCCCCCCCCCCCCCCCCCCCCCCCCCCCCCCCCCCCCCCCCCCCCGACAAGGCAGTTCGGTTCATGCAGAACATCATCACCAAGAATAAATTGTCATCGAAGCCGTTCACGCCAATCAACAAGCCAGGCGGCTCAGGTGCAGAAGCACTGGTCCATGTCAAGAACGCCTCGGATCCGGACCACACCATCATGTTCACCTTGAACAGCTTCTACACGACGCCTTTGCGTCAGAAGGGGCTTGGGGTGGATATCTCCACCTTCACTCCTGTAGGACGGATGGCCGAAGACACGTTCCTGCTGTGGGTCAACGTTGACTCAGGCATCACGAACGTTGATCAGTTCGTCAAGGCGGCCAGAGCCAAGGGGAACGCTTGGATCATGGCTGGCACCGGCAAGAATTCCGAAGACAACTTGCTGACCGACTTCCTGAACAAGGCCTACGGCCTCAACATGAAGTATGTGCCTTACAAGGGGGGAGGACGCGTGGCCAAGGAACTGGCCGGCAACAACGCCCACTCTACGGTCAACAACCCTTCTGAACAGCTTGGCTTCTATCAGGCTGGCAAAACAAGGGCGCTTGCGGCTTTCACACCGGCACGGCTGCCCTTGTTCCCAGATGCGCCCACGTTCAAGGAGTTAGGCAAGGACTTCGTCTATTTCATGCAGCGCACGGTCGTTGGTGCACCTGGCATGAGCAAGGAAGCGGCAACCTACTACCGCCAGTTGTTTGCCCAGATCTACGGCTCTGACGAATGGCAAGGGTATATGGCCAAAAAGAGCCTTCAGGGAGGTTACCTTACCGGCGATATGTTGATGAAGTACTGGCTCAGGGAAAAGACTATCCACAAGGTTATGCTTCAAAAGATGGGCGTCCTCAAGTAGCAGAGACTTTAATATAATGCAGGGTACGGAGGGAGAGCGCTAATGCGCATGGCAGAGCTCGTCATGGGCATCTTCATGGGAGCGTTCTCCCTTTACCTGATGTGGAAAAGCGCTGAACTTCCCATCGGCTGGATTCCGGGTGAAGGTCCCGGCGGAGGGGCATGGCCCTTCTGGCTGGCCGCTGGAATGTTGGTGTGTTGCATAGCCATCGTTTATCGCTGGGCAAAAAGGTTAACGCCGGAATCCAGATCCGAAGAAGTTTACATGGACAGCCGTGCGCTCAAGCTGTTCATCCTCAACGTTGGCGCCCTTACCGTGATGATCGGTTTGTTCCATATCGCAGGTGCCTACGGGGCCATCCCGCTTTTTCTGATCTTCTACCTGCGGTTCTTAGGTGGCCACTCATGGATGTTGACGGGGTTGTTCGCTATTTTTACGCCGATTGCGACATTTTTGTTTTTTGAGATTGCCTTGCAGAAAACCCTGCCCAAGGGGTTTACCGACCCGTGGTTTGTGCCAGTATTCGACTTTTTCTATTAGATCTGTCTTGGAATTAAAAAGGTGTTTTTTGGACAATCCAAAAACCCGATTAATTCTTTAGAAAATAAAGAATATCATCTGTTTGTAATAAATCCTGTCAAGCTGAACTTTGTATAGATAAACCCACTAACAACTAGACCTGAGTACCAAGCAATGACGGACATTCTGTCCCTTCTCCTCAATGGCTTTGCAATCGCCTTTGAGCCTTTAAACCTGATGCTGATCGTTATCGGATGCACGGTCGGACTCTTTATCGGTGCCATGCCGGGTTTAGGCTCCGTCAATGGTGTCGCGATCTTGTTGCCAATGACGTTCTTGGTGCCACCGACAGGTGCCATCATCTTTCTTGGGGCGATCTATTACGGGGCCATGTACGGTGGTGCCATCAGTTCAATCATGCTTGGCATTCCCGGCGCATCCACAGCGGTGGCAACTACTTTCGATGGACGACCGATGGCCATGCAGGGAAAGGCCGACAAGGCGCTTGTTGCGGCGGCGGCGGCCTCGTTTGTCGGAGGCAGTGTCGGAGTCGTTCTGTTCACTTTGTTTGCACCACCACTTGCTGAGGTGGCACTGACCTTCGGCTCCCCAGAAATATTCGCCCTCATGCTTCTGGCATTCGCTACCTTCGTTGGGCTTGGTGGTGACGACATTCCAAAGACGATGTTCTCAATCTTCATCGGTTTGGTGTTCGGGGCTGTGGGGCTTGATATTGTTTCAGGTGAACCGAGGCTTATTTTCGGCGACATCCCCGGTTTCTTCCACGGTATCAACTTCTTGGTCCTGGCCATTGGCATCTACGGCATCGCTGAGATGCTCTGGACGATAGAGGTCTCCAAGGGCAATGCGATGATCACGCAGGCGACCATCTCCGTAAGGCGTATTTGGGATAACCTACAGGAACTGACGCGGACCTGGAAGACGATGTTGATGGGATCGTTCCTTGGATATTTCGTTGGTATCCTGCCAGCAGCCGGCGCGACACCGGGCTCCCTGATGGCCTACGGATTCGCCAAGACCGCATCGAGTGAGCCTGAGACCTACGGCAAAGGCAACATCAACGGCATTGTGGCTCCCGAATCCGCAAACAACGCTGCTTCAACGGGTGCCATGCTACCGATGCTGACGCTCGGCATCCCCGGATCACCGACGACGGCAATCCTGTTGGGGGGCATGGTGATTTGGGGTCTGGAGCCGGGTCCCTTGGTCTTTACGGACTATCCCGATTTCGTGTGGGGCTTTATCTCAAGCCTTTATGCCGCCAACTTGTTTGCGCTCTTGATCAACATCGCCTTCATCCCGGCCTTCATCTGGGTGTTGAAGATGCCGTTCACGATCCTAGCACCGGTCATCTTCATCCTGTGCGTCGTTGGCGGTTTCGTGCCTACGATGGACATGCATGATGTCTGGTTAATGCTGGTCTTTGGCGTTGTTGGCTACCTGATGCGCAAGCTGGACTATCCGCTAGCACCAGCAGTGCTGGCCATTGTGCTGGGGCCACTGGCCGAACCGGCCCTGAGACAGTCGCTTTTGATTTCCGGAGGTTCCTTTTCAATCTTCTTCACTCGACCGATTGCCAGCTCGATCATGGTCATTGCCGTCATTTTGATGGCATTGCCGACGATTAAGTCCCTGAAGAACCGGTTTTTCCCAAGCACAAAAAACTCTTGATACCCAAAGCCTCAATGAAAACACAGCCAGCCTCACAAACAGCAACCGACACTCTCGCCCAGAAGAGCCGTTCGGAAGAGGTTATTTCTGGCGGGCACCTTGTCGCTAAGGCTCTGAAGAGCGAAGGGGTGGACACCATCTTCACGCTTTGTGGAGGGCACATCATCGACATTTATGACGGATGCCTTGACGAAGGCATCCGCATCATTGACGTCCGGCACGAGCAGACGGCGGCACATGCGGCAGATGGCTACGCTCGCCAGACTGGAAAACTCGGCTGTGTGGTCACCACGGCAGGTCCGGGATGCACCAATGCCATGACGGGTGTCGCCACCGCCTTTCGCTCGGAAAGCCCCATCCTGCACATTGGCGGGCAGAGTTCGCTGACGCAGCACAAGATGGGGTCGCTGCAAGACCTGCCGCACGTTGACATGATGACTCCGATCACCAAGTTCGCCGCCGGGGTCATGTCCACGGAACGGGTGGCGGACATGATCTCGATGGCGGCGCGCGAATGCTTTTCCGGAGCTTACGGGCCAAGCTATCTCGAAATTCCCCGTGACGTGCTCGACCGGGAAATCCCTAGGGACACCGCCGTGATCCCGGAACCGGGGCGCTACCGCGCCTCGGTCAAATCCATTGGTGATCCTGTCGATGTCGAGAAGCTTGCGGACATCCTGGTGAACGCCGAACGCCCAGCCATGCTGGTCGGCTCGCAGGTGTTCATGTCACGCGGGCATCAGGATGCCATCGAGTTGGCCCGCAAGCTGAACATCGCCCTTTATATGAACGGCGCCAGCCGGGGCATCCTGCCTCCGGGCGATCCCCACTACTTCAACCGCACACGCTCCAGTGCCTTCAAGAAAGCGGATGTGATCGTCATTGTTGGCACACCCTTCGACTTCCGGATGGGCTATGGCAAACGCATCAGCAAGGAAGCTGCGCTCATTCAAATCGATCAGGATTACCGGACTGTAGGGAAGAACCGAGACATCTCGCTAGGATTGACGGGTGATCCGGGAGCCCTCCTTGCGGCGGTCTTGCAAGCCACCACAGGTCGTGCAGACAACGGCGCAAAGGGACGCCAAGGCTGGTTGGATGGACTCCGGGAGGAAGAGGTTGAGAAAACGGAAAAACTCATGCCGATGTTCCAGTCGGACGCCAATCCCATCCACCCCTATCGCCTTGCCTGGGAAATCAACGAGTTCCTCACTGAGGACACGATCTACATTGGTGACGGCGGAGACATTGTGACAATTTCTGCACAAGCCGTACAGCCGCGTGGCCCCGGAAACTGGATGGACCCCGGAGCACTGGGTTCGCTGGGTGTGGGCACCGGGTTTTCCATGGCAGCGGGACTCGCCCACCCGAACAAAGAGGTGGTCTGTCTCTATGGAGATGGTTCCTTTGGCATGACTGTCTTCGACATGGAGACCGCAAACCGTTTTGGCGCTCCCTACATCGCCATTGTCGGCAACAATTCGCACATGAACCAAATCCGCTACGGCCAGATTACCAAGTACGGTGAGCAGCGCGGCAACGTCGGCAACAAACTTGGCGACGTGCCCTTTGGGACATTTGCCGAAATGCTCGGCGGCTATGGCGAGGAAGTCCGCAACCCGAACGAAATCCAATCTGCCTTGCAACGTGCCCGCGAGTCCGTGAAGTCGTCCGGGAAATCGGCGGTGATCAACGTTTGGATTGATCCGAACGAGTATGCGCCGGGCACCAAGGCCCAGACCATGTACAAGTGACCGGAGGATTCGGCTTGTCCGCAAATCCGGTAAGCAATTCCACTCACTGACTTAGCAAAAACGACAATGACCAAAGCTCTGGAAGGAGTCCGGATTCTGGACATGACTCATGTGCAATCGGGACCGACCTGCACCC
This sequence comes from uncultured Pseudomonadota bacterium, assembly GCA_964597275.1. Classification (GTDB taxonomy): domain Bacteria; phylum SAR324; class SAR324; order SAR324; family NAC60-12; genus UBA8110. Next base: position 41,402 of record CAZQXS010000013.1, on the reverse strand, counting down.
AACTGCTCGCGTGGTTCGGGGCCGACGTGATCAAAGTGGAGCGCCCCGGTGTCGGTGATGCGACACGGGGACAGTTGCGCGACATCCCGGACGTCGACAGCCTCTACTTCACCATGCTGAACCACAACAAGCGCAGCGTCACGCTGAACACGAAGAGTGCCAAGGGCAAGGATATCTTCACCCAACTCATCAGGCACTGCGATGTGATGGTCGAGAACTTCGCCCCAGGCGCCATTGACCGGATGGGCTTCCCGTGGGAGAGGATTCAGGAACTCAACCCCAGGATGATCTACGCCTCGGTCAAGGGTTTCGGACCCGGCCCCTATCAAGACTGCAAGGTCTATGAGAACGTCGCGCAATGCACCGGTGGGGCGGCCTCGACGACGGGCGAGCTGGACGGCTTCCCAATGGTGACGGGGGCGCAGATCGGCGACTCCGGCACCGGGCTTAATTTGGCGCTGGGCATCGTCACCGCCCTCTTCCACCGAGAAAAAAGCGGAAAGGGTCAGCGGGTCACCTGCGCCATGCAGGATGGGGTGCTGAACCTCTGCCGAGTCAAACTGCGCGATCAGCAGCGTCTTGCCCACGGTCCACTCAAGGAATACCCCCAGTACCCCAATGGCACTTTTGGCGAAGCGGCCCCTCGCAGTGGCAATGCTTCGGGAGGCGGCCAGCCCGGCTGGATCGTCAGGTGCAAGGGTTGGGAGACCGATCCGGATGCCTACATCTATGTGATCACACAGGCTGCCGCCTTCCCTGCACTCGCCAAAACCATTGGCCACGAGGATTGGCTGGAGGATCCGGAATGGGCTACTCCCGAAGCCCGTCTGCCCAAACTCGATCAGGTTTTTGATGAAATCGAGAAGTGGACCATGACAAAGACCAAGTTTGAGGCGATGGATATCCTCAACCCGCTCAATGTTCCCTGCGGCCCTATCCTCAGCATGAAGGAACTGGGGGAGGAACCCTCACTCCGAGCCACTGGCACGGTCGTCGAGGTCGATCATCCGGAGCGGGGCAAGTACCTGACGGTGGGAAATCCCATCAAACTCTCGCATTCGGCTTCAGAGGTGGTGCGATCCCCGTTGTTGGGTGAACACACAGACGAAATCCTGGCCGAGATCGGCCTGAGTGATGTCGAAATTGCAACCGCCAAAGAGGAAAATGCGGTTTAACCCGCTCAGACAAGGAAGGGAATTGCAGCCATGCGACTGATCATCATGGGCCAGCAGGCCTTCGGGAAGGCCAGCTTGGAAGCGGTTCTGAAGAAGGGCGTGGACGAGGTGGTTGCCGCCTATTGTGCGCCGGACAAGGAGGGCCAGCCGCTCGATCCGGTCAAGGAGTTCGCGCTGGAGCAGGGGCTTCCGGTGGTCCAGCCGCCCAATTTCAAGGACCAAGCCGTCTTGGACGAGATGCGGGCGTTCAATGCCGATCTCTGCGTGATGGCCTATGTGACCCTCTTCGTACCCGGAGCAGCCCGCGAGATTCCAACTCACGGCTCCATCTGCTTCCACCCGTCATTGCTGCCCAAGCACCGAGGCCCAAGCTCGATCAATTGGGCGATCATCGCTGGTGCCACCAAGACGGGACTGACCATCTTCTGGCCGGACGACGGCTTGGACGAAGGGGAAATCCTCTTGCAGAAAGAGGTGGTCGTCGACCCGGAGGACACGCTCGGCACCGTCTATTTCCAGAAAATCTTCCCTTTGGGGATCGAGGCCGTCTTGGAGGCGATTGACTTGGTGCGCTCCGGAAACCCGCCGCGCATCATTCAGGACGAATCGCAAGCAACTTACGAATCCTGGTGCAAGCACGAACACGCCGAGATTGACTGGACTAAGTCGGCGGAAGACGTCCATAACCTGATCCGGGGCAGCAATCCCCAACCGGGCGCGTGGACCACGCACGAGGGCAACGTGCTGAAGATCTTCGATTGTGCCAAGACGGACGCAAGCGGAACTCCCGGAGCAGTAACTGAGGTTTCTGATGCAGGATTCACGGTTGCCACTGGCAGCGGTGGCATTCTGGTCCAGAGAGTGCGCCCGCATGATGACAAAAAAATCTCCGCTCAGGACTTTGCCGCGAAAACCAGCCTTTCAGCAGGAACCGTGCTGGGGGGCTAGCCCTTCTGCTCTAGGCGCAGGACTCATCCATCGGCCCGATCAGGTTGGTGTCGAAGGAGAGCAGATCCCCGGCTTCCAGCACACGATCCGATGTTTCCTGAAACCACGGGCTGGTGCGTGGGCCGGAAGTCAGCAGGCGTGTTTCCGGATACTCCCCGCCCCGCGCAATGCTCTCGCCGACCAGCCGGGCGAGGGCTTCGGATTCCGTCATGCCCGGACGCAACGCTGCTCGCAACACCCCCATCGCGGCCTCGCAGCTTTCCAGCGAACGCTTGAAGGCCCGGACTTCCTCACGCGACTTGATGGCCTTGCCCGCTCAAGGATGCCCTTGCCGTCCACCAACTCCAGGCTCTGCCGCCGCAAGGCGTTCAGGGACATCCGGGTTGCCGTCAAGCCTCCTGCACGCCTCGGCGGCGTTGCTTCGCCAGCACCAGCGACTCCGCAGTGCCGTCGTGCCACGAGCCGAAGAACTTGTCGATCGGCGTGGGGGTGTTGCCGTAGTTGACCTCGAAGTACTTGTGGTGCAGTTGGTGAAAGAGGTCGCCGGTGCTGACCCGGATGCGCTTACCGAGGGTCACATAATCAAAGCCGCAGTGGGAAACGGCGGGGCTGATCCCCTGAAAGAATCCGGTCATGAGGATGATCACCGGATGCACGGGCACCACCCACCAGAAGCAGAACACGGTGAAGTAGATCAGGTGTTCCAGCGGGTGCATGGCAATGCCGCTCCACGGTCCCGGGCTGGGGTTGCGGTGGTGGAGTTCGTGGGCCACCCGGTAAAGCGGCGACCAGTGCAGCAGGCGGTGGTTGAGATAGAAGTGCGCTGTGGACCAGAAGAACACCCCCCAGACCATCGCGGTCAAGTAAACCGGGGCTTCGCTCCACTCGACCCTCCGGACGTAGCCGCTGGCATACAGCCAGTACGTCACCGCCTCGTAAAGCGTCCAAAACGTGACGCCGCTGACGAGACTCCAGAACAGGTTGTCCTTGACCTGACTGCCCCAGAGGAACTTGCGGCTCTGCGCAGGCCAGCGCGGATTGAACTTGTACTCCTGCCCCTGCCCGCGTCGGATGTACAGCCACCAGTGCAGGGTGCCCGCCACCAGCGTCAGTAATGCGGCGTTCCGGAGCCAGATCAGCGACACCCAGCCGGGAGAGAACGTCGCCATCGTCTCCATGCTCGGAGTGAGGTACTGCCACGACAGCACTGCCAGCCCCAGGTACACCATCCCCCACGGGAACAGCAGGCCCACCGTCAGCCAGCGCAGCGCAGCCAACGGTTCTGGAGGCCATGCGTACAGCGAGGGAACTTCAATCGAAGGGGGCTGGTAATCCGTTTTCACCGTGGTTGCAGGATCAGTCATCTTGCCTCTTCAGGGAGATTTGGTGGAATCAGGGTGGGGTCGGTCCTTCAGGTAGGCAACCACCTGAGCGGCCAAGGCATCGGCAGCCACTTCGCCGCTTTTGAGGGTGAGTTCGTGGTTGTCTGGCGGTTCGTAATCCGAGTCAATTCCCGTGAAGTTCTTGAGCTGCCCGGCTCTCGCTTTCTGGTACAGCCCCTTGGGGTCGCGGGCCTCGCAGACCTCCAAGGGCGTGTCCACGAAAATCTCGATGAATTCGTCCGCTTCCAGCAGGCTCCGAGCCATCTCCCGCTCGGAGCGGAACGGCGAGATGAAGGAGACCAGCACGATCAGCCCGGCATCCACCATCAGCTTGGCGACCTCCGCCACGCGCCGGATGTTCTCGACGCGGTCCTGATCGGTAAAGCCCAAGTCCTTGTTGAGTCCGTGCCGCACGTTGTCGCCGTCAAGCAAATAGGTCCGCTTGCCGAGGGCGTGGAGCTTTTGTTCAACGCGGTCAGCAATCGTTGACTTGCCCGCCCCGGACAGGCCCGTGAACCAGAGAACGCACGGCTGCTGGGCGTTCATCTGCGCCCGCACCGCCTTGTCAATCTTCATTTCGTGCCAGCCAAGGTTGGTAGCCCGTCTCAGGGCGAACTCCACCACTCCGGCCCCGACGGTGGCATGGGTTAGTTTATCAATCATCACAAACGCCCCCGTCTGGCGATTGTCGACATACGGATCAAAGGCCACAGGTGCTTCCAGCGCCAGCTTGCAGTAGCCGATCTCGTTGAGTTTCAAGGTCTTTGCCGCCAGATGCTCCAGCGTGTTCACGTCCACGCGGTGGGTCAGGTCGGTGACTTGCGCCGTCGTGGTGGCGGTGGCAAAGCGGATCAGGTAAGAGCGTTCCGGAAGCATCGGCTCCGTGTCCATCCAGATCAGGTGTGCGGCAAACTGATCTGCGACTTGAGGGCCGTTGCGCTCTGCGGCCAGCAGGTCGCCCCGGCTGATGTCGATCTCGTCGGCCAGCGTCAGCGTCACGGACTGCCCCGCCGAGGCGACCTCCAGTTCTCCGGAAGGACCGAGGATGAGTTCCACACGACTCGTTTTTCCAGACAGGCTCGCCACCACCGACATGCCCCGCTCCACACGCCCAGAGGCGATGGTGCCGCTGAATCCGCGAAAGTCGTGACTGGGGCGGTTCACCCACTGCACCGGAAGCCGGAACTCGCCCGACTGGTCCTCCTGCCCGACCTCGATGGTTTCCAGCACCTCCATCAGGGTGGGGCCGGAATACCAAGGCATCGTCCCTTGCGTAGCAAACACGTTGGCTCCAGTGAGCGCGGAAAGCGGGATCGCGTGAATGTCCTCCAGCCCCAACTCGGTGGCAAAGGTGTGGTACTCGGCGGCAATGCGCTCAAACACCTGTGAGTCGTAGCCCACCAAATCCATCTTGTTGACCGCCAGCACCACCTGCCGGATGCCGAGCAACGAGACAATGTAGCTGTGCCGCCGCGTTTGCGTGAGAACCCCCTTGCGGGCGTCAATCAGAATGATGGCGAGTTGTGCCGTGGAAGCCCCCGTTGCCATGTTGCGGGTGTACTGCTCGTGTCCGGGCGTGTCGGCGGCAATGAACTTGCGGCGGTCGGTCTCGAAGTAGCGGTAGGCCACGTCAATGGTGATCCCCTGCTCGCGCTCGGCTTGCAGGCCGTCCACCAGCAGAGCCAAGTCCACTTGCTCCCCCTGAGTCCCGTACTTGCGGCTCTCGGTGTGCGTGGCGGAAAGCTGGTCCTCGAACACGGTCTTCGAGTCGTAGAGCAGCCGACCCAGCAGGGTGGATTTGCCATCATCCACCGAGCCACAGGTGAGGAAGCGCAACTGCTCCTTCTTGTCCTGAGCCTTGAGGAAGGCGCGGATGTCGAGTGGGTGCTGAGTGGGGTTGGTCGTGTCTTGCATCAGAAGTACCCCTCCTGCTTTTTCTTTTCCATCGAGCCGATCTGGTCCTGATCAATCACCCGGCCCTGACGCTCCGACTGTCGGCTTTGCAACAATTCGAGGATGATTTCCAGAATGTTAGTCGCCGCTGACTCCACCGCCCCGGTCAACGGGTAGCACCCCAGCGTCCGAAAGCGCACCCGCAGGTTTTCCGGCACTTCTCCGGATTCGAGCGGCAGGCGCTCGTCATCCACCATCACCAGCACTCCGTCGCGCCGCACAATGGGGCGTTCTGCGGCAAAGTAGAGCGGCACGACTGGAATCTGCTCCCGATGCAGGTACTGCCACACGTCCAGTTCCGTCCAGTTCGAGAGCGGGAAGACCCGGACGCTCTCCCCTGCGGAAATGCGGGGGTTGTAAAGATTCCACAGTTCCGGGCGTTGGTTCTTTGGATCCCAGCGGTGGCTTTTGGTGCGGAAGGAAAACACACGCTCCTTGGCGCGGGATTTCTCCTCGTCGCGCCGCGCTCCGCCGAAAGCAGCATCAAAGCCGTGTTGGTCGAGCGCCTGCTTGAGGGCTTCCGTCTTCATCACGTCGGTGTGGACCTTGGAGCCGTGGGTGATCGGCCCGACCCCACGGGCCACGCCGTCTGGATTGGTGTGGACGAGCAAATCCAAGCCGAGTTGGGCGGCAGTCTCGTCGCGGAAGTGGATCATCTCCCGGAACTTCCACGTCGTGTCCACGTGCAGCAACGGAAACGGCGGCTTGCCGGGGGCAAAAGCCTTCATCGCCAAGTGCAACATCACGGAGGAATCCTTGCCGATGGAATAGAGCATCACCGGATTGCGGAACTCCGCCGCCACCTCGCGGATGATGTGGATGCTCTCGGACTCCAGCCGATCCAAATGAGTCAGCTTTTGCGGATTCATGCTGCGGAGACGGATGCCGGTTGGGGAACGGTGAGCCGATGGGCGTGAAGGCGTTCGTAGTGCGGCAGCACGATTTCGTAAATCTCCTTGACCCGATCCGGGGCTTCCGAGATGTCCAGGTACTGCCGGGGTTGCGGCTTCAGTCCGTCCGAGTCCCGCAGGTTCTGGTGCCATGAGCCGCCATCGTACCAACTCACCTCGTCCCGTGCGCCCGGCTCCCAGCTCAGGGCTTCCAGAAGGAACGGAAGGCCGACGGCGTTGCAGTACGCCTCGACGATGCCGTGCGGGTCTTCCAGCAGGTCGTCGCTGTCGATCACCGGGGGCGCGGCTCCGGATCGCTCGGCAAGCCGATCGAAGAGCTGCCGCTGCTCGACGAAGGCGATTTCCTTCAGCACAAAGTCCGGCCAATGCTTGAACATCGAGGTGGCCACCTTGGCCGGGTCGCGGATCAGGAAGCTGTGGTTGAAATGCGCCAGAAACTCGTCCGTCCACAAATGCTCGATGTAGTGCGGAAAGTCCTTCGAGAACACTGGACCTTTTGCGGCAGCGGCTTTCATGGTTTCCCAGACGCTCTCGAAGGTGAGTCCGGGAGTGCGCGGACTGTCGTGCTGGAGCCGGGGCCAGAGCGGCTGCTCGCCCTGGTACCAAGGCTCGCCGAAGGGTTCGTGGAAGCAGGTCAGGTCGCCACGCATCCGCATCATCCACTCAAAGGCGGTCGAGGTCGAGCGCGGCGTGGCCCACAAAACCAAAATCTTGTGCATGGCTTGAACTTCAGGAAAGAGAAGAGAGCAAGCACCCCTGCGCGGTCGTCGGAGCGAGGCCGAGCGTTTTGAAGATGCGCCAGTAGAGCGCGGAGTCGGAGGAGACCAGCGGCTTGCCAACCACGGTTTCGAGCTGTGTTTCCAGCGAGACCACGCGCTGGGGCAGGCCGTCTGCGCGGCGAAAGTTCGGCATTCCGTTCACGACAATCGCGTCCGCCTCCGGAGCAAGCTCCGCCACACGCTGCATGGACTGCTCGGCGAGTTCTCCCGGAAAGATCCAAGTTTGGGCGTTGACCTCCTCCTGCGTTTCGTACAGTCCGAGGTCCACGAAGTTGCCATAGTAGAGCAGGTCAAACCCGGCCTGCTTGAGGAAGCGGGCGATGCCGTCGCGCCAGTCCGGCCAGTAGTACACCGAGTTGAGGGCGATCTTCTCGGCGTTCAGTTCCCGCAACGCCTCGACGAGGCAGTACCCGGCCATGTGGAACGGAGTTTCGTAGGTCTCGCTGAGCCGTTCGCAGAAGGCCCGGATTTCCTCTGGCGTGGTGCCGTTGCAATGCACCCAGTTGGTGCCGACCTGCCCGGTGGCATCCGCACCGTTGTTCGCCATGCAGTGGACAAAATCCTCCAGCAGGTCGAAGTTGTCGGATCGCTGCTTGAGTTCGTGGGCGTAGCCCGGAACGTGCAGCATCCGGCCATGCACGCCCACGCCTTCCGGAGCAATCCGCAGGAAGTCGCTGGGCGCGGCGTCAAAATCGTGCGGCGGCGAGGTGAAGCCCACTTGCTGCGGGAACAGCTTATTTTGCGGCTCGAACCAGCGTTGCGGTTTTTGGTAGGAAGTCATGACTTTGGTGTTCCGCAGATCAATATATCGTCATGTGTCTGGATTATGAAATGACATTTCTTCATCGCACCCATTCACGTCGGTCATGGATCACGCCTAGGATGGGAGGCTTCCGAGTGGCAGGCTTGTGTCGTGGGCGGGCCAGCGATTCAGCGTTCGTAATGCTCGGCCTCGCGGGGGCCAGCCTTCATGTCGGCAATCGCTTGCTGCACATCCCCAATCGCCGCTTCGAGGTGTGAAATGACGGCTTCCGGATGCTGGTTGAAGGGCAGGGTTGCGATCAGATCGCCAAGCCGCCCCTGTGCCCGCCATGCGACGTGCTTGGCCCATTCGGTATAGAGCGCCGCTTCGTCGTCAATGCCGATGAGGTCGCGGGAACGGCTCTGGTCGTCGCGGGAACGGTCAAGCGCGACATAGGCGTTGACCATCGTGATGCGCTCGGCCTGCGCCGTGAGCGGGGCGCCGCGATGCACCACCATGTTGCCGTGCAGGGCAATCGCGTAGCCGGGGCCGGGGAAATCCGGGGCGACGATGCGCTCCGGAGGCGGAGTCTTGCCTTCGGCGGCGAGGGCTGCCGCTTCGGTCTTCGTGCCCAGGAAGTACTCGAACCGCCCGCCCGGAAGCTGTTTGGGGTCCGTGACCATCATCACATAATCCAGCGGGATGGTGTCGTGGTGCCACTTGTCCACCGCCGCATACACGTTCGACGGCTCAAAGTTCATGTGGCCCAGATGCACGGGCATTGTGTGTGGCGCGATGGCAGTGCCGTAGATGTTGGCCATCACCTCCGTAACCTCCGGGCTGATGCACAAATCCCGGAGCCAGCGCGAGCGGTAGCAGCCGCTCCGCACCGTGTTTTCGATGCGGTTCCCCGCACGTTTGGCGAACGTTCGCAGACGCCGGGCGGTCTGAAGCATGACCTCCGCTCCCTCGTCCGACAGCACCCGGAACGGCTCGGATGCCGCAAACGGCGTGGCGGTTGGCACAATTTCGGCTTCGGAGTATCCCAGATCCGCCAGCGTCCATGTCCGCTTGGGCGGCTCCAACGCCAAGTGCTTGCCGGTGTCAAACGGCACCTCGTCCTCCAGCCACTCGAAGCCCTGCGGGAGTTCTTCTGGAAAGGGGATTGTTGTGCTTGCGGTTGCTCGTTCTTCAGTTGTGATCAGCATTTTCTTGTCCTGCGAGCAATTCAAATTTCAAAGGATGCTTATAACACTCTGCTCTTTCAAATGACTTGAGGCCATGATAAAACCTTTTCAAAAAGAATGGAGGTCTTTTGAAATGATCATTTGTGTGTTATCAACTCCAGACTGACGATGCCACACCCAGCAACAAACTCAAATCCAAAAACGCCGATGCTGGCCGCACCACTCCGGTTTCCCGATCAATTGCCCACGGGCTACGAATGTTTTCCTGATGAGATCACCTACGATCCAGAACGTCATTTGGCTCTCGAATGGCCGGAACGCATCTGGACGCTGGACGAGTTCGGCTACTCGCCAGCCGATGTGGAGGCCTGCGCCTCGACAGTGGCCGTGACCTCTCCCTTCCGGATGCTATCGGAGGAAGGGGTGCGGGTGACCCATCAGGTGTTGACGCGGCTCAAGGCGCAACGTTCGGAAATCGCAGGCGACCGGGTGCCGTCCCACCTCGCAGGCGGGGTGTACCGCTCCAAGTTCCTGCGCGACCTCTGTGCGTGTCCGGTGATTCTGGAGCACCTTTCGGAAATCAGCGGCACCCCCCTCGCGCCGCACTCGATGCCCTCTCAGCAACTCTATGTGAACTACACCCCGGAAGACCTCAGCAAGGCCGTGGACGCTTGGCATTTTGACGGGATTGGCTTTGACTATGTGCTGATGATGAGTGACCCGGCAAAATTAAAGGGCGGAGCGTTTGAGTTCTTCCGGGGAACGAAGTTCGAAGTTGCGGAAAAATTCAACCTGCCCGTCCACGAGGTACGCAACGGCATCACCAGCGAGTTGCCGGAAGAGCGTGTCATTCAGGCGCAGTTCCCCGCCGCCGGCTACGCGATCTTCCAGCAGGGGAACATGATCGTCCACCGAGCGGCCCGGCTGCTGAAGCCGGGAGACCGCATCACCATGATTCCCGGATTCGTCTCGCAGGATCTCTCGCGCCCGGACCCGACGGCAGTTCACGACATGCCGGGTTATGGCGAGCCGGACATTGTCGCCGAACTGGCCCGCCACGGAGCGTGGCTGGCGCAGGCCAAGCTGCAACACCTGCTCGACACCCAACCGCTCTCGGACGATTCTGAACAGCTTGCGGCGAATTTGAAAGACGCGATTGCCGATGTGGAGTCAGTCATCCGGGAGTTGGAGAAGGCGCAGTCATCGCCTCATTAGACCCCCCCTGAAATCGAATCACAGTGAGCGCTTGATGCCGAAAAACTCAGAGTCCTACGGAGCAAACATCGTCCTGATCTGCACGGATCAGTTGCGCTTCGATGCGCTGGGCTGCACGGGCAGCCCCGTTGCCAAAACCCCCAATCTGGATCGTCTTGCCAGCGCAGGCACCTCCTTCCACAACCACGTCACGCCGTGCCAAATCTGCGCACCGAGCCGGGCGAGCCTGTTTTCCGGCCTCTACCCACGGCACCACGGCATGGTCAAAAACGGTCTCGCGCTGGACCCTTCGGTGGAACTGCTCTCCCATGCGTTGTTCTCGGCAGGCTGGGAAACTCACGGGGTTGGCAAATTCCACTTTCAGCCCATCCTCGCTCCAGCCGCGTATGGGATGCCGGAGTCCAACGCATTCTGGGACTTGCCGCAAAGCCGCGACTGGCGAGGTCCGTATTACGGTTTCAAGCACGCAGAGTTTGTGATTGGCGAATCGTTCGCCTCCGTGCGGGGTGGGCATTACGGACGCTGGCTGATGGAAAACCATCCCGAAGTCGCACCGCTGTACCTTCCGGAAAACGCGCTGGACCGTGAACCCGACGCAATGGACGAGGTGTGGCGCAGCGCCGTTCCGGCAGAATTGCACTACAACCGTTGGATCACCGACCGATCCGTTGAGTTTTTGCGGGAGCGGAAGCGCGAGCATCCGTTTTTCCTGTTTGCCTCCTACCCTGATCCGCACCATCCGTTTTCGCCCCCTGCGCCGTATTGCGACAATTTTGATCCGGAGGCAATGCCGATGCCGAAACAGGTGCCGGATGAGTTGCTGCGGATGCCCGATTATATTCGTAACGAGACTTGGATGGAAGGCAAGGACCGTCAGATCACCTACCGCGAATTTCTCGACAAGGGAACCTTCGCGATTGAGCAGGGCACCTGGCAAAACACCGAAGGGTTCCGGGAAAGCAGTGTGCGGAAGATCATCGCCTACACCCACGCGATGGTGCAGATGATTGACGACGGGGTGGGACGGATACTCGCGGAGTTGGAAGAGCAGGGGCTGGAGGGAAAGACCCTCGTCCTGTTCACATCGGATCACGGGGAACTGCTCGGCGACCACGGCCTGATCCGCAAGGGGCCAATGCCGTACCGCCAGTTGCTGCAAGTGCCGATGCTCTTGCGCGGCCCCGGCATTCCCGTGGGCCAGACGAGCAGCGCGCTCACCAGCCACTTGGACCTCAAGCCAACCCTGCTGGATCTGCTTGGCCTCGATCGTGTTCAAACGGATGGGACTTCCATGAGCGCCCTACTGTCGGGCCGGGCGGAAGCGATTCGCGACGCCACCTTCGCCGAATACCACCCGCGCAGCGTCCCCCGCCAGTACAACCACTCGGTGGTCACCGACGACTTTCGGCTGACCCTGTATCCGTTGGCGGGAGCAAGCAATTGGGGCGAGTTTTTCGATCACCGGGACGATCCCGGCGAACACCACAACCGCTATCACGATCCCGACTGCTCAAAGAAGATCATGCGCTTGCGCAAGCTACTGGAAACCGAGCTTCCCGCACAGCCGGAAGTGCCCGGACGCTCCCTCGGCTTTTACTAGCGCATGAATTCTTCCTCGCTGCGGTGGCAGTCATCCGGGAATTGGAGAAGGCCAACCCTGCGTAAATCGGCGAGCCGCAAGGAATTCAGCGATTCGTCATGCAACACAAAACATCCCCTCAAGAGTCTTGGTCGCAACCCCGCCGACCCTGATTTGCGCCAGTTCTCCATCACGCATCCGCAGTTCCGTGCGAACCTGACTGGGCCGCCCCATCTCATACCCCTGCTCACTGATGACCGTCTCATGCCCTTCAGGAGAGGGGGCGACCCGTCCGTGCCGTAAAAGATAGCAGGCGAGGGCGCGATTGGTGGTTCCAGACGCGGGGGCCTCCGGGGTGCCAACGCGGGGGCAAAACTCCCGGCAGTGGATCGTACTCTCAGGACGTTCGGTTTCAAGGGTGAACAAGACCAGCGTGTCGGCATTGACCGTCTGGCAAAACGCTTCAATCCTGCCATAATCCGGGGAAAGGCTGCGCATCACCTCAAGGGAGTTAACCGGAACCACCAGGTGAGAGAACTCGGCAACCGCCAACTCGATGGGCTGCGCATCAACTGCGCCTGCGATTACGGTTCCGAACAGAGGCGCGAGGTCCGCATCACCGACCGAACAGGATTCAAACACCACCCCGGCCAGAGTGAGCATGACCTCCAGACGACCATCCGGACGACGCTGCAAGGCAACGCTGGTGGTGTGGTCGGGCGTGCGCAATTCCACAACGCGCTTCCCGCCTGAATCAACCGTGAATACGCCGTCGTCTGCCAGCCACGTCATCAACGCCACCGTGCCGTGTCCGCACATGGGGTACTCCTTGGCGGTTGAAAAAAACCGGACCTCCACCCCACGATCATCCACCCCCACAATGAAACAGGTGGCTGGTGCCCCAATCTCCTTTGCTATTTGCTGCATCAGTTCCGCAGGGAGGTCTTGGGCGTTGCCGATGATTCCCGCGACGCTGCCGCCAAACAGTTCCTCGGAAAAGGCATCAAACAGAGCAACGCGATAGGGTTTCATGAAGGAGTCAAACGTTCAGGTGCGCCGATGCCATGGTGAGGCTTCCTCCAAAGCTCTTGCAAGGCGGAGCAAGAGGCCCTCCTGACCCAATCCCGCACCGAGTTGGATTCCGATCGGAAGTCCATCGGGACATCGCCCCAAGGGCACGGAAGCCGCTGGGGCACCGATTGCATTGAACAGCGGCGTAAAAGGAATTTCATTCAGCATTGCATTGAGATAAACCTCCCAATCGTCCTGCATCATGCTCATTGCACCAAGTGGCAACGGTGGATTGGCAAGGGTTGGAGTCAGGAGGACATCGTGGTCTTCAAAAAATTCCCCCAACGTCCGAGCCGCCTGCTGGATGCAGTCAATTCCCCTCACATAATCCACGGCACTAAACCGCTGGGCCGCCAAGCTGCACGCCCGAGTGGCGGGTTCAAACAACTCCTCAAAGTCGGCCTCCGGGTTTTCAGAGCAGACCCGCTCCACCACGTTGCGAATGTTGGCGCAGAACAGCACATCGAAGGCTTCCCGCAAGGCATGACCATCAATGGGGGGGCGGGCTTCTTCGACACGACAGCCCAAGGATTCACACAAATGCGCCGCTTCACGAGCTGCAACCTGACAAGCTGGGGCGATGCCTTCGCCCGCATACCCAGAAGTCCAGAGTGCCACACGCAGCTTTGGCAACGGACCCTCAAGTGCGCTCAAGAATGAGTTGCGGACAGGAGGGGTGCTGTAGAAATCACCCACCATCGGCCCCGCCGTGACCTCCAACAGCAAGGCGGAATCGCGCACGCTGTGCGTGACCGCATGTCCCACGCTGAACCCGGCCAAACCTTCGCTCTTCTCATGGCCAAGCGGAACACGAGCGCGGGAGGGCTTCAGGCCGAACAAGCCGCAGTTGCTCGCAGGAATCCGGATGGACCCGCCACTGTCGGTTGCATGGGCCGCAGGCACCATTGACGCAGCCACGGCACAGGCGGACCCCCCGCTTGACCCTCCGGCACTGCGTTCAGCATCAAACGGATTCTTCGTCGGCCCAAACAGGCGGGGCGAGGTGCAGATGTTCAGTCCAAACTCAGGAGTGTTGGTTTTTCCAAGCAGGACCAGACCAGCGGAGCGCATCCGGGAAATGAGTGTGCTGTCTTGGCTGGGAACAAACTTTTGGAAGGCTCGGCTGCCGTTGGTGGCAGGCACTCCGGCCACGAAGGTGTTGAGATCCTTGACAAGGTAGGGCACCCCGCACAGTGGACCGTTGGGCAGTCCATTGCACACAGCGGCCTGCGCCTCATCAAAAAGCGGGGCAATCACCGCGTTCAAGTCCGGGTTCAGTGCTTCAATGCGGGCAATCGCCGCTTCAACAACTTCGGATGCGGAAACCTCCCCTGTGGAAATGAGGGCCGCAAGTCCGGTGGCATCGTATTGGTCGTATTCTTTCAAAAGGATCCTCGCCGTCCCGAATCAATTGCGGAACCCACCTGTCAGCGCACGAATTCTTCCTTGCTGCGGTGGCAGTCAATGGTGTGGCCGTCGCCGATGTCCCGGATGGGCGGAGGCTCGCGGTCACAGGTGCCCTCGATGGCGAGCGGGCAACGGTCGAAGAAGGGGCAGCCCGTGGCAGTGAGCTTGACCACGCGGTCAATGCCGGCCTGCGCCTCTTGGGTCTGCATGGTTTCTTCCAGCCAGCCCACCCGCAGTTCCGGCACCGACGAGATCAGCAGCCGAGTGTAGGGGTGGTAGGGTGGGGCCAACACATGGTCCGTCTTGCCCTGCTCAACGACCCGTCCCGCGTAGAGAACAACGATCTCATCCGCAAATGACGCAACCGTGGAAAGATCGTGGCTGATGAAGACGAACGAGACTCCGGTTTGTTTGCGCAGGCGTTTGAGGAGTTCGATGACGTTGGCCCCCACAATGGTGTCGAGCGCCGAGATCACTTCGTCACAAAGCAAGATCTCCGGCGAGGCGGCGAGCGCGCGGGCAAGGTTGACGCGCTGCTTCTGTCCCCCGGAGAGTTCTTCGGGATAACGTCCCACAAACTCTTGGGGCAACTCGACCATTCGGAGCAGTTCGGCAATGCGCCTTCGCTTTTCCTGCCCCGTTAGCCCAAAGTAGAACTCCAGTGGACGTCCGAGAATGTGGTCAATGCGCTGGCGCGGATTGAGCGCTGTATCGGCCATCTGGAAAACAAACTGGATTTTCTGAAGCTCAGCACGGCTGCGCTTCCGGAGGTCCGGTTTCAGGGGTTTTCCATCCAGCAACACCTCGCCCTTGCTTGCGGGCAACAACCCGGACATCACACGGGCCAGCGTGGATTTGCCGCATCCGGATTCGCCAATCACCCCCACCGTGTGACCCCTCTCAATCACCATGTGTACGTCCCGTAGCACCGTGATTGCTGGGGTGCCGTTGGTCTGCTTTCTGCCGTAACCAGCGAGAACACTCTTCACCTCCAGCGCTGGAGATTCGCGGCGATGTTCTCCGGACGTTTCATCCCCCTGACCTGCCGCAGGCGGTGGGCGCACCGCAGCCATCAGGCGTCGCGTGTAGTCGTGGCTGGATTGGTTGATGATTTGCTCGGCGGTGCCGTGTTCCTGAATTTCTCCGGCGTACAGCACAATGATGTGATCCGCAATCTGCGCGACCACGGAAAGGTCATGGGTCACATAAATTGCGGACGACTCCTCCTGCTTGATCACGGATTTAAAGGATTTCAGTACCTCGATCTGAGTGGTGACGTCCAGTGCCGTTGTTGGCTCGTCCAGCACCAGCAGGTCCGGCTTGCTGCAAAGCGCCATCGCTGCCATCAACCGCTGCAACTGTCCGCCGGAGACCTGATGCGGGTAGCGTTTTCCCAGCCGATCCGGGTCCGGCAATTCAAGGGCGCGGTAGAGGGACTCCGCCCGCTGATTCGCCTCTTCCCGATTGAAGTGTCCGTGGAGAACGGCGGATTCCGTGACCTGTTCGCCAATCGTCAGGGCCGGATTGAAGGTGGCCGCTGCGCTTTGAGCCAGATATGCCACACGCTCCCCACGCAACTGACGTTTTTCCTCGGCAGGCATGGTGATGACATCCCGCCCCTCCAACCGCACCTCCCCTCCGGTGAACTCCAGTCCTGGTTTCGTGTAGCCCAGCGAGGAGAGCGCAATGGTCGTCTTTCCGGAACCGGATTCACCAATCAGGGCCACGACTTCGCCACGATTGACCTTGAAGCTCACCCCCTTGACGATGGGCAGCAGGCTGCCATCGTCTTTTCGTGCGTCAATCTTGAGTTGATCAACTTCCAGCAGTACAGGCATCAGACCATTCTCTTGGCGAGTTTCCCACCCGAATGAGCAGAGATGTCGTCAACAATCATGTTGATCGCAATGGTCAGCGTTGCAATCGCAAGAGCAGGCATCAGCGGCGCGATGGCCCCGTAGAGCAGGCCCGCCAAGTTCTCCTTTACCATGCTGCCCCAGTCCGACATTGGCGGTTGCACTCCCAGACCAAGAAAGCTCAGGCTTGAGATGAAGAGAATGATATAGACAAACCGCAGCCCGAAATCCGTGGCGAGCGGCATGGCGACATTGGGCAGGATTTCGCGGGTGATGATCCACCACAGCCCCTCACCACGCACCCTGGCGGCCTCCACAAAATCGCTCACCATCACGTCCTGCCCCAGGGCTCGGGCGATCCGGAAGACGCTGGTTGCGTAGATGAATCCGGTGATGCTAATCAGGATGGGAATTGTGCTGCCAACAGCGGCAATCACTATGAGTCCGAGCATGATGTGCGGAATGGAAAGAAAGGCATCATTGAAGCGACTCAATCCCGTATCGAGCCAGCCGCCCCCAACCGCCGCCGCAATCCCCAAAGTTACTCCGATCAGATAGGCCAGCATCGTGGAGAGGAACGAGATGCCAATCGTGGTCCGCGCTCCGTAGAGAATCCGGGAGAGCGTGTCCCGGCCCAGATAATCGGTTCCAAGGTAGATCTTGGAGTGGATGATTGGCATCTGAAAATCCGTGTCTGGATACTCGTCGCCACCCGGAACAATGAACAGTTCCTCGTCCAGAATGTCTGCCTCGTAGTACGGCGAGATCACGGGTCCGACCACAACCATCGCCACCCAAAACACCACTATCACCACCCCGAGTTTTCCGGGCCAGGAAAGCTTGAGCCGACGCTTGGGGGGAGCATCCGGCAATTCCTCAAACTGCACCTCTGGGGTGGGTTGTTCCATGATCTCGGACATAATCTTCTTTATTTGGGGTGGCGCAAGCGCGGGTTGGAAAGGATGGATGCCATGT
>CAZQXS010000013.1:0-24122 GCA_964597275.1 uncultured Pseudomonadota bacterium | reverse complement strand
AATCTTCTTTATTTGGGGTGGCGCAAGCGCGGGTTGGAAAGGATGGATGCCATGTCCGCAATGAAGATCAGCACGATGTAGGTGGTGCAGAAGATCATCGCACAGGCCTGGACCAGAGGCAGGTCGCGGGTCTGAACCCCGTCAATCATCAGCTTGGCCATGCCGGGATAGGCAAAGATTGTCTCGACAATCACCACCCCGCTGATCAGGTAGGCAAGGTTGAGTGCAATCACGTTGACAATGGGACCAATGGCGTTGAAGAGCGCATGCCGCAGGATGATGCGCTTGCGTGGCACCCCCTTGAGAATCGCCATCTCGATGTAGGGCGAACTCATCACGTTCAGCACTGTGGCCCGCGTCATGCGGATGATCTGCGAGGACGCGACAATCACCAGCGTCAAGGTCGGAATCGCCAGTGCCTTGGCCAGCTTCCAGCTGGATTCACTTCCGCTCAAATAGGCAACCGCGGGCAGCCAGCCCAAATGCACGGCCAGCACGAGAACGAGCGACGTGGCCACCAAAAATTCCGGGACCGAAATCAGACTGAGGGTGGAGAAGGTCACAGTGCGATCCAGCCGGGTGCCCGGAAACATCGCGGCCATCAGTCCGAGGAACAGTGAGAGCGGAACGGCGATCATCGCCACCACACTCGCCAAGAGCAGGGTGTTCCCCAAACGTCCGCTGATCATGGTGGAAATCGGGGTGCCCACCGTCCCGAATCCGGAGCCGGCCTTGGAAATCCCAAGGTCGCCTGTCAGCAAATCCCCCAGCCACATGAAATAGCGGATGTGGGCGGGTTGGTCAATGCCCAGCTTGGTGCGCAGGGCCGCCAGCGATTCCGGGGTCGCCATCTGGCCGAGGATGATCTCGGCGACGTCTCCGGGAAGAATGCTCGTTCCTATAAAAATCAGGATGGAGACCACAAACAGCGTGGCAACGCCAACACCCGTCCGGTGCAGGATGGCTTGTAGCAGCATGGTTGTTTATGGCTCCCAAAAAGTTGGCAGAATCGCACCGGCCGAAGCCTCTCAGCAGGTGGACCGCTTTGGTTCAGAAACTCAGAGTATTTTCTGCACACAGGTGCAATACCGTCATTCCGGGCGGAGCGGAACGCAGACCCGGAATCCAGAAAGCCTCCGACGATGATCTGGATTCCCGCCTTCGCGGGAATGACAAATGAGAGCGAATCAGCCCAAAATGACCTCGTGCATCCACAACTAAACCACGTTGACGCACTTTCTGCTGAATGGGTTTGGCCGTCAGGCTTCGCCTTCCCCGCGTTGGCCGCAGAAGAATCCAATGCCGAAATCCGGCGTGGTGAAGGTGATCGTGCTGCCTTTGGTGAAGTAGAGCAGGTCTCCCGCCGTCGCGGTGATTTTTTGACCCGTTTCGTCCTCAATGTTGAACGATCCGTCAACGATCAGCTTCATTTCGTGATAGGTGTAGGTGTAGGTCAGCGGCTCGCCTTTTTCCAGACGGAACAAGCCGCTGGTGATCGGCTTTTCGGAGTCTTCGGAGAGCGCGAAGTCCTTCAGGAAGGCCCGCACCCCTTCAACTTCCATCGAGGGGAGTTCCTCGCTCTTGATTTGCTGAAAATGGTTCATTGGCATAATAGTCTCGTGATGTCGAAAGGTGGATAGAGGGTGGCCCGCACAATGAGCCGTGCGGGCTTTTTTTGGGAGAAGAAGGAGAAGCTTCTCTTATGACATCCAGGCGAACTCCGGCCAGGAGTAAGCTCCAAGCGCACCCAACGGGACATTCTTGATGCCGTGAATCTTGTCGCTCACACCATCGAGGATGTTCGTGTGGTAAGGAATCACCATGCCGCTGCCGTTATGCACTAAGGTTTGCATCTCGCAGTGCATCTCGTGGCGCTTGACGGGGTTGGTCTCTGCAAGGGACATCTTCAACAACTTGCCAAAGCGCTCATTGTTCCAGAAGGTGTCGTTCCACGCGCCCCCTGGAGCGAACTGGATGCCCATCATCGCGTTGGCGGTGGGACGCATGTTCCACGACACCACGTTCAAAGGTTCCTTCATCCAGACAGCCCCCCAGTACCCGTCGGTCGGTACTTTCTTAACCTTGAGGTCAAAGCCGATCTTGCGCAGGTTGTTTTGCATCAACAGACACGTATCCTCAATACCGGTCTGCACTGCAGCCACATGAACCTCGGCGGTGCTGTAGCCGGACTTCTTGAGGTGGAACTTCGCCTTGTCCGGATCATACTTGCGCTGCGGCAACTCGTGGCAGTGATCTTGACCATAGGCAGTCGAGATCGGATGATCGTTACCCACGACACCGTGGCCCTTCAGAATCGAGCGGACGATGCGCTCGCGATCCTGGATGTACTGCATCCCCTTAACGAAATCATCACTCTGACCGGGTACCGTGTTCTTCAGGCAACAGATGCCGCCGTATTGACCAGAAGGCGTTGAGATGACATGCACCCCAGAGGTCTTTTCAATCAGCTTCACCGCTTTGGCATCTATTGTGACGATCAGGTGAACATTGCCTGCAATGAGTGCATTGACCCGTGCGGTGGGGTCGGTGATCGCAGTAACCTCGATCCCGTCTAAGTTTGCCCCTTCGCGCCAGTAGTCCTCGTTGCGGGTGTGGAGCGACTTCACGCCCGGCTCAAAGGACACCAGCCGGAACGGCCCTGTGCCGTTGCCCTTGGTGAAGTCCACCGTGTCCTTCTGGACCACCTTGCACTGCTTCTCCCCCAGCTTGATCGGCAAGTCCGAGTCCGGGGAACTGAGGATGGCCTTGACCGTGTACTGGTCCACCTTCTTCCACTCGGTGACATTTGCAAAGAAGGACTTGGCCACCGAGGGCGATTCCTTGCCGAGGTGGCGACTCATGCTCCAGACCACGTCATCCGCCGAAAACTTGGAGCCGTCGTGGAAGCGCACCCCCTTGCGAAGTTTGAAAGTAAACTCGGTGGCATCTCTGTTGGCAGACCATTCTTCGGCCAGTTCCGGATGTAGGGTCATGTCATCCAGAATCTGGATGAGACCGTTGTAGGTGACGATGCCACGGGTGTAGTCAATGCCCGACGTGAACACGATCGGGTCCATCTGATCATCTGGGCCGTGTATGTTGTTCGCAAAGATGGCGGTGCCACCCTTCACCGGTGTTCCTGCCAAGACCGTTGACGCAGTCAACAGTTCATTGGCCGCCAGTGCCGAGAATCCCAAGGCGCCCATCACCTTGAGAAAATCCCGGCGATTGAGCTGACCATCTCGATGCATCTGTTGAAGTGCTTTTACATCTTTCATTTTTCGATCCTTGATTGCTGATCGGATTGATAAGGGTCCACCCTCCCCCCGGAAAGTGGACGGAAGCCACAAACGCGGCAAAGCGGCATGACAGTAACAGGGCACACCGAGGATGTCAACACACAATCCGGAAAATCTCGCACCCCAATCACCCCTCGCATAGATTTCTTGCAAAATGAGCAAAAAATTGTAGTAATATCGAGTTACACTTTCAGGGCTTACGCAAACCTCAGAATTTTGATGCCCCGTTTGCCCTGAGCCTGTCGAAGGGTGAAACCGTTCTTGCTTCGACAAGCTCAGCACGAACGGGAAGTGACGCCACCAAAGTTTTGCGTAAGCCCTAACACTGAGATTCTGATTTCAGAACCCGTCTTTGACGAGAAGCAATGATTCATGTTCAGGAACTGAGCAAGCGGTTTGGGGCCATTCAGGCGGTCCACGAGGTCTCCTTCAGCGTTGAGCGCGGAGAGGTGCTGGGGTTTCTTGGCCCCAACGGTGCCGGAAAGTCCACCACGATGAAGATGCTCACGGGCTTCCTCACCCCCACTTCCGGGGACGCAAGCGTGTGCGGTCACAGCATCCTCACGGAGCCGCTGCTGGCGCAGGCCAACACCGGCTACCTGCCGGAGAGTGCCCCGTCGTACAGCGAGATGCTCGTGGAGGAATTCTTGGAATTCATCGGCGAAGTCCGGGGGTTTTCCGGGAAGGATTTGCAAAAGCGCGTCGAGTACGTCCTCGCCACGACCGGACTCACCGAGGTCCGGGCGCAACTGATTGACACGCTTTCCAAGGGCTACCGCCAGCGCACCTGCCTTGCTCAGGCGTTGCTGCACGATCCCCCCGTGCTGGTGCTGGACGAGCCGACGGACGGACTGGACCCCAACCAAAAGCACGAGGTGCGCAACCTCATCAAGCAGATCAGCGCCGAGCGCACCATTCTTGTGTCCACCCACATTCTGGAGGAGGTCGAGGCGGTCTGCACCCGCGCCCTGATCATTGCCTCCGGAAAGCTGGTGGGCTACGGCACCCCAGACGAACTGCTGGAGAAATCGGAATACCACAACGCCGTGACCCTCAGCGTGCGCGACGCCAACCCCGATCAGATGCAGGAAGAATTGCAACGGATTGACTCGGTTTCCCGAGTCGAGAAGACCCCGGACTCCGCCGCTGGGCTTGCGAGTGTGCGGGTCTTCCCGCAATCCGGACGCACGATCACTGCCGAGGTGCAGGAGTACGTCTCCTCCCGCAAGCTCGTTCCGGAGCAGTTTTATGTGGAGCGCGGACGGCTGGACGAGGTGTTCCGCAAGCTCACCCAAGTCGCCGCCTGATTCCATACCCCTGAAATTGCCAACGGTACAAACCTCGTTTTCACCACAGAGTCACAGAGAACACAGAGAAAAAGTATGGAAACAAACAGGTCTCTGTGCCCTCCGTGTCTCTGTGGTTCATCTAACAGCAAAAGCACCGCTGATACCCTTGTGCCGTAGAGCAAAACTGACAACCGACAACTGATAACCGACAACCGACAACCGACTACCCATGCACGGCCTCTCACCGATCCTCAAGCGCGAACTGCTGGCGTATTTCCGCTCGCCCGTCGCGTATGTGTTCATCGTCATCTTCTTGGTCGCCAATGCCGGATGCACCTTCCTGCTCGGAAACTTCTACGACTCCCAGCAGGCGAATCTGGAGTTGTTCTTCCTCTTCCACCCGTGGCTCTACCTCATCTTGATTCCGGCGGTGGGCATGCGGCTCTGGGCCGAGGAGCGCCGCACCGGAACGGTGGAATTGCTGCTCACCCTTCCGGTGCGCTTGACCACGGCGGTGCTGGCGAAGTTTCTGGCCGCGTGGGCGTTCATTGCCGTGGCGCTGGCTCTCACGTTTCCCATGATCATCACCGTGCATTATCTCGGCGACCCGGACAACGGCCCCATTGTGGCGGGCTACCTCGGCAGCCTGCTGATGGCGGGCGCCTACCTCGCGGTGGCCAGTTGCACCTCGGCCCTCACGAAAAACCAAGTGATCAGCTTCATCCTCAGCGTCATCGTCTGCCTCGTGCTGGTGTTGCTCGGCTGGGGGGTGATGTCTGAAGCCCTCAACGCCGTGCTGCCCGTTTGGCTCACGGACTTGATCGCGCAGTTCAGCTTCACCACCCACTTTGAAGCCCTGCGTCGCGGCGTGATTGACCTCCGGGATCTGGTGTACTTCCTCTCCGTGATCGGCTTCATGCTGCTCGTCAACGTGGTCGTGCTTGAATCCCGCAAAGCATCTTGAAGAGTTCGGTGTTCAGTCAGCGGTCTTCTGTGATCAATAACCGACAACCGATCACTGACAACTGACAGCCAGCAACCGAATAACCAACAACCAACAACCGATAACCAGCAACCAGCAATGACTCCCGGACACTGGTCCAAAACCGGCCTCACCCTGCTCCTGCTCCTGGTCTGCCTGATCGCGGTGAACGTGATCGCCTTCTTCCTCCCGGTGCGGCTTGACGTCACCGAGGATCGGCTTTACACCATCGCCAAGGGCACCCGCTCGGTCCTTGACGGCCTGCAAGACCCCGTGCGCATCAAATACTACTTCTCGCGGAGCAGCCCGGAACTGACTCCGAACCTGAAAACCTACGCCCAGCGCGTGCAGGAACTGCTGGAAGAGATCGAGGCTGTTTCAGGCGGCAGCGTGACCGTGGAGGTGTTCGATCCCAAGCCGGACTCGGACGAGGAGGACTGGGCGCAAAAGTACGGAATCACCCCCGTCACCCTGCCCAGCGGGACTCCGGTGTATTTTGGCGCGGTGGTCATGGTGCTGGATCAGGAAGTGGCCCTGCCCTTCTTCGATCCTCGGCGCGAGCGTTTCCTCGAATACGACCTCACCTTGGCGATCCACAAGGCCGCGCTGACCCAGGCGGAGAAAGTCGGCCTCCTGTCCTCCCTCAACTTGCAGGGCGGGCCGCCGGTCATGCAGGGCCAGCCGCCGATGGAGAAATGGGCGTTCGTCACCGAACTTGAGAAGATCGTCAACGTCGAGGTGCTGGAAACCACCGTGGAGGAAATTCCGGAGGACATCAGCCTGTTGCTCGTGATCCACCCCAAGGGCTTTTCCGACCGCGCCCGCTACGCGCTGGATCAGTACGTGTTGCACGGCGGTCGCGTGATCCTGCTGCTGGACTCGAATTCCCGCGCCGACGGTATGAGTCCCATGAACCGCATGTCGCAGCAGCCCATCATGCAAAGTCGGCTGCCCGGACTGCTGGAGGCGTGGGGCATCGCCTACGAGCCTGAAAAGGTGGTGGGTGATTTTCAGTACGCCACGCAGGTGAACACGCAGGTGGGGGTGCTGCGCTTTCCGGTCTGGATGTCCATCACCAAGGACGCACTGGTGCAGGATCACCCGCTCACCACGCAGCTTGAAAGCCTGCTGTTTGTCGAAGGCGGCAGCGTGGCGAAGGCCGAAGGCAGCAGCGTGGAAGTCACGCCCCTGCTGAAGACCACCAAGGACAGCGGCACGCTCGATGCCATGACCCTGCGCTACGTCCAGCCCCAGCAGCTCATCCGCGACCTCAAGCCCGACCAGCAGGAACGGCTGCTGATGGCGCTCTTCACGGACACCTTCAAAACTGCCTTCCCGGAAGGACGCCCGCCCAAGGAGCCGAAGCAGGGAGAAGACGCGACTCCTGACGTTCCGATGAAGCGCGAGCATCTCGCCGAGGCCAAGGCGCGCAACTCCATCCTCGTGATCACGGACAGCGACTTCCTCTCGGACTCGTTCTCGGTGCAGAAGATGAACTTTCTCGGAAAAACCATCATCCAGCCCACCAACGACAACCTCAACCTCATGCTCAACGCGGTGGAGTACCTTTCCGGGAGCGAGGCGCTGATGAGCATCCGTTCGCGGGGGCAGTTCAGCCGTCCGTTCACGCGCCTGCTGGCGATGCAGCGTGACGCCCAGATCAAGTATCAGGCCGAGGAACAGTTGCTGCTCGCCAAGCTGGAGGAAGTGCAGAAGCGGCTCAGCAGCCTTCAGCAGCGCACGGGCAAGTCCGGGCGCAAGGAGGTGATCCTGCCCCCGGAGGTGCAGGAGGAAATCCGTCAGTTCCGGGACGAGGAACGCCAGACGCGCCGCAAGCTCCGCGAGGTCCGCAAAATCTTGCGGCAGGACATCGAATCGCTGGGCAACACCCTGTTCCTCCTCAACCTTGTGGCGGTTCCCTTGCTGATTGGGGTCTTCGGCATCGTCTCCTACCGCAGGCGCATTTCCGGACGCCGCGCCTGAGCCGCCCCGCAGTTTTTTCGCTTCGGGGTTGACTTTTGGGACGACATCCTATAGCAAGTAAGGTGCCATCCTCGGCAAGCTCCTTGCAACAAGATGCAGGAAACCGCCGAGAGGCCCTTGACATCACCCGAATCCACGAGTCCCCATGGCCATGCACATGAAGTTGCAGATGAAGCTGTCCCAGCAGCTCATCATGACTCCGCAACTTCAACAAGCAATCAAGCTGCTCCAGCTCTCCCGCACTGAGTTGGAGGAACTGATTGATCAAACCCTTCAGGAAAACCCCGTTCTGGAGGAAGGCATGGACATTGACACCTATCCTTCCGAAGAAGACAGCTCCCAAGACTCCACTGACGCTCCGGAAACCGCGACCGACACCGAGGCCTTTGAAACCGCACGCGAGGAGAAGAAGGAAGAAAAAGACCAGGACGAAATCGACTGGCAGCAGTACGTCGAGCAAATTGATCAATTCGGCGGCTACTCCTACCGCAGCGGCGGTGCCGGAGGGGATGACGACGAGTTGCCGTCCTTGGAAGCGACCCTTGCCCAGAGCGAATCGCTCGCGGACAACTTGCGTCGGCAGATGGATTTCGAGTCGCTTGGTGAGTTGGAGTACGAGGTTGGGGTTCACCTGATTGGCAACATCGAGGACGACGGCTACTTGGTCACCAGCATCCGGGAACTCTTGCAGGCGCAGCCCGACCTGCACAAGCGCATCATGCAGCACTGGAAGTTGGCTCCGTGGGACGTGGAGGTCGCCCCCGAACGCTTTGACTGGAAGTACCAGCCGGAGCGGGCCACGCAGGAACGCCGCAGCAAGAAGCCCGAACCACCCGTGTTTGAGGAGGAGGGGGCCGCCGAAGAGACAGAGCCGGAGGTCATGGAAATCCATCACAACGCCGGCTGCTTCGTGGAGCATGTGCTGGAGTGCATCCAGACCTTTGAGCCAAGCGGGGTGGGCGCCCGCAGCCTGCAGGAGTGCCTGCTCATCCAGTTGCGCCACGCCCAGCAGGAGGACAGCCTCAGCTACCGCATCATCGAAGACGACATGGACCTGCTGGAGTCCAAGGACTTGCGCCGCATCGCACGTCGGCAAAAGCAGGAGCTTGACGACGTGATCGAGGCTTACAAGCTCATCATGTCGCTCGAACCCAAGCCCGGACGCTCCTTCGTCCCCACCTCCGCGCACAACTACATCATCCCGGACGTGTACATCTACCAGAGCGCCGGGGAGTACAAGGTCGCCCTCAATGCCAACGGCATCCCACGCCTGCGGATCAATCAGTACTATCGCGAACTGTGCGACACAATGGCCGAGGATGGCCAGCTCACCAAGGAGTACATTCAGGAGAAGATCAAGGCGGGGCAGTGGCTGATGAAGAGCATCGAGCAGCGCCAGAAGACGATCTACCGCGTCACCAAGAGCATCCTCCGCTTTCAGGAAGAGTTCTTCGACCGGGGCATCCACTTCCTCAAGCCGCTGGTCCTCAAGGACGTGGCGGAGGACATTGACGTCCACGAATCCACCGTCAGCCGCATCACCACCAACAAGTACGTCCACACCCCGCAGGGCATCTTTGAACTCAAGTACTTCTTCACCAGCGGCATCGAGCAGGGCAGCGGCGAGGCGGTCTCCTCCAAGCGCATCAAGGACATGATCCAGCAGTTGGTGCAGGGCGAGGACGCCAAAACCCCCTTCACGGACCTCCAGATTGCCGAAATCCTCTACCATCGCAGCAGCATCAAGGTGGCGCGGCGCACCGTGGCCAAGTACCGTGAAGCTCTGAACATCCTGCCCTCCAACAAGCGCAAACAACTCTTCTGAACCCACTCACCCTTCACCACCACAACGCATCATGGGCATCGTCTCCCGCTTCGTCAACGTCCTCCGCGCCTACAGCAACTCCTTCTTGGACAAGGCCGAGGATCCTGAAAAAATGCTCCAGCAGATGATCACGGATCTGGAGGAACAAAAGCGCCAGGCCAAGCAGCAAATGACCGAGGCGCTTGCGCTGCAAAAGCGCTTGGAGCGCGACACCGAGAAGGAGCAGACCGAAGCCGGGAAGTGGGAGCAGAAGGCCATCCTCGCCGTGCAAAACGGCAAGGACGACCTCGCCAAGGAAGCCCTGGTCCGCAAGAAGGAACACGAGCGGCGGGCCTTGGAGTTCGAGAAGCAACTGGCCCACCACAAGCAGAACGCGGACGTGCTGCGCGACGGCTACCAGAAACTGGAAGACAAGGTGGACGAGATCAAGCGCAAGAAGGGGCTTCTGCTCGCCAAGCAAAAGCAGGCGGCGGCGCAGGAGAAGATTTACCAGACCATCGAGGGCTTCGGCAACTCAACGGGCGCCCTGGACACCATCGAGCGCATGGAGGACAAAATCGAGGAACAGCAGTCCCGCGCCGAGGCGTATCAGGAAATCAGCATGGACTCCGACAAGGAGGCGCTGGAGCGCAAATTTGCCGAACTCGAAAGCTCCGACCCGGACTTGGATGTGGAGCTGCTGGAACTGAAAAAGCGGGCCGCCCTGCCCAGCCCGGAGGCCGATGCCGGAGGGGGTGCAAAAAAATAGTTTGTGTTTTTGCGGGAAGTGGTCTAAAAAATAGGGTTTAGGTTTTAACCTCAAGCCCCGGAACCACGGATCACATGCCCATCACGATCGAAGTTCGAGACAGCAACATCGGCAAGTCCATGATGCAACTCAAGCGCACCCTCATCCGCGAAGGCATCTTCAAGGAACTCAAGAAGCGCAAGTTCTACCTGAAGCCCTCGCGCGCCAAGCGCCTCAAGCGCGAGAACGCCGCCAAGCAGCGCAACAAGGACATCAAGCGCGAACTGCGAGCGGCCATCAAGGCCGACTTCTAGCACCCCCGTCCCGACGGGCGGTTCCAGTCAGGCGTTGCGGATCAGCGCCTGCATCTCGCCTTCTTCCGGGAAGCGGTCCAGCCGCTTCTTCGAGAAAAGCAGGCTCCCATCCACGGACACTTCAAACACCCCGCCTCCGCTGGGGACAAGCTCGGAGTCCACTCCGAAAGCCTCTTTCAGTTCCGCAGCCAGACCGGCTGCGCGCGGCTCGTAGTTTCAAACCGAACAGTACTCAATCTGCACTTGCATGGTCTCTCTTGGTTTTGGGTTGATGTTGACACGTCAGCCAACAACCTAGGCCGAGTGCGGCGCAGAATCAAGCGGAGTCGGCGGGAAAGCGTCCGTCAAGAGGCCCACTGCAAGGTGAGTTTCTTGCCGGAGTGGGCGCATTCGGTGAGGTAGAGGTTGATCAGGTTCTGGTAAGGAACGCCTGTCTCTTGGGCCAAGGCTTTGAAGATTGTACTACTTCTTGCAGTTTCTATTTGAAACTTTACCATCGGGCATCACAGTTTCACATAAAATTGCCTGAGTCAGGTCAACGCCATCCAAATTCGAGCCTTTAAGATTTGCATCGTTTAGTTTTGCACCCTCAAAGACGGCTCCGGTCAAGTCAGACCCTTTGAACACGGCTCCAGTCAAATCAGTATTCTTGAACACACTGTTAATGAATTTTGATTTACTGGAAACGATTTGCGTCAGATTGGCATTTTCAAAACTTACCCCGTCAAATCTTGATTTCTTGAGCATTGCTCCCGTTAAATTGGTGTTGACCATGAGTGCTCCAGAAACATTGGCGCGATGAACGGTTGTTCCACTTAGATCGGCATTTGTGAAATCCGCCTTGGACATTTGGGTGAAAGTCAGGTCCGCATTTTTCAAAGCGGCTCCATTCAAAGACGACAGGGTCAAATCCGCACCATTGAGCTTGGTGTCAAGGAGAGACGCACCATCCAACTGGGCGCGGGTTAAATTAGAGTTCGAAAGGTCAGAGCCATCAAGGGTTGCTTTTGTGAGATTAGCATCCTGCAAGTTGGTGGTCTTGAACACGGCGTTTTTGGCAGACACCTCCTCAAGGTTACATCCTTTTAGAATGGCCTCTGAGAAATTGGCGTTGTTGTAATTCCCCTCACTCAAATCGGATTTGGTAAGGTCGGCCTTGATGAGTTGAGACTTGCTCATCAATGCCTTTGAGAAATCCGCATCAGTTATTACAGACTCGTTCAGGACAGACTGACTGAGATTGGCACCAGAAAATACTGAACCTTCAAAATTAGCTTTAACAACCTTACTGCGGGTCATCACCGATTGACTGAAGTCTGTTTCCTTGCCAGCAGCACCACTGAGATCGGAACCGCTCAAATCCGCTTTGACAAAACTGGTGCTGTTGAGGGTCGCTCCACTCAGATCGACACCGTTCAGGCTGGATGCATCCAGCACGGCCTCACTTAAATCTGCCTTTGCCAGCTTTGCGTAGTTCAGGTTGCTTTGTTGCAAATTGCATTTCACGCAAGTCTTTGTTTCCTTAAGGGTTTGGACAGATTTTTCATCAGGTCCGGATGCTTTTAACCCAGGCAGTTCCATCTGCTGTGAGCAACCTCCAAAGTATATGGCCGACAGACAAAGCAACATGAAATGTCTGGTTGTTTTCCTTGAGTTCAACATGGTTTCAATCCTGTTTAGGGTGATCATTTTTTGGAAAAACCGCACTTATGAGGCACTCGTGCATCTTTTGACTTTTGTAGCCAAACAGCTAAGTTCGTTGGCCCCTCACGACCCACTTTACCAAAGTATCACTTCTCCAGCGAGATTATTCGGCCTGCCTCCCACAGGCCTTGATTAGACGTGTGAACACCTTCCGGTAGGACACCCATGCCGAGAGCAGTTCCACAGTCACAGGGCCGTCCCCCAAGCGAGTCTTTGGCTCAGTTCGACACGTCAGCCAACAATCTAGGCCGAGTGCGCCGCAGAATCAAGCGGAGTCGGCGGGAAAGCGTCCGTCAAGAGGCCCACTGCAAGGTGAGTTTCTTGCCGGAGTGGGCGCATTCGGTGAGGTAGAGGTTGATCAGGTTCTGGTAAGGAACGCCTGTCTCTTGGGCCAGTACCTTGAAATAGGTGATCGCCTCCACGTTGAGGCGAAGCGTGATCTGCTTCTTCAAGCGCTTCGCATAAGGATTCTTGGCGGAATCCGAGAAGTCATATTCTTTTCTCATCGCATCCTCATAAAAACTGTCCGTACTGGTTGCGCTCGTTTCGAGTGGCTCTGCGAGCCGAGATGATGCGGATTTCCTCATCATCCCCGCGATAGGCATGCACCACGACAAGCAAGCGCAGTTTTGCACTGAAGCCGAGCAGGAGGAACCGCTCTTCATCCTGCGAATGATCAGGGTCGTGTGTCAACCTCGCGTTCTCATCGGCAAACACGGTAGCTGCTTCGTCAAAGGAAACACCATGCTTGCGCCGATTTTCATAATCCTTGCGCTCATCCCATGAAAAAGTGATTCCATTCATATTGCTATCGTATTGCCGATGGCAGTATTTTCAAGAGGTTTTTTTGGGCTGCCTCTCCAAGGAATGTGTTTTACTGGGGGCTCACGGGGCACACTCCTGCTCGAATCAAGCGGAGTCGGTGGGAGCATCGGAGCGGGTGACGGCGCGGAGTTCGGTTTCCAGCGAGGAGCGGGAGGGATCGGGCGGCAGGTGCAGGGAGGAACTGGCGCGGGCGTGCGATGGAGAGGAGTGCAGCAAGAGTCCGGTCGCAGCAAAAGGCACCAGCAGCAGGTGCAGCAGGAGCTTGAGAATCTGGAAGAACGCCCGGAGCAGCGGCCACGGATTGAGCGCCCCCGCCATCCGGAACGCCGCAAACATGGCAACCGCAAGGCACAGTCCGATCCCTGCCACGGGACCGATCGAGTGCCCCAGCCAGTAGGTGGTGATTTCCCCCAGATACCCGTGGTGATGCCAGAGCCAGTCGCCCTCAAATTCTGGAGCATGCCGCGCCTGCACCAGTTCTGCCAGCACCGCCACCATCCAGGTCAGCAGCACGGCATAGTAAACCTTCCGAAAGACTCCGGCCTGAAGGTTTCCGGCAGCCATGCGGTTCAAGAAGGGCAACCGGGCCACCAGCCATGCCAGCAGGAGGGCACTGCCGCCGAACAATTCCACAAGCGTCCCGCCGATCAAGGCTCCTCCGATGCCGAGCGCATTGCGGACCCCTCCGGACGAAGATAGTTGGTTGAAGAGCGTGGGATCGCGCAGGTCGGAGGTCAGAATCGAAGCCGCAAGCAGGGTGCCCAAAAGCGTGTGCCCCCAAGCCATCGGCTCCAACAGAGGGATCGAACGCGGCTCGCTGCGCCAGTCAATCTCGTTGACCGCATCCACCAAGGGCATGGTCAGGCTCCGCGTTGTTGCAGGAGGGTGGTCACCATTTCCGCTACGGACGGCAGCACGAACCCCTCGATGTTCTCCCCCAGCAAGGCCAGTTCTCGCGTCAACGAGGAACTGACCCCGTAGTACTCCGGACGACCGAAGAGGCAGAAGGTCTCGATGGACGAGTCAATGCCGAGGTTGCCCAGCGCCTGCTGGTATTCGGCCTGAAAGTCGTCGGGATTGCGCAAACCCTTGACGAGCGCCGTGGCGCCCTTGGATTGGGCGTAGCGCACCGTGGCTCCGGAAAAGGTCTCCACCGTGACGTTCTTCAGCCCGTGGTGACGGATGTATTCCGCCATCATCGCCAAGCGTTCCTCCTGCGCGAAGAGGTACTGCTTTTTCGGGTTGACCGCCGCCGCCCAGAAAACCTGGTCAAACTGACGACTCACGCGGCAGACGATGTCGGCGTGTCCCAGCGTGGGCGGATTGGCACTGGTGGGATACACGGCAATACGGGATTGGCTCACGAACTAACCCTTGGCTTGAGTGATAAAATCATGCAACAGCGACAGCGCCTGCATCGGAGTCAGGTGATTGGGGTCGAGCCTGCGCAATTCCCCCAGCAGCGGATGCTCCTCCGGAAACAACGACAATTGCGGACTCTCGGCACCCCCTGCCGCCTCGCGCACTTCCTCCGGAATGACCGCAGGTGTCTCGGTGGCAGCCAGAGCCGCGGCCAGTTCTGGAACGCGATGCGCAACCGAGGAGGCTTCCAGTTCCGTCATCACCGCCAACGCCCGTGCCACCACAGAATGCGGCAGCCCCGCCAGCTTTGCAACTTGCACACCGTAACTGCGGTCGGCCTCGCCGGAGACCACCTTGCGCATGAACACCAACTGCTCGCCCTCCTCGTGGATGCTGACGCTGAAATTCTCGACGCTGTTGAGTTCCTTCGCCAGTGCGGTCAGTTCATGGTAGTGCGTTGCACAAAGCGTGAGCGCGCCAAGCTGGTGGAGGTGTTCCACAATCGCCCATGCGATGCTGATGCCGTCAAAGGTGCTGGTGCCACGCCCGATCTCGTCCAAAATCACGAGGCTGCGTTCGGTCGCGTTATGGAGGATCGCCGCCGCCTCGTTCATCTCCAGCATGAAGGTGCTTTGCCCCAGACTGAGATTGTCCGACGCCCCGACCCTCGTGAAGATGCGATCCGCGAGTGACAACTCCGCCACCTCCGACGGCACAAAGCTGCCGATCTGCGCCATCAGCACATTGAGGGCAACCTGACGCATAAATGTGGATTTCCCGGCCATGTTGGGACCGGTGATGAGCATGATGCGCCGCGTGGCCTCGTCCAAGCCCAAATCGTTCGGAACAAACGGCTCGCCAAGATCAATGCGCTCAATGACGGGATGGCGGCTGCCTTTGAGCCGCAAGGTCCGGGGAGCCTCCAGCGCATGAAGCGTGGGGCGGACGTAGCCGTGATGTTCAGCGGCGGTGGCGAGTCCGGAAAACACGTCCAACTCCGCGACGAGCCGAGCGGTGGCCTGAATCCGGGGGGTTTCGGCGGCGACCTCGGATTTGAGCGTCAGGAAAAGCTCGTATTCCAGTTCGCCAATGCGCTCCTCGGCGGTGAGGATTTTTTCCTCGAATTCCTTGAGTTCCGAGGTGATGTAGCGTTCGGCGTTGACCAGCGTTTGCTTGCGGATGTAATCCTCTGGAACCGAAGCCTTGTGGACGTTGCTGACTTCGAGGTAGTAGCCGAACACCTTGTTGTAGCTGATCTTGAGCGACGGAATGCCCGTGCGCTCGCGTTCCCGGAGCAGCACCTCGTTGAGGACTTGCTTGGAGTTGTGGGCGAGGTTGCGCAATTCGTCCAGTTCCTCGGAAACCCCTGCGCCGATGTAGCCGCCCTCCCGGAGCTTGGAGGACGGTGCTTCCAGCAGTTGGGTTTCCAAGAGGGCCAGCACGTCGTCCAGCGGATCGAATTCCTCGGCCAGCAAACGCAGCTTGGCGCACTGCAACTTGGTCAGCAAATCCGGAAGGGTCTGGAGGTGTTCCAAGGACTCCCGCAGTCCCACGAGGTCCGGAATCCCCACCACGGGCAGGTTGATGCGCCCAAGGATGCGCGGCAGATCCTGCACCCCCTTGAGCCGTGTTTGCAACTCGCCGCAAAGCAGGAGCTGCGACGCGAATTCCTCCACCGCGTCCAGCCGGGCGTTCAGGGCATCCAAGTCCAGTAGCGGGGTCCGGATCCACTGCCG
Organism: uncultured Pseudomonadota bacterium; assembly: GCA_964597275.1. GTDB lineage: Bacteria > SAR324 > SAR324 > SAR324 > NAC60-12 > UBA8110. The sequence continues at coordinate 8,076 of CAZQXS010000013.1, read as the reverse complement.
CAGCAGTCGTGCCCCCATCGGTGTGCAAGTGTGGTCCAGCACCGCAAAGAGCGTGTGGCGCTTGTTGCCGGATTGCGTCTCGAACAGTTCCAAGTTCCGAACGGTCGCCTCGTCGAGCAGCATCGTCTGATCGAAGACATGCGGCTTGACCGAGGTGAGGTGCGCGAGGTTGCACTTCTGCGTTTCCTCAAGGTAGGCGAGCAAACCTCCGGCGGCGGCAATTCCGAGTGTGAGAGGCTCGATCCCGAACCCTGCAAGGTTGAGCGTCTGAAAATGCGTTTGCAGGCACTTGCGGGCGGCTTCCGGATCAAACAGGTAGGGGTCCACGAACTGGAAGCGCTGCGGGACGTGTTGTTCGGCTTCGTGACCATTGAGCGGGGAAAGGTCGCGGGGCGAAAGCAGTTGCGACACCCGCTGGGTGAGGGGTTCGAGGAAGGCAGTCTCGGCTTCCGAACGGCTTTGCGCAAGCAGGATTTCCTGCGGGTCGAGTTGGGCGAGGAAGTCGTAGAGCTTGGGGAGTTCGTCCTGCGAAAACTCGGCGATCTCGAACTCTCCGGTCGAAAGGTCCGCAAAGGCCGTTCCCAGCCTCCGCCCTCGCAAGTCGAGCGTGAGCGCGAGCAGGTAGCGGTTGCGGTCGGGATCAATGAGTTGGGGCGAGACGGTGGTTCCGGGGGTGACGATGCGCACGACCTCCCGCGTCACCAGCCCCTTCGCCTCCGCCGGGTTCTCGGTCTGGTCGCAGAGCGCGACCTTGTACCCTGCGGCGGTGAGCTTGTTGAGGTACTGCTCGTAGGCCTTGTACGGCACCCCGCACATCGGCACCGCCTGCTCGCTGCGCTTGTCCCGCGTGGTGAGCGCGATTTGCAGCACCCGCGCCCCCACCACTGCGTCCTCCCCGAACATCTCGTAGAAATCCCCCATGCGGAAGAAGATGAGCTTGTCGGGATGCTCCCGCTTGACGGCGTTGAACTGCCGCATCATCGGGGTGTCCACCTGCGGAATAGCCATTGGTGGAGGGGAGTTCGCGCTTGCGGTTAAAGGGTGGGTCCGGCGGCGATGATCTCCCGGCTGGAGCCTTCCTCAAACTTTCGGAAGTTCTCCTGGAACATTCCCGCCAACCGCTTGGCCGCCTCGTCATAGGCGGAGGGGTCATCCCACACCGTGCGGGGCTGGAGAATCTCGTCCGGCACACCCGGACACGCCGTGGGCACTTCAAAGCCAAAGAGGGCATCGCGGGTCGTGCTGGCCTCCTTGAGCGAGCCGTCGAGAATTGCGTCCACAATGGCGCGGGTGTGCTTGAGCGACATGCGCTCGCCCGTGCCGTAGCCCCCGCCGCTCCAGCCCGTGTTGACGAGCCAGACACTGGAGCCGTGCCTGCGGATGCGCTCGGCGAGCAACTCCGCGTACTTGCTGGGATGCCAGACCATGAACGCCGCACCAAAACAGGCGGAAAAAGTCGCCTGCGGCTCAGTCACGCCCATCTCGGTTCCGGCAACTTTCGCGGTGTAGCCGCTGATGAAGTGGTACATCGCCTGCGAGGGCGAGAGCTTGCTCACCGGAGGCAAGACCCCAAAGGCGTCGCAGGTCAGGAAGAGGATGTTCTTGGGGTGCCCGCCCACACACGGGATTTCCACATTCGAGATGTAGTCAATCGGATAGGAGGCGCGGGTGTTTTCCGTCAGCGAGGTGTCATCGTAGTCCACCGCGTGAGAAACGTCATCGTAAACGACGTTCTCCAGCACCGTCCCAAAGCGAATCGCCCGGAAGATGTCCGGCTCCTTTTCTTCGGAGAGGTTGATGCACTTGGCGTAGCAACCGCCTTCGATGTTGAAAACCCCGTCGTCCGTCCAGCAGTGTTCGTCGTCGCCAATGAGCTTGCGCTTGGGGTCGGCGGAAAGTGTGGTCTTGCCCGTTCCGGAGAGTCCGAAGAAGAGCGCGACATCGCCCCCGCTTCCGAGGTTGGCGGAGCTGTGCATCGAGAGGATGCCCCGCTTGGGCATGATGTAGTTCATGATCGTGAAGACCCCCTTCTTCATCTCGCCCGCGTACTCCGTGCCGAGGATGACGAACTCGCGCCGCTCGAAGCTGAGGTCCACGCTGGTGGAGGAGGTCATGCGCGAGGTCTGGCGGTTCGCCGGGAAGCGTCCTGCGTTGAAGATGACGTAATCCGGATCGCCGAACTCGGAGAGTTCCGCAGGGCTGGGGCGCATCAGCATGTTGTGCATGAAGAGCGCGTGGTAGGGGCGGGTGGTGATCACCCGGACCTTGAGGCGGTAGCGCGGATCCCAGCCCGCGAAGCCGTCCACCACATAAATCCGTTCCTGCAAGTTGAGGTAGTCAATGGCGCGGGTGCGGTTGATCAGGAAGGTGTGGTCGTCCAGCGGAATGTTGATGTCGCCCCACCAGATGTCGGGCTTGCTCGCCTCGCCTTCCACGATGCGCTTGTCCTTGGGGCTACGCCCGGTCTTGGCATAGGACTTGACGATCAAGGCGCCCTGCTCCGAAACGGCGGCATCGGGTTCGTAGCGCAGGGCTTCGGCATAGAGCTTGGCGGGAACGGCGTTGCGGAGGATGGTTGCGGTGGTGATGCCGTAGGCGTCAAGGGTGAACGGTTCTTTGGACATGATCCTTGTGTGGTGGAGTTGAGAGAAACAACTCAGTGACCCCCTGATTCTGTATCAGTTGTGATTGACAGCAACTCTTCGGGAGTGGTCAATCCGCGCAGGACCTTACTCGTGCCATCCCTGCGCATGGTTATCATACCATCTTTGAGGGCACTGCGCTGTATGAAATTTGCGTCTCCGGATTCCAGAACCGCAGATTTCACCGGCTCGTTCATGACCAGCAGTTCGTGTACGCCCAGCCTGCCCCGATAGCCGGTTTCCCGGCAATACTCACAGCCCCGTCCCGTGAAGAAGCGCCCTCCGGCTTTCTGGATGCGGTCTGCGCTGATGCCCAATTCCCGGATTTGCTCCGGATGCGGCGCATAGCTTTTGCGGCACTGCGGGCAGACCCGGCGGATCAGGCGCTGCGCCAGCACGCCCAGAATCGTGGAAGACACCAAGAACGGCTCGATGCCCATGTCCACCAAGCGCGTGATGGTGGCGGCGGCGCTGTTCGTGTGAACCGTACTGAAGACGAGGTGGCCCGTGAGCGCGGCCTGCATGGCGATCTGCGCGGTTTCGGTGTCCCGCATTTCTCCGACCATGATCACGTCCGGGTCCTGCCGCAGCACCGACCGCAGGGCGTTGGCAAAGCTGAGGCCAATGCGCTGGTTGATCTCGATTTGGCTGTATCCGGCGATTTTATACTCGACCGGATCCTCAATCGTCACGACGTTCCGAAGCTGGTGGTCGATCTCGGAAAGAGCGGCGTAGAGCGTGGTGGTCTTGCCGCTACCCGTCGGCCCGGTGACGAGGATGATCCCGCCGGGTTTCTTGAGCATTTCCCGGAAAGGTTTGAGGACGGGACCGATCAGTCCGAGTTGATCCAAAGAGCGCAGTTGCTCGCTTTGGTAGAGCAACCGCATCACCACCTTCTCTCCGTGGACCGTCGGGACGGTGGACACCCGGATGTCAATCTTCTTTCCGGCAATCAGAACCATCGTGCGCCCGTCCTGCGGCAGGGCTTTCTGGGCGATGTCGAGCCGGGACATGACCTTGATGCGGTTGATCACGGTGACATGCACCTGCTTGGGAAAACTCGTGATCGGATGCAACACGCCATCCAGCCGATAGCGCACGCTGGTTTCCGAAGGCGAGGGGTCAATGTGAACGTCGCTCGCCTCCTCTTTGGTCGCCTGCCAGAGTAGGTTGTTGACCAGTCGCTTGACCGGCTCCTCGCCCGTGGCCTCCAGCAAATCCTGCGGTTCCTCCACGCCCAAGATGTTCTCAAAGCCGTCCTCGCCCTCCAACTGCTCCATGGTGTCCTCTGCAAACGAACTGCTCTGATCGTAGGCGCGGTTGATGAGGTCCAGCACCGCCTGACGGCTGGCCAGCACGGGTTGGACGTGGCACTGGTACTGCCGCCCTAGGTCGTTGAGCGGCTGGGTGTTCGAGGGATCGTCGAGGGCGACTTCCAGCGTTTGGCCAACTTGCTGGATGGGAAAGAAATTCAGGCGCTTGGCATAGCGGATCGGGATGTGGCGCGTGAACTCCGTGTTGACCGGAACCGTCTCGAAACTCTCGCGGAAGTCGAGTTCCAAGTGGTCGGCAAGCGCGTGGAGGAACTCCGGTTCGGTGGCGGCCTTGTGCCGCAACAGCAGTTCCTTGAGCTGGGCGGTGTCGTCTCCGGCGGCAAGCAACTGCTCGTGCAGCGCCTCAAGCTGTTTGGAGGAAAGCGTCTTGCGGGAGTGCAGCACCCCAACGACAGGATGGTAGGCGGGCATCAGCAGAAATCCGTGAAGAACGACCGGCCTGCCGTCTTAACCCTTGGCACGCTCGCGGCCATCTGGTATGCTCCTGTTTGCATTTGAATTTGGAATCTCGTCACCTTCCTGCGACCAAGAACCCTTCCAACCGAGCCTGAGTTTTGAGTTTGACCTTGCGGGAAGCCTCGCCTGAAGCCGCCGCGCCGCCTTTTTCGCAGCCGCCCAGCCCGGTTAACGGGAGCCCCAACGCTGCGACCTCGCCCAAGCCGACACGGTTTCTGGACTCGATCTTCACCGAGATGGCCGAACTGGAGGGGAGGATCCGGGAGTACGCCCAGACGGAAATCCCGCTGCTCAACTCCGTGGCCTCGCACCTGCTGGAAGCCGGAGGCAAGCGCCTGCGTCCGGCAATGGTCCTGCTGGGCGGCTCACTGTTCCGCCCCCCGGACGGGCGGGTGATGGAGGCCGCGCTCGTGGTCGAGTACCTGCACACTGCGACGCTGCTGCACGATGACGTGGTGGACGGCGGAGAAACGCGCCGAGGCCGCAAAGCCGCCCGGATGCTCTGGGGCGACGAGGCCAGCGTGCTGTCCGGAGACTACCTGTTCTCGCTTGCCTTCCACACGCTCACGCAGATGCGGCGTCCCGACGTGCTGGAACTGATGTCCGACACCACCACCAAGATGGCGTGTGGCGAGTTGCAGCAGCTCACCCGGAAGTTTCTGGACACGAGCGAAGCCGCGTACTACGAGATCATTGACCGTAAAACCGCCTGCTTGTTCGGAGCCGCCACCAAGATGGGGGCGTTGCTGTCCGGTGCCGCTCCGCAAGCCGCCCAACGCCTCTACGACTACGGAGCCGCGCTGGGCATGGCGTTCCAGATCGTGGACGACGCACTGGATTATGGCGATCCGAAGCAAACCGGAAAACCCGTGGGCACCGACCTGCAAGAGCGCAAGATCACCCTGCCGCTCAGCCACCTGCTCCACTTCGGCTCTCCCAAAGCTCAAGTCCAAGTGCAGGCCATCCTCAACGAACCCGTCATTTCGGACCAGCACGTCACGCAAGTGATCGGTTTGATGCAGGACTGCAGCTCGATCCCCTACACGCTGGGAGCCGCGCAACGCTTTGCCGAGGAAGCACAAGGCAGCCTTGTCAAACTTCCGGAGTCTCCCACTCGGCAACTGCTCTCCGAAATTGCCGAATTCGTGGTCAGCCGCTCCTCCTGACCTGCTTCACGAACCCTCGCCAGCCTCCTGACTTGCAGCGGCGGAGTGGCGCTTGAACAACTCGCTCCAGCGCTCGGCCCGGCGTTGCGCTTCCTTGAGCGAGGTCATCACCTCCTCCACCTTGAGCGGCTTCTCGAAATAATCGTAAGCGCCGCCCTTCATGCACTGGATCACGTTGGGCAGGTTGCTGTGCGCCGTCATGATGTAAATCTGCATCAGCGAGTTCATTTCCTTGATCTGCTGGAGCAGTTCGATTCCGGTCATCTCCTCCATCATGATGTCCGAAATCACGACTTGGAAAAAGCTGCGTTCGAGGGTGCTGAGGGCTTCCTCGGCACTGCGGGCGGTGCTGACGTGGTAGCCCAGCTTGCTCAGGGCGCGTTGCAGCACCATGCGGATGTTCTCGTCGTCATCCACGACAAGGACGCTGAGGGCGGAAGGTGAAGGAGATTTGACCATGTTTTTTTCAGGCGGCGTGAGATTGTGCGGTGGTGTTCAGTGAACGCAAAAACCCGATTCGGTCGGGGGCGGTCATGGCGGCATTGCCAACGAGGATCGCATCGCAAGGCGCCGTCGCCAACACCGCAAGGTCCGCAGGCGTGCTGACGCTGCTCGCGCTCACCAGCACCTTGCCGGGCTGCTGCTTCCATTTCCGGAGGCCGGAGTGCCGATTCCAGTAATCCACCGTGACTTGCGGCGAGCCTTGCATGTAGTTCTTTTCAGGGTTTTCCGGCAAAGCGGCGATGGCGCGGTTGTTGATCATGAGGATGTCGGGATTCGCCGCAAGTGCCCTCGGCACTTCCGATTCCAGCGAAACCTCAACCACGCACTCCAGCCCGATCTGCCGGGCTTCTTCCAAGATGGTGTGCAATTCCGCTTCCGTGAAGTAGTACACAAGGATCAGCGCGGCGCTGGCCCCTCGGACGCGCCCTTCCAGCAACTGATAGGGCGAGAAGATGAATTCCTTGTGAAGCAAGGGCAGGTCGGTCAAGATAGAGGCCGTGTCCAGCGATTCCAACGAACCCCCGAAGTACTGCTCGTCGGTCAGCACCGAAATGGCGGACGCCCCCCCGGATTCGTAGTCGCGGATGACGGATTCAAGCTGGAGTTCCGCCACGTTCTCGCGTCCGGGGGCGCGGGCCTTGACCTCGGCGATGATCGCAGGTGAATTGCCGGAGTTGCGGGTCAGGGCGTGTGAAAACGAGGCCCGCTTGGGCCGTCCGGAAATCTTTTCGCGCAGAGCCTCCTCGGACACCTGCAAACCTCGCCGGGCGATCTCTTCCGCCTTGAGGTCTTTCATCTTGTCAAGGAAGGTTCTCATGTCTTGTGTCGTCCTGAAGAAGTGGCAGGACTAACCTAGGAGGTTTGGAGGAAATTCGCAACATGCCAATCCATGTGCTTTTCATCGTGCTGGGCGCGGCCCTCACGCACGCAACGTGGAACCTTTTCCTGAAGCAGACGGGCAACCGCATGGCGATGATGTGCGCCATGCACACCTTCACCGGAATAGCCGCGCTGGTGGCGATGCCGTGGGTGGGCGGAGCCGTCGCCCTCGAATCGTGGCCCCTGCTGATCGCGTCCATGGTCATTCACGGCGGCTACTACCTCTTCCTCATCCGCTCCTACACCCACGGGGATTTGGGGTTGACGTATCCGATTGCACGGGGTATGGCCCCCCTACTCGTGGGTGGTGCTTCGATACTGCTTCTGGACGATCCCGTGTCGCAACTGCAACTGTTCGCCTTTGCCCTCACCGCGACGGGGATCCTCGTGCTGGGATTCCGCAACTCCGCCTCGCTCCGCACCCGCCCCAAAGCCCTGCTCTACGCCTTGGGAACGGGGGCGTTCATTGGTTCGTACACCGTGGTGGACGGCATGGGGGTGCGCCTTTCTGGCAATGTCTGGGCGTACATGTGCTGGCTCTTCACACTGGAAATGTTCCTGATGCTGGTGGTCACAGCAATCCGGTACCGACAGGAGACGATTCGTGTGCTGGCGGGCACGGGCAGCAAGGGAATTTGGGCGGGGATTTTCTCGGCGTATGCCTACGGATCGGTGATGTGGGCGATGAACGAGGCGCCCATTATGCTGGTTTCGGCACTGCGGGAAACCAGCGTGGTGATGGCCTCGCTGCTCGCGGTGGTCGTGCTGAAGGAACGCTTCGACCCCTTCCGGATTCTCGCCGCCGTGCTGGTGACGGCTGGGGTTGTGCTGCTGAAGCTCTGAAGCGTCAGACCACGTCGCTGCCGCCTGCCCCAGCGATGACGATCTTGCCTTCCTCTTCGAGCTTCTTGACGACCTTGATGATCTTCTGCTGCGCGGCCTCCACATCCGCAACCCGCACCGGACCAAGGTTCTCCAGATCGTCCCGCACCATCTCGCCCTGCTTGGAGGACATCGAGGAGAAGATGAGTTCCTTCACGGCGTCGCTGGCGGTCTTGAGCGCGAGCGTGAGGTCCGGGATGTCCACGTCCTTGA
>CAZQXS010000012.1:29744-46854 GCA_964597275.1 uncultured Pseudomonadota bacterium | reverse complement strand
GTCGCATCAAGGGATTTCGTCTATAATTTCAAAGGGTTTGGTGGAGACGAGGGGGATCGAACCCCTGACCTCAACGCTGCCAGCGTTGCGCTCTCCCAGCTGAGCTACGTCCCCAAAAGTGAAGGTTGCCCGCGAAGGGCATGTGGTGTGTGGCGTCCCCAAGGGGAGTCGAACCCCTGTTCTCGCCGTGAAAGGGCGATGTCCTAGGCCTCTAGACGATGGGGACCGTACGAGACAAAGCTTTTTAGTTTAAATCCCCTTGCGAGGATGTCAATTCAAAAGTTCCAGACCACGTTCAGGGGATCGGGTTGCGGATGCGGATTGACCTTTTGCGCACATCATGGCAGAAAGTACGGAGTCGCAATTTAGTCGTTTCCACTCCGGAGGCCGTTTGAATGCCCTCGGAAAGGCTCAGCACCCCACGGGCGGCACCGCCCACAGAACTCTCAATCCCAATGGTTGACCCAGCAATGACAAGTCCCGGCCTCAGCACCGACGAGCCGAAATCTCGGGCGTTTCTCTCGGTGCAAGAAGCATTCATTCCAAACATCAAGGTCTTTGGAGCCGGAGGCGCGGGAGGCAACGTGGTCACCAAGATGGTGGATGTCGGCATCCGCCAGGTGGAGATGGTGATCTGCAACACGGACCTCAAGGCGCTCCAGCGCAACAAGGCGGACCACAAGATCGAGCTGGGCAAAGACATGACGCGCGGGTTGGGCGCCGGGGCGCGTCCGGAGGTAGGCACGAATGCGGCGGAAGAAACCGCCAACGAGATCGAGCAGGCCCTGGCCGGAGCGAACATGGTGTTCATCGCCGCAGGCATGGGCGGGGGCACCGGAACCGGAGCCGCCCCGGTGGTGGCCCGGATTGCCAAGGCCCGGCAGATCCTCACCGTGGGGGTGGTCACGCTGCCCTTCTCGTTTGAAGGCAAGCGCCGCATGCAGATTGCGCTGGAGGGTGTGGAGGAATTGCGGCAACACACCGACACCCTGCTCGTCATCCCCAACGACAAATTGCAGGACGCCTCCACTCAGGCGACCAGTCTGCTGGAGGCCTTCCACATGGTGGACTCGGTCCTCATCAACGCCATTCAGGGCATCACGGACCTGCTCAACGGCGTGGGCGACATCAACGTTGACTTCGCCGACGTGCAAACGATCATGGAGAACATGGGCCGGGCCGTGATCGGACGCGGCACCGCTTCCGGGCAAGATCGGCTGGAACGCGCCGTCCACAACGCCATGCACAGCTCGCTGATGGGCAATCAGGACATTCGGGGCGCACGCGGCATCCTGGTGCATGTCGTGGGGCCGAAGGACACCAGTGCTCTGGAGATCAACGAGGCGATGACCAAGATCGAGGAAATGGCGGATGACGAGGTCAACCTCATCTGGGGCGCGTCCTTCGCTGATGACACCTCTGACCAAATTGCCGTCACCGTGATTGCCACGGGGCTTCCGGACTGAGCCAGCGGGCCGGGTCGGCTCGCTGGTTGCCGTGATCCGAAGGTGGACCAACAAGGAATCATGGGCGGACAGCGCATCCAGCTTTTCCAGACCAACAACGGCGACTGCCCCTACCGGAAATCCGGGGTTTGGGAAAACCTCTCCTTCTACGCCGACGAGCTTTCCGACTCTGCGTACGCCGCGTTGCTCGATCAAGGCTTCCGCAGAAGCGGCAACTCCGTGTACCACCCCATCTGCCACAACTGCGAAAGCTGCATCCCGATCCGGGTGGATGTCAACCGCTTCGCCCCCAGCAAGAGCCAGCGCCGCACCTGGCGTCGCAATCAGGACCTGCGGGTGGTCAGCGAGAAAGCCGAATTCTCAGAGGCCGCCTACGACCTCTACCGCCGCTACCAAATCGGCTGGCACGATTCGGATTCCGGGCTGGAAGAGGAAGACTTTCACGAGTTTCTGATCTCAAGCCCGGTTTCCACCGAGATGCTGCACTACCACCTCGGCGACCGTCTGGTGGGCATCGGCTGGGTGGACCGCCTGCCGCAGATGCTCAGTTCTGTGTACTTCATCTTCGATCCGGAATTCGCCTCGCGCCGCCTGGGGGTGTTTTCCCTGCTGTGTGAAATCGAGTACTGCCGACGGCTCGGACTGCCGTGGCTCTACCTCGGCTACTGGGTTCCGGACTCGCAAAAAATGGGCTACAAGGCCGAATACCGTCCCGCCGAGGTGCTGGTGCGCAAACGCTGGCGTGTGCTGAACCCCTTCCCGAAAACCAAAAATCCTGCTTGAGCATGAACGACACTCCCACCTTCACCCACCTGAGCGAAGGCGACCAGCCCCGGATGGTGGACATTTCCGCGAAAACCGACACCAAGCGCATTGCCGTTGCCGAAGCCCGCATGGCGCTGGGGCCGGAACTCGCCAAGCAACTGCGGGAAACCGGCAGCACCAAGAAGGGTCCGGTCTTCCAAACCGCGGTGATCGCGGGCATTCAGGCCGCCAAGCGCACCGCCGACTGGATTCCGATGTGCCACCCGCTTGCGCTTGCGGGCGTGGACGTGGACATCCAGCTTGAAGGGGACCACGCCTGCATCCGCGCCACCGTGCGCACCACCGGACCCACCGGGGTGGAGATGGAGGCACTCACCGCTGCGAGTGCGGCGGCCCTCACGCTTTACGACATGTGCAAGTCGGTCACGAAGGGCATGGTGATCGAATCCGTGCGCCTGCTGGAAAAACGCGGCGGCAAATCCGGGGATTATCAGGCGGACTCCTGAGCCGCCGACTCTGGCCTTACCAAATCGGCAAGACGCTGGGTCAGGGCTTGTCGAATGTCCTCCTCGCCCAACTCACTCAGGCAGCCACCATACGGACAGCGGCTCTGCTGGCACCAGTCGAAGCCTGCAAGGTCTGGAGCGACCACCCACTCCTGCTGATGGTACGGCCCCCAACGCTTGGGAGTGTGCGGACGCGCCGGACAGAAGAAGCTCAGCGTGGGCGTGTGGACTGCATTGGCGAGGTGTAGCGGTCCTGTGCTGGAGGTAATCAGCAGTTGCGCTCCGGCGATGCACTCAAACAGCGAACCGAGGTCGTGCTGTCCCGCAAGGCACTCGACGCGGTTTTCCGGGAAACCTTCGGCGAGTTGCCGGGTGAGTTCAGCTTCTTCAGCCGAACCCGTGAGGCGAAGCTGCCACGGAGTTTGGGCGAGCAGTCCTGCCATGAGCATCCGGTACTGCTCCACCGAAAGGTTGGGCGCAGACTGGCCACTGCCCGGATGAATGATTGCATAGGCCCCCTCCGGATCGGACGGTGTTGAGAAAGGCCGAAACGCGAATTTCACGGGAGGCAGAGCTTCGCCCAGCAGGGGCCGGAGCAGGGAGTGGTTGTAATCGGCCTCGTGCTTCTCGCAGGATTTGCGATGCTCCTTGATCGTGTGCGTCAGCAAAAAGGAGTACCACCGGAAGCCGCTGCCGATGCGCACCGGAATGTCCGCCCATTTCAACGCCAGCGCGAGTTCGGGACGCGGCAAGAACAACAGGGCGGCATCAAAGGCGTTTTCGCGGAGTTCCTGCGCCAGCCGTCGGTGTCCGGACCAACCCCGGTGCCGACCTTGTGGTTCGTACACCAGCACCTCGTCCACGTCTTGGCACTGCCGCACCAGCGGCTCGGTGTAAGCACGGGCCAGAAAGCTGATGCGGGCCTCCGGCAGGGCTTCCTTGAGTGCGGTCGCGGCGGGGAGCGTGAGGACGGTGTCGCCGATGCGATCCGTCCGGATGAGCAGGAGGCGCTTCATGTCCGAGGGCGGTGTCCTTCGCCTTGGGCCGGAATCAGGATTGACATGGGCGGTGGCCTTGGTATCTAGTATTGGGTTGCTTAATCAAAACCTTCCTCTTCAAAGGAGATCATGAAACTACTGCGATACGGACGCACGGGCAAGGAAAAGCCCGGACTGCTGGACGATCAGGGCAAAATCCGCGACCTCTCCGGAGTCATTGACGACCTGGGGGGAGCCGCCCTGCTGCCCAAAAACCTCGACAAGCTCAAGAAGCTCAAGCCGGAGAAGCTCCCGCTCATCAAGGGCCGTCCAAGAATTGGGCCGTGCGTGACCGGAGTGGGCAAACTGATTTGCATCGGACTCAACTACTCCGACCACGCCGCTGAAACAGGCATGGCCGTGCCGCCGGAACCCGTGGTGTTCATGAAGGCGACCAGTGCCATCGTGGGTCCGAACGACGATGTGGTCATTCCCAAAAAGGCTAAGAAGGTGGACTGGGAAGCGGAGTTGGCGGTGGTGATCGGCAAGCCCGCGAAGTACGTCACCAAAAAGCAGGCGCTGGAGCATGTGGCGGGCTACTGCGTGGCGAACGACGTTTCCGAGCGCGCCTTCCAGCTTGAGCGGGCTGGACAGTGGACGAAGGGCAAAAGCTGCGACACCTTCGGACCCATCGGCCCGTGGCTCGTCACGGCGGATGAAATCCCGAATCCGCAAAACCTGGGAATCTGGCTGGAGGTGGACGGCGTGCGCCGTCAGGACGGCACCACCAAGACGATGGTGTACGGGGTCACGCACCTGATTTCCTACCTCAGCCAGCTCTTCACGCTGGAAACGGGCGACATCATCTCCACCGGAACGCCTCCGGGCGTTGGGCAGGGACACAAGCCCAACCCGATTTACCTGAAGGCCGGACAGGAAATGCGGGTGGGCGTTGACGGCTTGGGCGAGCAGCGCTCCAAGGTCGTCAAGGGTTGACCCGCCCCATGCCTTCCCGGAAGGTCGGGAAGCGCAGTTCGTAACCCATTTCCCGGAGCAGCCGCCGATTGTCAATGCGGCGCTCCGGGACGTTTTCCGGCAACACTTGTGCTGGCCGCTCCGGGAGCATTTCCGGAGTCAGTTCCGCATGGTGTTGCACCAGCCACTCCGCGACCTCCCACGAGGCTCGCGCCTCCAGATCCACGGCATTGACGCACTCCGGCCCCTGTGGGTGTTGCGCCAGCCATGCGATGACTCCCGCCAAGTCTCGGACGTGGATGCGGTGCGTCAACCCCTGCGTTCCCGGAACTTCCTTGCCTGCCTTGAGCCGTTCCACCAAGCTGCGCCCGGAGCCGTAAATCCCTCCGGGCCGCACCACCTGCACTTGGAAAAATTCGCGCAGCACCTGCTCCGTTTTCAGCCGGAGCTGCCCTGAAGAAGAATCCGGGTGGAGTGGCATGTCTTCCTTCCACAATCCCGGTTGCTTGGGATAAACGCCTGTGGTGGAAACGTAAACGAGCCGCCGTTGCTTTAGGCGATGCCCCCGCATCCATGCGCCCCATTTTCGCAAACGCCGAGCTTCGGCCTCCGGATTTTTTTCCACTGGAGGAATCGTGAGCACCAGCACGGCATCGTCGTTGGGCAAATTCGCAAACGATTCAGGATTGCCCCAATCAAAGCCATGCTGGGCACAGTCGAGTCCGGGCACTGGACATTCGTGCCACGTTCCCCACGAATCCGCCAAAACCGACGACTCCCGCAACAGGGTCTCTCCAAGAAAGCCGAGTCCAAGCACTCCAATTCGCGGAGGGGTTTCACTCATGGCTTCAGTACTCTTTCCAGATTCAGCGTCACCTGGAGCGTTCCCTGGCGCACGGACGTGCCCCGCAGTTCGACCTGCTCCAGCGCAAGCAGAGTTGCCGATTGCACCTCCGGTTGCTTTGCAAAACGCTCACGAATCGTGTGCAGGGTTTGCGGATTGAGGGTCAACAGGGTGAGTTCGAGGCGGGTGGGCTGGTAGCTGAAATTCGCTACCCACGCGCCTCTCACGAGTTGCAGCCACGACTCCACCTGCCGGAAATCCACGGTCGGCTGGGCGTAAGTCTCGTTCCACAAGCGTTGGAGTTCCTGCACCTGCACCTGCTGCTGTTGCAGCCTCTGCCATGCCTCCTTCTCCTGCAAACGGACTTGCAGGATTTGGTTTTGCGAGGACAAGTCGGCACTCAGCCTTTGGAGTTCTTGCCCGCCGCTGTGCCATGCCCACGTCCCCCACGCAATCGCCACCAGCAGCACCAGCACAAGCCCCGCCTCAACCCAGGGAAACGGCTTCCGGACGCGGTTCATCCACAGGAAGCCCCGGCTGGGATGCTTGGCAAATCCGGGCCACGCCTGTACCAAACTCTGCATTTCCAGCGTTGTGGGGTCCGCAAGCGACGCTCCGGGTTCTTCCGTTCCAACGGAGAGCGGCATACGGACAATGGCGTCCGTTTTGGTGCCAAAGTGATCTGCCGCCCAAGCGGTCGCCGCGCTCTGAGCAAACTGTGGAAGCTCGCAAACCTGCCGCAAAACACCTTCGTGCTGCTCCACAAAGAAGGATTGCTCCAACCCGGAAAGCAGGAATTTGGACGATTCGCCGGGAAGCAGGGGCAGCCATCCCGCAAGCAGGGGAACCAACTGCAACTGGACACGAAACTGCTGGCGGAACGCCTGCACCAGTTGCAGGGTGGACGTGGACGGGCAGGAATAGAGCAGACCACTTCGCTCATGCTGCCCGGATACAAAAAGCTGTAGCCCAATGGGGGCCGAGTCCGGCAGGCTTGTGAGCTGGGAAAGCTGAGCCTGTGCGTAGTGGTAGGCCTCTTCGGGAGACGGCGGGATGATCGTCTCAAACCCAACCTGCACCCACGGAAACTCCAGCCACGCCACCGCCTGTTTGAAGCGCAGAGCCTTGCACTGGTTCAACACGTCCTCCGGGGTCAGCCGGGACTCCGATGCCTGATGGGCCGTGGTGCCTTGGTCACTGACGAGAGCCAGTGTCGTTTCTCCAAGCACGAGGTGCAGGGGGCTTTGTCGAGTGAGCCGGAAGGGCATGGCCGGGGGGAGTTGCGGATTTCAGAAGGTGCGCAACAACGCCAGCCACGGCGATTGGCACAAGCAGGCCTGTTGCAGCAAAACGGTACCGACCCCTCCAAGGCAAAGGAACGGGGCAAACGGAATCCGGGTTTGCAGCAACGGTTGGCGAGTGCGCAGCAGCACAAATCCGCCGATGAGGAGTCCGGATAGGGCGGCGATGAGGACGGTGGTGAGCAAGCCCTGCCACCCCACCCAAAGGCCGACCAGCCCCAGCACGGCGGGATCCCCCTCTCCCAGCCCCTCGATGCCACGCACGGCGGCATAAAGCATCCCGATCCAGTACAGCCCTCCGGCTCCAAGCACCGCGCCAAGCAACAAATCCAACACATTGGCGGGCACGAACCAAACCGCCCAGCCGCTCTGGAGCAAGGCCGCGAAGGCCACCAAGCGGAGGTCAATGGTGAGGTGCTGCCAATCCCACCACGCGATCCCCGTCAATGCGGCAAGCAGGAGGCTGTCGCTCAACAGCATGGCGTAATCCCGCCGTAAAGCCGCCAGAATCGCCGTGGCTGCAATGAGAGCAAGGATGACGGGCTTCGGCAGTCTTACGTCTAAAAGCTCGCCAGTGCCGACAGGAGTCGATTCTGAAGCCTCAGAATTGAGCGCAAGGGTCGTGGAGTTTTTTCGCAACCACCACTGAAGGGCCAGCGTTGCGGCCAATCCCGCCGTGATCCCCGCCCCCACCCAGCCGAATTCCGTGAGCATGGTTTCACCCCGCGTGGGTCAATGAGAGGCCGGAATTGCGAAATTCAAAAGCCCGCGCTCCACCCCAAACAGTCCAAGGTTGTCGGTGGTCGCACGAACCCTCACCTTGCCATTGAACAAGCGATCCTCCGGATGAGGCGGCTTGAGGGTGCCTTGCACCACGGCTTTCCCGTCACGCTTCAGCGGCACCCGCTGCGGAATCTCAAGTCGGTCGTAGCTGCTGGTGAGGCGAACCCAGCCCGGTCGGTCCACTCCACCGCCACGCCCCCGTCGGATCAGACTCACCGAAAACTCAACCGGCAGGTCCGAGGCGACATTCGTGATTTCCTGCGGGTTCACGAGTTTCAGTTGCAGAGCATGGGGGACGGGGTTCACGGTCTGGAAGAGCTTGTCGTTGACCCGCGCCCGATAAATCCGGGTTCCCGCCTTCAGCATCAGCGTGGCCGCACGGTTGCGGACCCGGACGGAACTTGAGGCCACCGCAACACTCGTGTGCGACTTGGTCGCCTGAACCTGAAACTCGGCTTTCCCGGATTCGATGCTGAGTGCGGGAGTGGTCAACCGATGCGAAACGCCGCGCTTGCGGAACCATGCGCTGAGGGTGCCGTGGTAGAGCGTGACCTGAAGGCTCCCGCTTGGGGTCAGCGTCCGCTCGGATTTGCGAACGAGGTGCAACTGGGTTTTTTCCAGCACCCGGAGTTCCGAGCCGTCTCGCAGAGCGAGCGTCACCTTGCCGTCGTCCAGAGTGCGCAGGTGGTGGTTGGCAAAAAGCAGCGTCCCCTCCGTGACTCTTTGGGCCGCCGTGGCCTGATCCTGCCACATGCGCACCTCCCCGGACACTTGAGACAGCACGGCAATGGGAACCGCGCCGACCATGCTCGGAACCCAGCAAAGCAGAAAACCGACAAGCAGGGAAAACGTGCGGAGTGTCCGGCAGATACGCATCAGCACTGGCGGTGGTAGAACTCTTGGAGCGGTGACAGGATCAAGTCCGGGTGCCAAAGCCCGTGAGAGTGCTGGATTTTGGGAAGGATCGTGTAACGTCCGTTGGGCAGTTGACGACCGGCTTCCCGAACGGACAGAAAGCGGGATTCGGAGGTGGCGGTGAAAAGCTGGATGGGCATTCGAATCGAGTTCAACTGCTCGCTGACCCCTTCCCAGCGGGAGGATTCGGCCAGGCTGACGGCATACACCTCCGGGTTGCCGCTGGCGATTTGCTCCTGCTGCTCACCGGACAAGTGCTCCTCGGAGCGCCACTGCTGAAGGTAGGCGGCGATGTGCCCGGCACGAAGCTGGCCCTGTGCCTCTTCCAGCACCTGAAGCTCGTCAATCAGCGGATACGGATGCGCTCCGGCAGTGGCAAGGGTGCGGATGCGCTCCGGGGTCGAAACCGCCAGCGCAAACCCCACCTGCGCCCCCAAGCCAAACCCAAGGAAATGCGTGTAGTCCACCTGGACTTCTCGCAGGACTTCCAGCACCTGCGCCGCACGGGCACTGATGGAGTAATACTCCGATTCCAAGGGAGCCTCGCTGCGACCTTGCCCAAGCGGCTCAATGATCACCAGCCGGAAGGTTTCCTCCAACTGCTCGATGTAGCCCGCCTGCCTCCAAGCATCCAGCCCCACCATAAACGGCCCATGCAATAGCAGGTACGGCCCGCGCTCTCCGGCGATCTCGTAGTGGATGCGCTGGCGGTTGGCGATCACGAACGGCATGTTTCCTCCTCCAGGGCTTGCATCCGGGCCAACTCCGCCTCGGTGGGTTTGTGCCGCCAGCGCCGATGAAACCACGCCCACTGCTGCGGATGCTGCCGCACGAGGGCTTCCATCTGCCGATTCAGGTTCCGGGTGACACGAAAGGTCGCCTGCTCATCCGACTCCTGGGGCTGTTTCTTCTGCACGCCAAGGTCTGCCAGATGCAGCCGGAACCGACCGCCCTTTCCCCGGACAAAGAGTCCGCTCACCACAGGTGCCCCGCTCATGAGCGCAAAAGCGGTGGCCCCGATGGGGGTTTTCGCAGGCAGGTTGAAAAAGGGTGCCCAAATGCTGGGGACGTTGGTGTCCTGATCCGTCGCCAGCACAAACACCTCGCGGTTTCGGAAGCAGTTGAGGATGCGCCCCAGTGCCTCATCATCGCCACGCGGCACCACCTGCATCGGCCCGCGTTCGCGCATTTCCCGCATTTTCTGGTTGATCCGGGGTTCCGGGACATTGGCCACCGCCGCGACCATCGGCTGGTTCAGGTGTTCGGCCAGCACACTGAACAGTTCCCAGTTGCCCAGGTGCATGGTCAGCACAATCACGCCCTTTTCCTGCTTGAGGGCGTTTTCCAGCACTTGGGGATTCTCGACGCCCAGCCAGTGTTCCGGGTTTTTGGCAATTTGGGACATGCCCAGAAACTCGAACAAAAACTGCCCGAAACTCTGGAAGCACTCCCGGCACCACTGCTGACGCTCGGTGCTGCTGACTTCCGGAAAAACCCGCGCAAGCTGAGTTTCAGCGATGCCCCGATCCTTGGGAAAGAGGTGGTACGCCAGCCTCCCAGTGATGCGCCCAAGCTGCTGGAGCCGAGACACGGAAAGCGTCTGCCCCAGCCAGACTCCAAAGCAGAAAATGCGGTACTCCAGCCCCCGACGAAAGGATGCCGCCCAAGTGGCCCGGTGCTTCCGGAAAGGTTCATAGGAAATAGGATCTGCCGCCCCAAACCCAAGCGGGTTGTCTTTCAGGGAGTGAGGCGGATCTGGCTTTTCGCCATCGAATGCCGAGGTCGTGGCCATCTCAGCCATTGAGTGCCTGGGTGATGTGTTCACGAACCGCGTCTGCCTGCGCGGGAAGTACGGCACAGCGTGTTTCCAGATGCTCCAGTTCGGCAAGTGGCGGGGGCATTTCCGGAGTCGTGCCTGCGGCCTTTTGCACCGCCGATCCGAACTTCGCAGGATGGGCGCAGGCCAGACAGACCACCGGGCCTTCGAGTTCCACCTGCTGGGCCGCCCCCACTCCGACCGCCGTGTGGGGATCGAGCAGGTAGCCGTGGTCCTCGTAAGTGTCACGGATCGCCCTGAGCGTTCCAGCTTCGTCCACTCTTGCGGAGGCAAAGGTTGCCTGCGCGGCTTGCAGCCGCTCGCCGTCAATCGTGAGGCGTCCGGTTTCCTGAAAATCCTGCATCCAGCGCCTGAGTTGCTCCGGGGAACGCCCGCCGAGGTCAAACAGGTAGCGCTCAAAATTGCTGGAGATCTGGATATCCATCGAAGGACTCAGCGTCTGGCGGACTCCAGCGGCGTGGTATTCGCCTTTGCTGAAGAAGCGGTGCAGGATGTCATTTTCGTTGGTGGCCACGACAAGGCGGCGGATCGGCAGCCCCATCTGCTGGGCGTAGTAGCCTGCGAGGACGTTGCCAAAGTTTCCGGACGGAACCACGAAGTTGACCGCTTCTCCAGTGTCGCGGGAAACCCGCGCCCACGCATAAAAGTAGTACACGATCTGGGCGAGGATGCGCGCCCAGTTGATCGAGTTAACCGCGCCAAGCTGGTGGCGGGCCTTGAACTCAAGATCGCCGAACAGTTCCTTGACGATGTGCTGGGCGTCGTCAAACGAACCCTCCACCGCAATGTTGTGGATGTTGGCGTCCAGCACCGTCGTCATCTGCCGCTCCTGCACCGGACTCACCCGCCCCTTGGGGTGCAGCATGAACACGGAAATGCCCTCGTGCCCGCGCATTCCGTGGATCGCGGCACTGCCCGTGTCTCCGGAGGTCGCGCCGAGGATGCGCAAGGGCTGCCGACGTTTTTTCAGGGCATGCTCGAAGAGGTGGCCCAACAACTGAAGCGCCACATCCTTGAACGCAAAGGTGGGGCCGTGAAACAGTTCCAGCAGGTGCAAGCCACCGAGCGTGCGGATGGGCGTGACCTCCGGATGCGTGAAGCGGCGATAAGCCTGCTCGATCTGGGGGCGGAGGTCGCCTTCCGAAAAGGAGTCTCCCGTGAATTCCCGGATGAGGGCAAGGCTGAGTTCCTGATAGGACAGGCCGCGCCACTGCGGAAGCCGCTCCTGCACCTGCGGCAGGGAATCCGGGACCAGCAGCCCCCCGTCCTCGGCCAGCCCTGCGATCAGGGTGTCCTCAAAAGACAGCCCCTGCATGCCTCCGCGTGTGCTCAGATAGTGCATCGTGTGTGCTTGGGGTTGTGACCTGCGCGAAAGTGTGGTACCACCTTGAGCCACGTTAACTTCACAGGAATATGCTGATTCAAAGACTGCTCATCACACTCGGTTGGGGAACGCTGCTGCTGTTCGCTCCCACAGCGTCCGCGCAATCGTTCCCGGTCATTCCGGAATTCCAACTGTATCAATCGGTAGGAACACGAGGGAGTATTTATACCACAGGTGCCGCCGGATTCGCCATCCATTTGTTTGACGAGGACGGGGGGAATCCGGGGCTTTACCTCCAATTCCTGGCGTTGCGCAGCCCCAAGTCAGCCTTGGGGTTCAAATCCCAAGTTGGCGGGCTGACGGCTCTTGAAGACGGCGCCGGCTATGAAGTCGGCCTGCGCAACCGCTGGGGCCAGACCCCCGGAAAATCGGCCAGCCTGACCTATCGGAATCTGGAGTGGAAGTCCGTGGAGGTGGAGGGTGCGGCGGGAGGCTCTGCCAAGGCGGAACTGCTGCACCTGGGCTGGAGTTGGAGCCCGTGGGAAACGAACCTCGTGGTTTGGTTGCTGGGGCTGGATTTTGCGTCTCTCAAACTTCCGAAAAACTCGGGAGGCGCGGTCCAGCTTGCGCTCGGCCTCCGCACCGGATTCTGATCAATTGACCGGCATGTTCGCCTTGACCAAGGCGTCCTGCACAATGTGCTGCTCTTCCTTGCGCAGCACAAAGTCGCTGGTGAAGATCATCAACCCCTGCTCCGAAAGGGCATTCCCCAACAACTTAGGCTCGTCCATGCCCAGCAGCCCCCGCACCAGCCGAGTGAACATATTCTTGGGGGTTTCAAAAGCTCCCTTCCTGAGCATCAGGTACTTTTCCATCGGACCCGAAATCTCAAATCTCCGATTCTGAACGTCGTAGGTGTACGGCTGTCCTCCCGGATTGAAGTATCCGGAAGCCAAAAACTTCAGACGCACAAAGTTCAGCAGAAAGTCAATGGTCTCCCGGCTTTCAAACATGCCCATCTCCAGATTGACCACCGGCGCCCCGCCAGGCTCGAACTCCGACTCCAGTTTGTCCAGCACATTGAAAAACATGTGGGGATGCGTCAGAACGTGATGGAGCATCTTGGCGCGTCGTGAACGCGGAATGTCCTTCAGAGCGGCCTTCAGCACCGACATGATGTTCGACGGGAAGGGGTCAAAGTGGCTTTCACCGACGGCGCCCTGATGGATATGGTGCTTGAGCAAGCCCTGAGACAGTGACTTTTCCTTCTGGGCGGCGACCGTGCCGGCAACGGATTTGGCAGACTCGTGCCTTGCCAGTTCCTTGGCGGCCTCTTCTTTGGCCTTCAGGCGGGTCCGCACAGGCACCAGTTCCCGGTCCAGTTCAGCAAGAAACCTCCGCTCTTCGGGAGTCGCCGCTTCCAGCATCTCCGCAACCACCCACTCCAGTTCCTCCGTCTGAGCCTGACACACGCTGAGCCGCTCCTGAACCGCCTCTGGAACTTGCTGCACAATCTCGGAGAGCTTGGCCTTCTGCGATTCCGGGTCAGCATTGTCTTTCACCGCCGCCCGCAGTGCCTCCTGCGCCTCCTGCATCTGCCGCATGGTGGCGAGCAGTTGGTCAAACACCTGCGAGACGCTGCCCAGCACCATGCAGGCCGAAGACAGCGACGTCCGCTCCTCATAGGCCTTGTGGAAGCGCTGGAACAACGCAACCCCCCGCATGTCGGGAGATTGCAGGAGCAGTTTGAGGTGGTCGTTGAGCCGCTCCTCATACTCCTCCAAGTGCAACCGACTTTCGTCCACCAGCGTGATGCCGTGGGCGACCCCCTCAATCACGGCCCGCTCGAACAGCCCGGAGCGATCAACGTGGCTGTTGAGGTTGGCCAACACCTGCTGTCGGGCTTCGGCAACACGGACGGCCTTCTGGAGCAGTCCCCGGATGGTCTCCAATGTCTTCTTGAGGAAGACGTGGGTGACACTGCGGGACGAGGCGTTGTTGTAAATTTTTCCGAAGGAGATGGAGAGGCTGTTGAGAATGGCGGCAATTTGCGAAAGCGCGTCGTGTGCTTCCTGCAACCCGCTCACGATCAGTTGCAACTGGGCTTGCGCGTCTGCGGTCTCCTTGTCGAACTCGGGGATTCCAGAGGCCGGATCTGTTGCACACAGCGACTCCAGACGGTCGTTGCAGATTCTCAGGTAGCGAACCGGTTCAAGGGGGACGTAGAGCAATTCCAGCCGGAGTTGTGCGTCGGTCAGCACCACCTCCTCCAGTGAGGCGCTGGCCCGGAGCTTGTGGACTTCGGCGCTGGATTCCGAGGCAATGCGCTGCTTGAGTTGGTCCAGTTGGTGGTGAAGCTGTTCGGAGTCCACACCGTTGGGCTGGGCCTTCGGAGCCGCTTTCACAGATTCCGCCTGTGCCTGCTCTTCCAGATCGAGAAGCTTGCGGACAATTTGAAAATACTCGTACACTTCCTGAAGATCATTCACCGAAAGGGTGTGGTTGGTGTCCTTGAGCTTGCTGTTCGCCAGTAGCTTCTGCATCAGCCCGGAGGCTTTTTCGTGCAGTTCGAGAAGTTGCTGCTTGGTCTCGTCCTCCACTGGCGTGGGCAGGGGGTTCCGGACCCACTGGCCTTGTTCCTTCACCCCGGCCATGATCCGTTCCAGTTCCTGCCACGAAAGCGCGAGGGCGCTTCCCGGAGAAACCCCGCGCGGCTCGGCCATGTAGAAGCCGTGGTCAAGGCTCATGTGGATGCAGTGCGAGAGGTGGGAGATTTGCTTCCCCATCGCAATGTACTTCGCTGCCTGTTGCTGGAAGTGGTGCGGTGTGCGACACTGTTCGTAGAGTTGGGCAAAGGTTTGGTTGATGAGCTTGAAGGTCGCCGCGATGGCCTGCTGCTCCTCTCCGGAAATGAACCAGCGATGCTCCGGGCTGAGCGCGGCCCGCACAAACTGGCTGATCGCTTGCGTCTCGCGCTGGGCATCCTGCACCTGCGAAACTGGCTGGCGCTGCTTCTTCAGAGACGACTGAATTTTCTTGGCCTGTTCAAGGACAGCTTGATCACTCACGAGATTCTCCAGACAATAAAGGGTTACGGGGACAGTGCTTCAAAACGCTTCCTCTGCTAGTGGCCGATACTGAACTGAGCGTGCGCAAACCACAATGGGAAAACAGCTAGACCATATCGCACAACCACAGGATGTTCAATCCCTCTCTTTGAGAGAGCTGGAACAACTGGCTCAGGATTGCCGCGATCGCATCATCGAAGTGACCAGCAAACGAGGGGGGCATCTTGCCTCGTCCTTGGGGGCGGTGGAACTGACGGTGGCCTTGTTCAAGGTGTTCAACTTGGAGCAGGACCGCCTGCTCTGGGACGTCGGGCACCAAGCCTATGCCCACAAGCTGCTGACGGGCCGGAGCGAGCGGTTTGAGACCCTTTCCCAAAAGGGCGGGATCAAGAAATTCCTCTCCCGCGAGGAGAGCCGGTATGACCATTTTGGTGCCGGACACGCCTCCACCTCGATCTCCGCCGGAGTCGGCATGGTCGTTGGACGCGATCTGCAAGAGCAGCCGCATCAGGTGATCGCCGTCATCGGAGACGGGGCCATGACCGGAGGGCTGGCGTTTGAGGCGCTCAACCACAACGGCTTCCTCGACAAGCGCATGCTGGTGGTGTACAGCGACAACGGCATGAGCATTGACCCGAACGTGGGCGCTCTCTCCAAGTTCATCACGCGCATCAGCATTTCCAAACCCTACAACATCATCCGGGAGGAGGCGTTGGAGATGGCCACCAAGGTGCCCTTCTCCAAAACGGTCCACTCCGGACTCCAGCGCATTCACGACTCGGTGAAGTCGTTCTGGTCGCCCGGAATGCTCTTTGAGCAGTTGGGCTGGCGCTACTTCGGCCCTGTTGACGGTCACAACCTCAAGGACCTGGTGGACTTGCTGGAGCATGTCAAGGAACTGGACGGGCCAATCGTGGTCCACGCCCTCACGCAAAAAGGCAAGGGCTACGACCCTGCGGAGGGAGACGCTTTCAAGTACCACGGAGTGAAGCCTTTCGTCCCGGAAAGCGGGGAGTTCCTCACCAAAAAGCCGGGAGCGGTCAAGGAAACCAGCTACTCCAAGGTGTTCGCCGACAAGCTCGGCGAGCTGATGGAGCAGGATCCGCAGGTGACGGTTTCCAGTGCGGCGATGATGAGCGGGACCGGGATCATCGGCCTGCAACGGAAATTTCCGGATCGCGTGCTGGACGTGGGCATCGCGGAGGGACACGCCGTGACTTCGGCAGCCGGAATGGCGACCACCGGAATCAAGCCCTTCGTGGCAATCTACTCGACCTTCCTTCAGCGCGCGCTCGATCACATCATCCACGATGTCGCCGTGCAGCACCTGCCCGTGCGCTTCATGCTGGACCGGGCCGGACTCGTTGGGGCCGACGGGCCGACCCACCACGGCGCCTACGACCTCACCTACCTCCGGATGATTCCGGAGATGGTGGTGATGGTTCCCAAGGACGGTGCGGAACTGCGGCGCATGGTCGAATTCTCCCACGGCTATGAAAGCGGTCCCAGCGCGGTGCGCTACCCGCGGGGCAACACCGCGAGCTTGGACGAAAGCTCCGTGCCGCCTATCGAGCTGGGCAAAGCCCACCTGCTGCAACCTGGAAATGAGGTGGCCCTGCTAGCGGTAGGAACGATGGTTGCAGTCGCGGAAGAGGTTGCCGAAGCCCTGCAGGCCGATGGCTTTTCAGTGGCGGTGGTCAATGGCCGCTTTGTCAAGCCGCTGGATGCCGAGCTGATCACCAGCTTGGCTACCACCGTGCGCCTGCTGGTGACGCTGGAGGAGAACACGGCACACGGCGGATTCGGCAGCGGCGTGCTGGAAGTCCTGAGCCAGGCCGGAGTCACCGTGCCCACGCAGGTCTTTGGCATTCCGGATCGCTTCATTGCCCAAGGGTCTCCGGATCAGCAGCATGAAGATGCCGGGCTTTCAGCAGATCAGGTGCTTGCCAAAATCCGAAAGCGGCTGTTTGCACTGCACGCCTCCCCGCGTCGGGGTCGCGTCCAACAGAAGGTACCCGCGTGAGTGCTTTCGCAGGAGGTCGTGAAGTTTTCACTTGACTTCATGGCCACTTCCGTATTACTTGAGTCCTGCAATTCCGCTTCCGGCAAACGCCCGCTTCGCTGGCGGTCGGACTCGATTGAACCCAATTGTTAAGCTCCCCAAGGAGGTGGAGCCTCCCAAAATCACATCAAGGAATGAACCATGAGCACTGAGTTGATGAGCCGTTTGGAAGGGAAAGTCCAAGAGATGGTCGACACCCTCGAACTTTACCGCATGGAAAATGCGGAAATGAAGGCCGCCAATGACGAACTGCAATCCGCCAATGACGAACTGCAATCCGCCAATGA
>CAZQXS010000012.1:10344-29644 GCA_964597275.1 uncultured Pseudomonadota bacterium | reverse complement strand
CCGCCAATGACGAACTGCAATCCGCCAATGACGAACTGCAATCCGCCAATGAGGAGTTGCAGTCCTCCAAAACCAGCCTCGAAGCCCAGCAAGCCGAGTGGGAGCAGAAACTGACGGCCCTCATCGAAAAATTTGAGCAGATCGAAAACGAAGGTGCCGACAGTTCCGCCGCCGCCAGCGAGGAAGATTCTTCGGAAGGCAATGAGGACAGTGACTCTGCTGAAGCAGAATCCGCAGAGGCCGATACGGAGGCTTCTGGGGAGGCTGACGGTGAAGGTTCGAACTCTGGCACCACCACCTATCAGGCGCCCTCTTACGATACGCCCAATCAGGGCTACTGAGTTTTTCGTCCCGCCTCTCTGGAGTGTGTGGATGGCGGGCTGCCTCTCTTACTTTGCTCCAGCCGCTCGCTTGAGGGGCTGGCTTGGTACAGGCGTGTCAGCGTTGCTGCTGGCGCTCTTGTTTCCTGTCGCCCTTCACAGCCGTCCGCATACCGCAATCCTGAAGCCCCTCGTCATCTACCCGTCTCAGGGGGATGAGTGGTTCGGCCATTTCCTTCAGGACGAACTTTCACAACAACTCCGTTTCAGCAACCGCTTCGCGGTGATGTCTCCTTTCACCGCACGGCTTTGGCAGGCGCGTTCTGGCAGCCGTTCGCCTGATGCGTTGAGCGCCCTTGTCCAAGAAGCGCAACTGGAACTCTTGGTGGATGCCAAAATCCAGAAGGTGCTGCGCCGTGTGGGGGTGGAATGGCAGATCGTGCAGGCCACGGACAACACCACGCAGGTGACTCGCCTTTCCAAAAGCTATCCCTTGGGTACTCCGGACGTGTTCCTCGCGGAAGTGCTGAAGGATTTGGGAAGCGAGATTCCGGCGTTTTCCGAGTTGTCCGGATTTCCAAGAGGGCAGACGTGGAGCGCCCTCCGTGCGTTTTACCAGTGGCAGGATCAGGACATCCCCAAGCGGGATTCTCCAGAATGGGGCGTTTTCCGCAGCCAGCTTCACGGCTTGGTCGCGGATCACCCCTCGCTGGAGGAGCAAGTCTTGGAGCAGGAGGCGCTGCTCGACCTCTTGCTGGCCGGAGAGCAGAACCCCGCGTATGTGCCGATCCTGAAAAAAGCGGACGAGCGGCTGCAAACCCTGAAAGTCCGCCAGCCGGGAAATTCTGAAATCAGCACGTTGCTGTCACTGAGCTACTACCTTCAGGGCGAGACACTGAAAGCCAAGTCCGAAGCCGTGATCGCCAATGCGAAAAACCCGTTCGAGGGGCCAGCCCTGCTGGTTTACGGGCTGGTGATTGGCCGAATCCCGCAGGAGGGCAAGCTCTTCATCCAGAAGGGCTTGCGGCTCTACCCCTTTTTGGCGGACAGCACTTACCGCACCCTGCCCCCCTACCACACCCTGATCCGTCCGCTAGCCCCGTGGCTGGTTCCCGAGTCCTCACAGTCCCAATCGGACTACGAGGAGCGGCTGGGCGCGGCACAAGAGCATTTCCGGAAAGGCGAACTGGATTCGGCACAGCAGATGTTTGAGGACTTGAGCATCTCCATGCCTGTGCTGGCCGAACCCCAAATTTATCTTGCCCGCATCGAAATCCGTCGCGGCACGCCCCAAGCCGCATCGGGACGCTTGCAGAGGCTGCAACGCCGCTTCCCGGAAGACCCCGGAGTGGTCCTCTACCTTGGCTACGCCTACGAAAAACTCGGACACTACGACCGTGCAGAAGAGGCTTATCGCACAGCCTTGAACTTGCGCCCGGACAACCCACGCGCCCTGCTCCGCCTCAGCACGGTGCTGATTCGGAACAAGCGCTACGACGAAGCCCAGAGCTTTCTGGAGAGCCTCACACGGAAGTACCCGGACTATGCGGTGGCGTGGTGGAACCTTGGGGTGCTGCACCGGAAACAAGGCCAGCCGAAACAAGCACAACAGGCGTGGGAACAAGCGTTGCGGGTGGATCCGGACAACGAGCGCATCCGTTCGGCCCTGATGAAGCTCTCCGTCCAGTTGGGGTCCGATTCAGAGTGACGGCTCACCCGGCGCGGGCGAAAACGTGGCGAGGGGCCAGCAACGTGAGGGAAACGCTGCGGGCGACCATAAAGAGCGTGAGTGCCAGCCAGAGTCCGTGGTTCTGGAACAGCGGATGGAACACCAGATACGCCAGAAAGAAAACGGTGGTGCATCCCAGCATCGCGTTGCGCATGGCACGAGAGGCCGTGGCTCCAATGAACACGCCATCCCAGATGAAGGCCGGCATGTTGAGCGGAGTGCCGTAAACGATCCACGGCAAAAACACCACAGCGGCTTGGATGACCTCGGCCTTGTCCGTGAACCAGCTAAGGATCACCTCTCCGGCCACTCCAAAAACCAATGCACACCCAACCCCAACCGCTCCGCCCCAGAGCATGAGCAACCGCACACAGCGTCTCAGCTCTTGGGGGTGCTTGCCGCCAATGAAGCGTCCGGTCAGGCTCTGTCCGGCATTGGCGAAGCCGTCCATTCCGTAAGTCGAAAGCCCCCAGAGCTGCATCAGCAGGGAGTTCGCTGCAAGAATCAGGTCGCCGTTCCATGCCGACGCGATGGTGAAAAACGAAAACGAGCCGATCAGCAGCACGGTGCGGACCATGATGTCACCATTGACCGAGAAGTAGTTTCGGAGCTTCCCCAGATCAAAGGTGACCGACCAGTTTCCTCCCAAGTTTCGGAGCGAAATGCGCCGATGCAGCAGCAACGCCGCCAGCCCCAGCCCAGAGTACTGCGCAACCAGCGTGCCCCACGCGACTCCTTCCGACTGCATCCCCACGCCATAGACAAAGGCGAGGTTTCCCAGAATGTTGAAGCCGTTGACCGCAACCATCAGGATCATCGGCGTCTTGGCGTCCTGTGCCCCAAGGAACCACCCCTGAATCGCCATCAGGCCCAAGGTGGCCGGGGCGGCCCAGATGCGGATGTGGAAATACTCCTTGGCGTGGTGCAGCACCTCCGGAGACGCCTCCACCCATGAGAAAATCGCCAGTGCCAGCAGGGGTCGCAGAAGCACCAACAGCCCCCCCAGCGCGAAGGCCAGCAGGAGTGCGCGTTCCAGCACCCGCGTCATTTCGGCGGAGTCCTGGGCACCAAACGCCTGAGCAGTCAGGCCCGTGGTCCCCATCGAAAGAAAATTGAACCCGAAGTAGAGGAAGTTGAAAACCATGGTGCCCAGCGCCAGCGCACCGATGTAGTACACGGATGCCATGTGCCCCACCAACACCGTGTCGGCGATGCCCAACAACGGCACGGACACGTTTGCGGCAATGCTGGGAAGGGCCAGCCGCAGGATGTCGCGGTTCATCGCAAGGCGAGGTCAGCAGTTGCCGGCACCGCTGTACATCTGCTGGCACTGATGGAACCGCTTTTCCAGATAGACGGCCCGGGCTTGACGTTCGTTAGGAAACCAGGAATGAAGGACCTGCTTGAGCTGGCTGTCGTCCAGTCGGTGAAACATGTCCTTGAGGAAGCGCATCTCTGCCGCTGTGATCGTACGGTCTGTGACCATCAGCCGGGTCAGGGTGTCCACCACCCGTTGCCGTTGTCGGGTTTCAGGCAGAGAGTTCTCGGAAGTGGATTTCTGTGTCATTTTATCCGTGAAGGGAGTCGGTCTTGCAAGAGACAGTGCTGCGAATTCTTTGCCAGTTTCCGGGGAAGCAGGAAGAATGCTTGCAAAGATGCGGGCAGGTGCGCCATGATGCGCTTATGGGTATTTCACCGTTCCATCCACTCATGAACCGGACAACTCTGCTTCAAGACACTCACAAACGGCTCGCCGGATTGGTGTTGGCCGGACTGGTCGGCCTATGCCTGAGTACTGGGAACGCACAGGCTCGGCAGTATGCGGTCTTGGCAAAGCCCCAAGGCGGGAATGCTGTTCCGGACCTCGCCCTGCAACAGCTTCAGGCCAAGGTGCTGGAACAGTTGCAGCAACAATTTGATGTCTCCCTGCAATCTGCTTTTGAGCAGGAGCAGTCCCGCTTACAGGAGCAACCCTCAACCTGCGCGGACGCTTCTTGTGCGGTGGATGCGCTGGAACCCCTTCCGGCAGCGCACCTGTTCTGGATTCGACACGACCAAAAAACCGTGCGCGTCTTTTGGCTGGGGCCGGATCGGCAATACCAGTCCTTTGGGGTGCCCGGAGCCGAACTGGAGACGGCCACGCCCCAAGTGTTGCAGCGGCTTCCGTTGCTGGAAAAGCACGTGGTGGCGGTCAGTCCGGAGCGTCTTGTGAAGGTGGTGCGAGTGGTGGCGGTTCGTGCTCAACCCCAAGCTTTGAAAAAGGCCAAGCCCCAATCAAAACCGCAGGCCACAACTCCGAAGCCCCGACCTGCGGCCTCATCGGCGGTCGCAAAAACAGACCCTCCGGCGGCAAAGGCACTTTCCAAAAACACAAAGGCTTCCCCCAAAAAACGGATCGTGGATGTGCTGTCGCAACAAAGCCTGCGTGTCGTGGAGACGCTACAACAAGATGCTCCGGCAGAGCCGAGCAAAGCAACCGTTCCAGAGGTTTCCAAGCAACCTCCCGTCCGGCAGCAAATCGTGGTGACAGACACTCCGCCGACTCCTGAAGAAACTCCGCCGACTCCCAGAGCAACAACCCCGACTCCTGCCGAGGAAGCCACCACGCTTCCCGCAACAGACGAACCGAAGCAACTGGTGGCGGCTCTCGTTCCCCAGCCCTCGCCGGCTCCAAAAAAGAGTGCCCCGAAAAAGAGCGCCCCAAAAAAAAGCGACCTGTCTCCCAAGCCCCTCAGTTCCTTGGACCAACTCCGGTTCCGGGTCGCTGAAAAACGCTACAATCAGGCCATCTGGCAACAGATCAAGACACGGCTGCTGTTCTTTCGTAAGCTGAACAAGCTGGGGCGCTCTGCGATTGAAGCACGAATCCGACTGAGCATTGACGCCACCGGACGGATTGTGGAGCGGGCATTGCTGGCCCCCAGCCAGTCCCGCTCGTTCAATCAGGAACTGATGAAGGTAGTGAACACGCTGAAACTGCCCCCGCCGCAGGAGGTGCTGGTCCGGAATCCGCCCTATGTGGTCAACATCACCCTCAAGCCCTGACGATGCCGCTCAACTCCTTGTTGCCCCAAGAGCTTCCGGACCAACCCCTGCCGCCTTCCTCCGAGGTTGCGGTTGCGGAAAAACCGAAACTGGGTCCAGCCGAAGCCTTGGATTTGCTGTTTCAGGAGTATGCTCCAAACACGCGGCGGGCCTATGCCCGGGCTTTCCGGCAGTTGCAGGAATGGACGCAAGTGCGCTCGCTGGAGGAGTTGCGGGAGGTGGACAGCGTGCGGCTCTTGGAGTACAAACAACACCTGAAATCCTTGGGCTGGAAGCCGGCAAGCATCAATCAGGCAATGAGCGCCCTGCGCAAGATTTTCAAGGTGCTGACCGAGTTCGGGCACTTTCCGGAAAACCCGATTCAGCCCTCGGTGCTGCGGACGGAAAAAGTCGCTGCGTTCAGCAACAAGGGGTCTCTGCAAATCTCGCAGCTCAACGCAATGCTTGAGGCAAACGAGCGACTGGACTACGATGCCCGCACGGCCCCGTTGCTCCGGCAACGCAACGCCCTGCTACTGAAATTCCTCTATTTGACCGCCGCACGGCGCAGTGAAGCGGCGGGTTTGCAGTGGGAGGACATCCAGCCGGACGGCCAGCACCATGTGATCGTGTTGCAGGAAACCAAGAGCGGTGCCCCGCAGCGGCTCAAGCTGCGCCGCGAATTGAACGAGGATTTGCAGGAGTGGCGCAGGGCACTGCAAGAACAGGGCGTGGGCAGCCCGTGGGTGTTCCCCTCACTGGGGTTCCGGACGATGGGAGCAGCGATGTCGGGCAAGGGCGTGAACGACGTGGTGGTGCGCCTGGGCCGTGCGGTGGGCCTCAGCATCTCGGCACACTACCTGCGGCACACGGCCATCACGCTCGCGCTGGAGCTTGGAGAGCCGCTGCAAAAGGTGCAGAGCTACGCCCGGCACGCCTCGGCAAACACCACGATCCGCTACTACCACGACCAGCAATTTCTGGAGCGGAACCCAACGGATCGCTTGCCGATGATTTGAGCGTCAGGCGGCGGATTTGGCTGGAGCCTTGGTGGTTGAGTCACTTCCGGTGAAGCGAGCCACCCAAATGCTGATCTCGTAGAGGATGATCAGCGGCCCGGCCATCAGTGTTTGTGTGAACACGTCCGGAGGGGTGAGGATAGCAGCCCCGATGAAGATGACCACCAGCGAGTACTTGCGGTTGGTCTTCAGCCAGTCGGCGTCAATGATGCCCAACCGGGTGAGGATGAAGGTGATGGTGGGCAGTTCAAACACCAACCCGAACGCAAACAGCAGGTGGACCGTCAGCGACAGGTACGAGGACATGCTGAGGGTCGGCAGCGTGATTTCGTTCTCGAAGCCGAGGAAGAAATCGTAACCAAAGGGCAGCACCACAAAGTAGCCGAACAGCCCGCCGCCCACAAACAGCGGGTAGGAGAGTAGCACGAACGGCCACGCCGCCTTGCGCTCGCGAGAATAGAGGGCCGGACGGATGAAGAGCCACAACTGCCCAAGCACGTAAGGAAAGGTCAGGAAGAGCGCGGCGTAGAGGCCGATGCGCAGGTAGGTGAAGAACGGCTCGGTCAGTTCCAGAAAGTGCAACGGGATGTTGCGGTCGTCCAGCGGCTTCCGGAAAATGCTCAGGATGGGCTGGTCAAATTCCATTTCGCAGTAGAACGCTGCGACAAAAACGATCACAATGCCCGCCAAACTGTGAACCAGTCGAGTGCGCAGTTCGGTCAGGTGCGAGGTCAGCGGCATGGGAGTGTCTTCGGAACTCTCGTCAGAAGATTGTGCCGAATCGTTGGGTGATTCACTCATAGCGGTTTGGTTAGGATTCAGGAGTGCATAACAACCTGATTAATCTACACATTTCCCGTGGAGTTGCACGACAAACCTTGTCTCGCCCCACGTTTTGGCAGTCAGCGATGCGTAAACACACATTCCTACGATTGAAGTGGACCTTGGGAGTGGGCCTGCTCCTGTTCTCCGGACTCCTGCAAACTCCCGTGCAGGCCGCCGAGAAAACCTTCATGCTTCAGCAATCCATCAAGGCCGGGAAGGACTTCCTCCACGAAGCCCGCTTCAGTCCGGATGGCCGCTCGGTGGTCACGCTCGCCGATGACCACAAGCTGAGTTTTTGGTCCGCTTCGTCTGGCCACCGCAAGCGCACCTTTCCCACCGGAGAGCATCAGGCGCTCACGTTTGTTCCGCACCCCAGCGAGTCCCTCCTCTACTCCGGAGGCCGGGACGACACCATCCGCGTGTGGGACACGGATCGTGCCGAACCCTTGGAGGCGTTGCGGGGGCACTTGGCTCCGATCCAAGCCTTGGCACTGGATGGTTCTGCAAAAACATTGGTGTCCGGCAGCGAAGACGGTGCCGTGATCGTCTGGGATTTGGAGGCGCTGAAGCTGGTTTATTCCGAAGCCAAGGCGCATCGCGGCCCCGTGCAAAGCGTCCACCTGCACCCACGAGAGCCGCTGCTGGTCAGTGGCGGCAAGGACGGCAAGGTGCGGCTCTGGAACCTTGACGGGCTGAAGCCAATCCGGACGCTCGTTGAGCATCAAAAGCCGATCACCCAAGTGGGGTTCACTCCCAACGGCGAGCATCTGATTTCGAGTTCTGCGGATGGGACGCTGATCGTGTGGAACTGGAAAAACGGCAAGGTGCAGCAAAAACTCACGCAGCACACCAAATCGGTCAACGGATTTGGCATCAGCCCGCTGGGGCGCGAATTGCTCTCCGCAGGCAAGGACGGAGCTATTTACCGCTGGGTGTTGGGTGAGGAACAGCCCGCTGGTGCCCTCGATTCAGTCAGCGGACCCGTCGAAAAAGTGCGGTTCTCCAACAACGGCAAGCAAATCCTCGCGGCACTTGCGGACGGCACCCTGCTGACGTGGGGGCTGGGAACCTCCTCCTTCCTTGCCACGCTCAAGGAGCATGGGCGTCCGGTCAACAGCCTCGACTTCACCAACAACGGGCGCTACCTCGCCACCGCTTCCGCCGACAAGACGATCAAGCTCTGGGACATGGAGAAGCACGAGGTGGTGCGCACCTACGAAACTGAGAACCACCGGGTGCAGGTTCTGCGCTTTGATGCCGACAGCCAGATGATGGCAACGGGCGGGGGCGATTCCTCCATCCGCTTCTGGAGTACCGAAAGCGGAGAAGAAACCCGCAACCTGCGCCAGCATCGCGGCAAGGTGACGGCGTTGGCGTTCCATCCCAACGGGCGGGTGCTGCTTTCCGGAGGAACGGACAAGGAGTGGCTGCTGTGGAGCCTTGAAAGCAATGAGGTGATCCGCCGGGAAAAGGCCCACGGTGCCCCCATCACCAGTGTGGCCTTCTCTCCGGACGGGGCGGTTTTTGCCACCGCCAGCCAAGACACCAAGGTGATGCTCTGGAGTTACCCGCAAGGAGAGTTGCTCTCCGAGTTGGAGGGGCACCGCCAGAGCGTGACCGATGTGGTGTTCAGCATGGACGGTCGCGAGTTGGCCTCGGCATCGCAGGATTCGACCATTCGCTTGTGGGATGTGACGCTACCCGGACGGCCCGTTGCCGAAGGGGTGATGGAGGGCCACGGCTTCATCGTTTCCCGCATCCTGTTCGCCAAGGATGGTCGGGGGCTGGTTTCGGTGTCCCGGGACAAGACCGTGCGCCTCTGGGACTTGAAAAGCGGCAACCTCGTCCGGATTCTCAACGGCGAGCGTACCCCGCTCAGCGACGGGGCCATGAGTCCGGACGGGCGTTTGATCGCCGTGGCGAACATGCTCAATGAGGTCTCGCTGGTGGCCTATCCCGACGACGCCCTGGAGTTGATGGCACAGGCCGAAATGGAGCAGGGGGACGAGGCTGGAGGAGGCACGGAGAGCGCCTTGGAGGAAACCAGCGGGGCTGAAGACGAATTTGCCACCGACGAGAGCATGGAGCTTCAGGATTTGCTGGAAACCGAAGCGCGGCCCATGACTCCGGAGGAATTGCAGGTGTACGCGCCTCCGCCGATCAAGAAAGTTTCCAACCGTGCCCAGCAGCTTCAAATCCAGCTCAACACCCTGCTGCTGCAAGCGAAGTTCTGCGAAACACAGGATCGGCTGGAAAAAGTGGCCTTTCAGGTGCTGGATCACGTTCCGAACGACTTGGCGGCCTACCACGTCTTGGTGCGCACGTCCTCGGCACAAGGGGATTTTGGACTCACCCTGATGGCCGTGCGACTGTCGGATCGGGCGCACTACTACTCCGAACAGTATCAGTACTCCACAGAAATCGAGGTGCGCAACACCCTCGCCTACTGGGATCGCGAAGTGTTTGACCAATCCGCCCAGCGGCGGGGTCGGGCTTTGGATTTGGAGGTGGTGGATTGCGATGGCCAGACACGGCCTGCGGTCCTCCCGGAGCCACTGGTCCTAGCCAGCCTTCCGGAGGGGTTCGTGAAGAAAGCGACCTCCATTCCCCGAATCAGCGACCTGCGGGATTTCCGAAACCTGAGTGCCACAGAGTTCCAGAACCGCCTGCTGCGGGAAGTGGAGCGTGTTGCCGGAACCGAAGACCCACTCCCCCCATCCCGGCTTCCGCTTGCCCCGGAGTATGCCAGCGAAGTTGTGACGGTGGGCAAGCTGCGGCTTGACCTGACAGAAGCCTCAGTTTGGCGACGGGCAGGACGGGTGAACTTCCGGGTGCGGATGGGGAACAACCCGTGGCATCACTACCGCACCGACCGGGACAGCATCACGGAAATGGTGCTTCCTGTGGGACGGTACTACCTGAGCGTGGGCAATTCCCTCAAGCGGGCATTCACGCTTGGCGAGCAGGAAATCCGCGTGGTTTTGCGCTGATCAGAGAAACAGCATCAGCGTGAGGCCCAACGTTGGAGCCACGGGAGCATGACGCGCCCGCAGGTACTTGCTCCAACTCAGCCGGAACTGCCACGGCAGCGGCAGTGGGTGCTTTTCCAAATCCGTGAGATTGCCAAAGCCCACCTCCAGCGTTCCCTGATCCACCAGCAACGGGTTGTGCTGGGAGGTTCCCACCGTGGCCGCGCCGCGTTCGATCCGCTTCAACTCTGCCCCGAAAAAGAGATTGTTCCCCTCGTAGGACCAGTTGTAATACGCCTCCGTCTGATTTCCGGGGTAGTGGGTCACGCGCTCTCCCTGATAGTTGTTCCGGGTGCCTTTCAGTTGTGCCAAAGCCCGCAGGCCAAACCCGTTTCTCCAGCCCGGAGCAAGAGGGTACCATGTGAACCGGAAGAAGCCGCCAACGTCGGTTTGCCGATCTCCAATGGCGTTGGGCGAGTGGCCGATGGCCTTGCCTGCGGTTCCGGTGGGCAACACTAGCTGCATCCCGCCCACGGAGTACCAGGTGGTGTTGGCAAACAGTTCCTTGCGCAGACCCACCGTGGTGTCTCCCAAGCCGGTCACCGTTCCCGATTCCGGCAGTTCCAGCCCACTGCCTCCCGACAGGCTGGCGGTCTGGGATTTGTGAATCACGGCACTCTCCGCGCTCACGGTCCAGTCGCTTGTCCAGCCCCAATCGTAAGCGAAGTGGATTCTGGTTTCGGAGCGGCTCATCGTCCCGGAAACGGAAGTGGATTCGTTCTCAAGCAACCACTCGTGCAGAGGCACCCGTTTTTCGTAACGCCCGTAAACCTCCCGATAGCTCGGAATGTGCTCCATCCGGATTTCCAGCCGCTCTGTGGATTCTGGAATCCGGTGGGTCTGTTCAATTGCCGACACAGAGGCCGCCTGAGTCAGCAGGCCGCCAACAACGGACAGAAGCAGGAAAATCCGGGACATCACGCTACGAGGGTTTGCAGGAAAGCCAGCCGTGGCGCATCATCTCATCGAGAATGCGCTCCACCGGAAAGCCGACCACGTTGCAGTAGGAGCCTTCGATAGCCGCAACAAGCATGGTCCCCAGCCCTTGGATGGAGTAGGCTCCCGCCTTGTCATCGGCTTCCCCGGTTTGCACATACGCCCGGATCAGTTCGGGAGTCAGGCTGCGGAAAGACACCCGTGTGCGCACCAACTCCTGCACACGAGGACCGCTGATTCCATCCAGCAGCGCATAGGCGGTGAAGACCTCGTGGGTCTTGCCGCTGAGTTGCTCCAGCATCCGAACGTTGTCCTCACGATCCAGAGGTTTCCCAAGGATTTTCTGCCCCAATACCACCACGGTGTCTCCGGCAAGCGTGACGCGCTCCGGATGCTCCGGAGCCACCTGTTGCGCCTTCTCCAGCGCCATTCGATTCACAAACGCTTCTGGAGACTCGTGGCGTTGCACCGACTCGTCAATGTCCGGAGATTGAATCAGGAACTCCAAGCCGAAGCGCGAAAGCAATTCCTGCCGACGAGGAGACGAGGAGGCAAGGCAGAGAGGACGGTTTTGCTGAAGCATGGCAGAGTGAGTCAGGGAAGAAAGGCCGCTTGCAGCCGGGTGCGGTAGGCCAGCAAAGCCGGCTTCGCCTTGTCCGGAACCGTGCGGGCGTTTTGTCGCGGCGACGAGATGGTGTCGATGTAAAATTGCAGGATCGCCCGTGCCACTGGAGCCGCTGCCCGCGAGCCGCCACCACCGTGTTCCACCAACACCAGCACCGAGATTTCCGGGTCTTCCGCAGGGCCGTAGGCCACGAACCACGCATGGTTTTGGAACTCACGCTTTTCGCGCTCCTCTTCTGGAAGGGACTCGCGGGTTTCCAGGCTGATCACCTGAGAGGTCGCGGTTTTGCCGCCCACTGTGAAATCCGCAAAGCGCACACGCGTGGCCGTGCCTCCGGGTTCGTTGACCACCGCAATCATGCCCTGCTGAAGCAGAGCCAGCAACTCCTGAGACAAACCAAGGTCCACGGCAGGGCGGGGCGGCTCATCCAGCAGCAGTCGCGGCGGTGCCCACACCCCGTTGTTGGCGACAATGTTGACCATGTTGAGAACCTGCAAGGGGGTCACGCTGACATAACCCTGCCCAATCGAAATCGTCGGGGTCTCTCCCAGGTACCACGGTTCGCCAAGCGTCCGCTCCTTCCATTCGGTGTTGGGAACCAACCCCGGCTTCTCGTTGGGCAGGATGAAGCCCGTCTGCTTCCCCAAGCCAAACCAAGCGGCGTATTCGTGCAAGGCGTCCACGCCCACGTCCGTGCCCACGTTGTAGAAAAACACGTTGCAGGACTTCTTGATGGCGTCCACCACACTCACTGTGCCGTGACCGCCTTCCAGCCAGCAGCGGTAGGGCGTGGACCTGCCCGGAATGTAGAACTCCCCGTTGCAGGTGTGGGTCGTCTCCGGAGCAACCGCCCCCAGTTCCAGCCCGGCATACGCCGTGACCAGCTTGAAGATGGACCCCAGCGGATAGAGTCCCTGAATGGCCTTGTTCTCCAGCGGATGCTGAGGATGGTCGAGCAGCGCCTGCCACTCCTTGGGGTCAATCCCTCCCGAAAACAGGTTGGGATCGTAGCTGGGCAGGCTGCTCAGGGCAAGGATTTCGCCCGTCTTGGGATTCATGGCGATCACCGCCCCAGTTTCCTCACCCATCGCCTCAAAGGCGGCTTTTTGCAACCGAGCATCAAGCGTGAGGTGCAGGTCCTTTCCGGGAACAGAGGGCACCAAATCGCTCAAGACCTTCAACTCCCGGCCCAAGTGATCCACCTCCACCTGCCGTCCGCCGTCGGTCCCGATCAGCAGTTCGTTTCGGACCAGTTCCACTCCGGCCTTTCCTTCGATTTCGCTGGAGAAGCGCCGCTTGGCGGGAAGGTGCGCCAGTTTTTCGCTAGTGATCCCCACATAGCCCAGCGCATGGGCCAGCACGGCCTTGTTCGGGTAGTAGCGTCGCGGCTTCACCACAATGGAGATTCCCCGGAACTCCTCCTGATAGGTCTCCACCAGCATGGCTTTCTGGTAGTCGAGGTCGTCCACCAGCACGATCGGCTGAAACGGCACCTGCCCTCTGGCCTGCTTCACCCGTTCGACCAGTTCCTTGTGCGGAAGGTGCAACGCCGTGGCGGCGGTTGCGACCGAGGCCCGCCAGTCCGGGGTGTCTTCGCGGATGAGCTGAAGCTGATAGGCCGGGCGGTTCTCGGCAAGGACCATCCCGTTGCGGTCATAAATCACGCCCCGGAGTCCGGGATCGGACACGATCCGAATGCGGTTCCCTTGCGCATAGTCCGCGTACTGCGATCCTTGAATCACCTGCAAGTACCACAACCGCGCCGCCAGCAGCGAGAACACCAGCACCACCGCAAACCCAATCATCAGGATGCGAACCCGGAGCCGGCCCAGTTCTTCCAAGGGTAAGGCATCAACCTTCAAGACGCAGGCTCCAGAATGCGGTGTTCCAGCCAAGTCACCCCCCGGACCACCAGTGGGGCAAGCAGGCCGTGCAACACGGAAGTTGGAGCGACAAGGCTCCAAAAAATCGTGCCCCAGCCCAACTCGGCTTCAAGCGAGTTGAGCAGCAGCAGGGAAATCAACCCGGAGATGAGCGAGAAGAGCGTTGTGGCGATGCCAAGGAACAGAGGATTCCCGGAGTAGAACCAGTTGGTGGTCGCACGCGCCAGCACCAGCGTGGCCAGAAACGAGAAGGCGTACACGCCCGTGTGCAGGTGGGAAAGCGCATCCAGCCCCAACCCCAACGCCGCCCCGTAAAACAGCACCCAGCTTTCCGGACGGTGAAGCAGCAGGGGGAGGAGGTAGAGCAGGGTCCAGTTCGGACGCCACTCCGGAGCCAGCAAGCCCTGCCCCAGCGTGACATGCCACCAGAGGACGACGATCCCCAACCCGGAGTAGAGCAGAATCATTCGCATCAGGGCTTGTCCGAAAACAGGGGGCCTTGCGGCTGGGTGTGGCTCCGGATGATCACGAACACCTCTTCAATCTGGTCAAAGTTGATGGCGGGTTCCAGCACGGCGGTTTTGAACAACTCGTAACTCTTGTGCCGCACCTCCACGACGGTGCCCAGCAGCACGCCTTTGGGATACATGCGCCCCAAGCCGCTGGTGATCACACGGTCGCCCTCCTTGATCTCGGCCCGGCGGTTGATCTGGCGCAGTTCCAGCCCGTGGTGGGTGCCAAAGGCCAGCCCCCGGATGCGGTTTCGCTGAATCAGCGCGGGCACACGGCTGCGGCGATCTGTGACCAACTGCACCACCGACTGGAAAGGGGATGCAGCCTGAACGTGCCCCACCACGCCCTCCTGCAAGATCACGGCGAGGTTGCGGTGAACCCCGTCGTTCTGCCCGCGGTTGACGATCCGGGTTTGGTGAATGCTGTCCGCCGACTCCCCAATGATTTCCGCAAAGACCTTGCGATCCGGATTCTGCTTGGCAAAGGCGAGTTGGTGCTTGAGCCGACGGTACTGGATGGACTCCTCTCGAAACTCGCCGAGCTGCTCTTGGAGCGATGCGATGCGCTGCTTGAGCCGCTGGTTTTCCGCCTTCGTGTCCACCAAGTTGACATAGCCGTCAATTCCGCCTTCCACCTCCGTGACCACCCAATGGACGAACGCCTGCGCCGGATGCACCAAGGTCTGGACAGACTGCTGGAGGATGGAATCTTGGGGAGACTCCTGATCCCGGAACACCACCAGCAGCAAGCCCAGCAAGGTGAGGAGGACCGCAAGGCTCAGGCGATGTCTGCGGAGAAATTCCAGCATTGTCAGACGGGCGCACCTTTTTGCTCCGGAACCGGCTCTCGGAGGATAACGACCGGAGCCACCATGAAGTCGGCGTCCTGAATCTCTGCAAGCGCCTTTTGCACCAAGCCCTCCTGCGCCGATTCCAGCGTGATCGTGAAAATGGCCTGCCGGCTTTCGTGGTCCTGATAGTGAGGCAACTGCTCCAAGGCGTAGATGTTGATGCCGTGCCCGGCCAGCACCTGCCCGATGTGCC
Organism: uncultured Pseudomonadota bacterium; assembly: GCA_964597275.1. Lineage (GTDB taxonomy): Bacteria > SAR324 > SAR324 > SAR324 > NAC60-12 > UBA8110. Next base: position 14,698 of record CAZQXS010000012.1, on the reverse strand, counting down.
CCACGATGCCGGGGCGGTCGCGGACCTCAAAGCGCAACGTGTGCTGGAAGCAGTACTGGTCAAAGGATTCCAAGGGCCGCGCCGACACTCCAGCATTCATGCGGTGATGCTTCGGGTGCTGGACGCGGTTGAGGTCCGCCACAATCGCCGAGGCCGTCGGCAGACTTCCGGCCCCCTTGCCGATCAGAGAGATGTCCTCGGAAAAACGCCCGTGCAGCGTCACCACATTGGTCGAGCCGCTGATTTTGGCAAGCAGGTCGTCCTTCGGAATCATCAACGGCAGCACATAGGCGCGGAGCGCCGCGTCGGTTCGTTGCAGCAGGGCGACCAGTTTGATGCGCCGATCCATCCGGTTGGCGTACTCGAAGTCGGCAGTGTCGAGGTGGTCAATCCCCTCCAGCGTGATGTCTTCCGGGGCCAGCCATTGGCCTGTGATCAGGTGCGTGAGGATCACGAGCTTGTAGCGGGCGTCAAAGCCCTTGATGTCGTTGGTCGGATCCTGCTCGGCAAACCCCAGTTCCTGCGCCTGACTGAGTGCCGTGGCAAACGCAAGCTGCTGCGACTCCATCTCGCTCAGGATGTAGTTGGTGGTGCCGTTGAGGATGCCCTTCAGTTCCAGCAGATCCTGCACCTGAAAGTAGTCCTTCAACAAGCGCAACACCGGAATCGCCCCGGCCACTGCCGCCTCAAACAGCAGGTGCCGCCCCTGAGCGTTGGCAAGGGCGGTCAGTTCCGGGCCATGCTGGGCGATCAAGTCCTTGTTCGCCGTCACCACATGCTTGCCCGCCTTGAGGGCTTCGGTGATCAGCGTCCGGGCAAAGCCACAGCCGCCGATGGTCTCCACCACCACGTCCACGTCCTCCCGAAGCAGGTCGTTCAGGTCGTCGCTGAAAAGCTCCGGCTTTTCCGCATACCACGGCTGCGCCTGGGGGGCGTTGGGGTTGCGCTCCAGAATCCGGACCAGCCTTGGCTGGGTGGAGGCCGCATCGGAGGTGTCCTTTTGGTGCTGCTCCAGCACCTTGGCCACGCCGCTGCCCACCGTTCCCAGTCCGGCAATGGCGACCCGCATTGGGGTTGCTTCGCCCATCTCAGTCCTGCTCCATCAGTTTTCGTTTCAGGAAGGCATACCACTGCGGCCTTGCAAAGAGGCTCCGGTCCATGACGTACCAATCAGCAAGATCGAGCTCCCCCGCCTCTTGCAGCAGTTGCGGAGACTTGATGTTGCCCTCGATGATCTGCGGACGCTTGGACGATTTCGTCGTCCACTCCACCAAGGACTCCTCGCTCTCAAAGCAGTCGTTGAGCGCATGCACCGTGATCGGGTGGAAGATGTCCACTCCGCTCTGCTCCAGCGCCTTGACGGTGGTGGCCAAATCTTCGGGAGTGAAGCCGTCCTCGACCTTGTCCATGACCGAGAAGTAGTACGAAATGGGGATGTGGACGCTCTCGCGGTTGCGAATGGCCTGCACAATCTCTGTTGCAAGCCGCATGCGGTTGGCAATGCTGTCCGGACCATACTCGTCTTCGCGGGTGTTGAACTTGACCGAGAGGCACTGGTCAAGCAGCAGTTGATCGGCCCCATTGATTTCCACAAAGTCCATGCCCGCCTCTTCGGCGCGTTCCGCCGCATGGACGAAGTGCAGGATGATCTCCTCGCAATCGCCCTCGTCAAACTCCCGGCTGGTGTCGAAGTCGCGCCCAAAGTTGATCGCCGACGGAGCCACGGGGTACTCTCCGCTCAGTTCCTCGGAAGTCCTTGCCCCGGCGTGAGAAAGCCGAATCCCAATGGCGGCGCCTTCTTGCTTGACGCGCTCGACCAACTGTCCCAGACCCTCCAAGTGCTTCTCCTCGGAGAGGCCAAGCTGAGTCTGGTGCATGCGTCCCTGACGGGCGACATAGGCGGACTCCACAATAATTGACCCGACTCCCTGCCGGGCCAGTGAGGTGTAGTAGCGAATCAGTGCCGGAGTCACCGTGCCATCCGTGTCGGCTTGGTTCTCCACCGTCGGGGAGGCCATGATCCGGTTGGGGGAGGAAATGCCAAGCACTTCTGTCGGCTCAAACATGGTGGCGAGTCTCATGGACGCCGGGGCGGCCTGAGCCGCGGCCTTTGCGGCGGCAGCGGCGGCTTTCGTGGTGTTGGGCATGGTTTGCGTGGTTTGTTGTCAGTCACGTTGGGGCGTGGATCACGCCGATTCATTATTTGGCCGAGCGGCCTTTTCGGCCAGCCCGGAGGTGCCAAAGCGGCGCTCCAATTCGTTTTCAACCGTTGTGAGCGCAATCTCCTTGTGGGCCATCAGCACCAGCAGGTGAAACCACAGGTCCGCGATTTCGTGAACGCAGGGTTCCGCAGCGTCACCCTTCGCGGCGATCACCACCTCGGTGGCCTCCTCTCCGATCTTCTTCAGGATGCGGTCGGTTCCTGAATGCAGGAGCGAGGCGACATAGGAACCCTCCGGCTCCGCACTATGCCGACGCGCCTGAATCACGGCTTCGAGACGAGAGAAGACTTCGCTCACTGCGCGGCGGCGACCATAGCTTCCGGAGCCGAGTCCATCGCTCCAGAAGGCGGTTGATACGTTTGCTGGCGCTTCAGCCCAAGGGTTTCGATGCGCTTGCGCAGGGTGTTGCGGTTGATGCCCAGAATGCGGGCGGCCCGTTGCTGGTTCCAGCGGGTTTCCTCCAACAGCAAGTGCAGCAGCGGACGCTCCACCTGCGGGATCACCAAATCCATCAAGCCCTGGCCCTCCTGCCGCACATACTGCTTGACCACCGGACGCAGCTGACCCAGCGCCAAATCCTCCAGCGACTCCTGCACCGTCGGAGACGAGGGCGAGGTCACAAAGCCCTGAGGCAGGCTTTCCAGCGGGATCACTCCCGCAAAATTGGTGATCATCAGGCTCTTGACCGTGTTCTCCAGTTCCCGCACGTTTCCCGGCCACGGATAGTGCTGGAGCGCCGTCATCGTTTCCGGCGCCATTTCCTTGCGGCTGACGGCCAGTTCGCGACAACCGCGCTGCAAGAAATGCTCAATCAGCTCCGGGATGTCCTCCGGGCGTTCTCGAAGCGGAACGATTTGGACAGGAAAGACGCTCAGCCGATAAAAAAGATCGGCTCGAAACAGCCCGTCCCTGATCCGCTGGTCAAGATTCCGGTGAGTCGCCGCAATCACCCGCAAGTCCGTGGAAACCAACTGGTGGCCTCCCACCCGCTCAAACTGCTGCTCCTGCAAGACACGCAGCAGCTTGCTTTGCAGCACAAGGGGCATGTCGCCGATTTCATCGAGGAACAGCGTACCTCCGGAGGCGACTTCCAGCTTGCCGCGCTTGCGCTCCACCGCCCCCGTGAAGGCGCCTTTTTCGTGCCCGAACAGTTCCGATTCCAGCAATTCAGACGGAATCGCCGCGCAGTTGATCGCGACAAACGGACGCTTGGCACGTCTGGAATGCTGGTGGAGCGAACGAGCGACCAGCTCTTTCCCGGTTCCGCTTTCCCCCTGAATCAGCACGGTCAAGTCCGTGTCGGCCACGCGGCCAATTGCCTTGTACACCTCACGCATTGAGGGGCTGGAACCGACCAGCAAATCCGAAGCTCCAGAGCGTGCTTGCTTCCGTTTTGCCGCAGAGGGCTGGCGGCGCTGATCCTGAACCACTTTCCCAACCAACTGCTCAACAGCATTCAGCTCGAAGGGCTTGGCGATGTAGTCATACGCACCCGCCTTCATCGCCTCGATGGTGTGGAACATCGAATCCTGCCCCGTCATGATCAGCACGGCCAGATCCGGAAGCACCTTCAGCGCGTCCTTCGTGAACGACAGGCCGTCCTCTCCGGGCAGGTTGATGTCCACCAAGGCGACCTGGACCGGATGCCGACTCAGCAGCATCCGCGCCTCCTCGGCACTTTCGGCCTCGTGGACCGCATAGCCTGCTTCTCGCAACGCCTGTCGCAGCACCCAGCGGATGCTGGCCTCATCGTCAACAATGAGAACCTGAACAGGGTCAGCCACTTGCCCGGACATAGCCCTTGAGTTCGTCTTTGAGCATCCGCAAGCTCAGCAGCGCGTCGGCTCCGGAAACGGGATCCTCCGGGCCAAACTCCCCCCGAATCCGATTGCGCACCGAGAGGATGTTCCGCGAGGTGAGCGTGCGTGCAGCGTTGTAGTAGTAGGCATCGGCCCGCACATCCGACCACGGGGACTTTTCGCCAATGAACCGCGTGGCCAGCGCCTGATCCTGCGTGACCTTGATGAGGATGTCCTCCAGCATGAGCGCATACTCCGCCCGTGTCACCGGACGATCCGGAAAGAACAGTTTCTGCGGATTCGCCCCCAGTCCGCGCACACCCAAGCGCAGCA
>CAZQXS010000012.1:0-10244 GCA_964597275.1 uncultured Pseudomonadota bacterium | reverse complement strand
TTGAGCTGCTCCAAAGCGCGGTCCGCCTCACGAACACGGGTGAGGTTCAGGTCCAGCACCCTGCGGAATTGGTCGGCGGCGGAGTTGAACTCCAGACGCTCCCGATAGGCAATTCCCAGAAAAAACAGCGGCTCGGAGCGCTGAGACTGCAAACCCGGATGATCCTCCAGAAGCTCTGCGGCAGCAGCGGCGTGGTTCTGTGATTCCTCCAGCCAGTCCTCGCTGTCCTTGAGCGTGGTTTCCACACGAATGGCGGTCACGCGCACCGCAAAACGGTGACGGGGCGACTCTGCCGCCGAAAGCGCCGCATCCAGATTGTCTCGCGCCTGTTCCTTGAGTTCGGACTGTTTTTCGGAGGTGCGGCCATCCTCGTTGGATTGATGCGCCTGCACCAAGGCTTTTCCGGCAAGGGCGGGGCCATGCTCGGCGTTCAGTTCCAACGCCAACTCAAATGCTCGTGCCGCCGCACTCCAGCGGCCTTGCTCCACGGCATCCATCCCCCGCAGAACGTGATGTTCCGGAGTGTCCAACTGTCCGGAAGCCTTGCGCGGCCCGGACTGGCTGCACCCAACCAGCAAAATCGCCAAGCCCAAAGCCGCCATCCAAACGGCAGGGCGCAAAAGCCCAGAGGGGTTTGAGTACATGATACGCTTCGTCATGGGAACTCCTAGGGTCATGAGGCGGAAGTGAATTACGCCTCGGCGTCTTTGATTTTGCGCTCCAGCTCCTCTTGCAGCGCGGTGGCGTTCCCTGCTTCCAGAACTCCGGTGGAGGCAAGGAACCCAAGGTACGCACTCAGCGAAGTGCGCATGCTCTGGAGGTCATCCTGCACGGGATTGGCCTCTTCCATGAACCACGAAACAAACTCGCCGATGGTCGTAACCGTCCACTCCGAAGGCGCGGGCGCTTCAAAGTCCTCAAGGAACAACTCCACGTCCTCCTGAATGCGCTGGGCTTCCGACTCCGGCTTCTCGCTCAGGCTCTGGAAAAAGTCCCCGGCCTGTGTAGCGGCACTGGCGGCCTCCGAAGTGGAAGCCTCCTCTCCTTCTGGAGCCAGCATGGCGTTCTTGAGCAAATCCGGGTCGGCGGTCATCTGCTCAATGAACTCGTTGTTGCGGGACTCGAAATCTCGCATGGTTTGGTAAATATCGTCCACCTCCAGCGTGGAGCCTTGCACGGCGGCTTGGGTGCGCAGGTAGATCGCAATGAGCAGCGGATTGGAGAGGTGTGGAATCTCCTCGCTGTTCTCAAGCTGGTGCCGCGTGGCCTTGGCGAGCATGTGCTTGGGCGACTGCGGCCCGGAATCCACCTCGACCTGCGCCAGACATTGATCCAGTTCTCCAAGGAATTCAGGGGTCAGCAGTCGCATCAACTGGATTGGCTCCGGCAGATTCTCCGAATGCAACGCCTTCAGCTGCTCCGCGTCCATGCGGAGTTCGTCCAGTTCCGGAGCAAAGGCCAGGCGCGGCAGGGCGTGCAGGAGCTGCTGGAGATGCTGGGATGAGCCGCCGCCGCGTCCGGGTCGGCGGGTCATCGACTTGCGGCGCTGCAATGTCTTCTTGTGTTGCTTCTGTTGCTGGCGGCGCACCATTCCGGCTTTCTTGCTCTTGCCTTTTTTTGCCATGTGTAAATCGGGGTTGGAGGACGTGAAGTTGCTGGCTTTTAGGTAACGACAGATGGAAACGTTCAGGATGGCAAATCCCCCTGAAAAAATCACGCAAAATCCCTGACAGCCCGTGATTTCCGGAAAAATGCAGGTGCGATTGCGTGACTTTTTTTGATTTTTTCTGTTGCCTTCTGCGCTCAATCTCGGTATGTATAGCCGGAGTTTGTCAACTTTAACCTTAGGAGGAGCATGGACCGACTGCTGAAACTGAGTATCGCAACTCTGTTGCTGGCCACCCTTGCCGGACCCGCATGGGGCGGGGGCGGGGGCGAACCCAAAGCACCGTTCCCGGTGCCACTCGCGTGCTACACGATGGATGCCGGAGCCGCCGAATTCCAGGCGAAGCACTGCGACCTGATTCCGGGCATCGAGAACTACCGAGACCCGGAAGGGGCTGGGATCGGCGAAATCCTTTCGCACCGCATCAGCGCCAACCCGTTCAACCTGATCGGCTCGCTGATCTTCTTGATCGCCATTCTGCACACCTTCATGGCGAACAAGCTCACCGAAATGGCCCACAACATCCACCACGAGCATGACGAGCGCATGAAGGCCGCTGGAGCGACAGCGGACGAGGTTTCGCACGACATCCCGCTCAAGGCGGAGGTCTTCCACTTCCTTGGCGAGGTGGAGGCGATCTTCGGCATGTGGGTGATCGCCTTGATGGTGATCATGATTGGTTACTTCGGGGACTGGAGCACCTTCAAGAATTACATCGTCTATGACCGCAACTACATCGAGCCGCTCTTTGTGGTGGTGATCATGGCGATTGCCTCCACCCGTCCGGTCGTCAAGTTTGCGGAGCAGCTCTTGGGCCTTGCGGCAGGAGTTGGCGGACACAGTCCCGCAGCGTGGTGGGTTTCGATTTTGACGATCGCCCCACTGCTGGGTTCGTTCATCACCGAGCCTGCTGCCATGACGATTGCCGCGCTGCTGCTGGCCAACCAGTTCTACAAGCACAAGCCTTCTCCGTGGTTCGCCTACGGCACGCTGGGCTTGCTGTTTGTGAACGTTTCAGTAGGCGGGACCATCACCCACTTCGCGGCACCACCCGTGCTGATGGTGGCGGCTCCGTGGGAGTGGACGCTTGGCTTCATGGCAGTCAATTTCGGCTGGAAGGCTGCCCTAGGCATCGTGATCTCCAACATCCTCTACTTCATGGCGTTCAAGGGCGAGTTTGCCAAGATGGCCAGCGGGGAAGTTGCGGAGGACGAGACCAAGCTCAAGCCAAGACAGATGAGCCATGAGGAGTTTGAGTCGATGTGGGCGGAGCGCGACGCTCCGATTCCGGGCTGGGTGACGCTCGTGTCCCTTCTCTTCATGGGCTGGACAGTGTTCAACGCCCACTATCCCCCGCTCTTCATTGGGGGCTTCCTCTTCTTCCTCGGCTTCATGGTCGTGACGGGTACCCACCAGAACCATGTTGAACTCAAGAGTCCGGTCCTAGTCGGATTCTTCCTTGCTGGGCTGGTGACGCATGGCGGCTTGCAGGCGTGGTGGATTGCTCCCGTGTTGGGATCACTTGGCGAATTGCCGCTGATGCTGACCGCCACAGTCCTGACGGCCTTTAACGACAACGCCGCCATCACCTACCTCGCCACGCTGGTTCCCGGACTGGAGCTCCCCTCGAAGTATGCGGTCGTGGCCGGAGCAGTTACGGGAGGTGGCCTGACCGTGATCGCCAATGCCCCGAACCCGGCAGGGCAGTCCATCTTGAGCCGCTTCTTCGACGGCGGGGTCAGTCCAGCAAAGCTGGCGATCTGTGCCCTCATCCCAACCATCATCATGGGGATCTGCTTCATGGGCATCCCCACGGTCGGCTGAGCATTGCGCTGATCCTGTTTTTCCTGCCAGTCACGTTCTGCGTGGCTGGCGGGCCTCTCACCTTCCTGCCTTCGGGCTTGCGTCCCGGAATCCAGTACGATAGGCTTTTGGCTCTGACACTCCTCAACTCCCCTTCCGCGAGAGTCTTTCATCAAATCTGCTGACAAAATTGCGGAGCAACGATGATGGTGCGAACAGGTGGCCAAGGGTAAAGTGATGTCCTCCGGTGTTGTGAACCGGGAAACTCTTTCAGCCAAGAAGCCATGCCAAGACTTTTTCTCTGCCTCACTCTGCTGATCCTTCCGGGACTCCTGCTTGCCGGAGGCGGGTCCGCTCCAGCAACCCCGTTCCCCACCCCGCTGGATGCTTACGGCGATGCGGATTTCATTGAACAGGGCAAGGGAATTGGCGGCATCCTCAGCCACCGCATGAGTGTGGACCCCTTCAATCTCGTGGGGTCGCTGATCTTCCTCTGTGCCATTCTCCATACCTTTGTGGCGGGACCGCTCCGGGCCAAGGCGGAACACCTGCACCACGAACACGAATCGGTGATGCAGCAGCAGGGAGCCTCGTACGAGGAGATCGAGCGCACAACGCCGATGAAGGTGCATCTGCTGCACTTCCTGGGCGAGGTGGAGGCGATCTTCGGAATCTGGGTGATTGCATTGGCGGCGGCGGTCATCGGCTTTTACGACTGGGGGACCTTCAAGCACTACATGGCGCATACGGTCATCTACATCGAGCCGATGTTTTTGGTGGTGATCATGACCTTGGCCTCCACCAAACCCGTCCTCAAGCTTTCGGAGAAGATTCTAGGCGTGGTGGCGGGCTTGGGAGGACACAGCCCCGCTGCGTGGTGGCTGTCGATTTTGACCATCGCCCCCATGCTGGGGTCGTTCATCACCGAGCCTGCGGCCATGACGATTGCCGCCCTGCTGTTGTCACATCAGTTCTACGACCTCAAACCCACCCCTCGACTGGCTTACGCCACGATCGGATTGCTGTTCGTCAACGTTTCGGTGGGAGGAACCGTGACGCATTTCGCAGCACCTCCGGTACTGATGGTTGCGGCACCGTGGGGTTGGACGCTGGGGTTCATGGCGACCCATTTTGGTTGGAAGGCCTTGATCGGCATCGTGATTTCCAACGTCATCTACTACCTCGTGTTCCGGAAAGACCTAGCGGCGCTCCAGCCCGACACTAACAGTTCCGGGAAGGAGGAAGAGAGCACTCCCGTGTGGATCACACTGGTCCATCTGCTGTTCATGGCGTGGACGGTCCTCAACGCACACGAACCGCCCCTCTTCATTGGAGGCTTTTTGCTCTTCTTGGGATTTGCAGTGATCACCCAGCGCTATCAGGGCGAAAGCAGCCTCAAGGCCGCAGTGTTGGTGGGATTCTTTTTGGCAGGCCTAGTCACGCACGGGGGCGTGCAGGCGTGGTGGATTGCTCCGGTGCTGAGTTCGTTGCCGGACCTGCCGCTGATGGTTGGCGCAACGATTCTCACGGCGTTCAACGACAACGCCGCAATCACCTACCTCAGCACACTGGTTCCGGGCTTTGCAATCACCGCGAAATATGCGGTGGTGGCGGGTGCCGTGACCGGAGGCGGCTTGACAGTCATCGCCAACGCCCCAAACCCGGCAGGGCAGTCCATCCTGCAAAAGTACTTTCCCGGTGGGGTCAACCCCGGAAAGCTCGCCCTTTCCGCGCTCATCCCCACCATCATCATGGGAGTGTGCTTCATGGGCCTCCCCACCGTCACGGAAGAAAGCGACCCGCAGCGCCACAAAGCAAGCGCCACTGCGGAGTCCTCAACCTCCGGATGAACCTGCGCTTCAGGGCACGAGGGCTGGCCGCAGGCTAGCCCTCGACTTCCTCCAAAAACTCCCGGTACGCCTCGGCGTCCATCATGTCCTCCTGATCCTCCGGGTTGTCGAGAGAAATCCGCACCAGCCAACCTTCGTCGTAACAGTCCTCGTTGATCAGTTCTGGACGTTCCTTGAGGGCGGTGTTGACCTCCAGGATCCTGCCCGTCGCAGGCATGAAGAGCGAGGAGACCGCCTTCACCGACTCGATGGTTCCGAACTCATCTCCGATGTCAATCTCGTCTTCGGTGCTGGGGAGTTCCACATAGACGATGTCTCCAAGGGATTGCTGGGCGTAGGCCGTGATCCCCACTTCGCCTTTGCTCCCCTCAAGGCGAATCCATTCATGTTCTCGGGTGTAGAGGAGTTCCTCTGGAATTTCACTCATGGGTTGTGCCATGCTAAAGGAGTAATCAATGGGCGACTGTCCCCCGTCGCCGACCTCTCGAATTGGAAATTAATCTAGCCCTGCTTGCAGAGATGTCCAAGGAAAAAAAGCAGGAGCCTCCAAATTTGTGACTTTCAAACCCTGAACCAACTCCGCTCCAAGCCTATGAAGACGCTTCGTTTGCTCACACTTCCCTTTGTGCTACTGTGCCTTCCGATCCTGCTCCACGCCCAGAGCGCGGAGGACTTGGAACGCCTCATCCGCGAGTCCAAGACGCGGGCCGCGCTGGTGCAGAATGTCCAGAAAGCCGTGGTCCACATCAAGGTCGAGAAAGTGCTGCGAGGGGCGGACGGCCAGCCGCTCAACAACCCGTTCGACCTCTACAACGAGGAGTTCCTGCGGCGCTTCTTTCCCAACCTCCAGCCCCCTCAGCGCAGCCCCAACCGCGAATTCCGGCAACAGGGGCTCGGTTCCGGCTCCATCATCAGCCCGGAGGGTTACATCCTCACCAACCACCATGTGGTCGGCGGCGCGGACCGCATTCTCGTCAAGCTCTACGACGGTCGTGAACTGGAAGCCAAACTCGTGGGCACCGACGAGCCTTCCGACATCTCCGTGATTCAGGTGGAGGGCAACGACCTGCCCGTTTTGCCGATGGGCAACTCCGACGAAATCGGCGTGGGTGAGTCCGTCATCGCCGTGGGCAACCCCTTTGGGCTTTCGCAAACCGTCACCTTTGGCATCATCAGCGCCAAGAGCCGCACCGGAGTGGGCATCACGGAGTACGAGGATTTCATCCAGACTGATGCCGCCATCAACCCCGGCAACAGCGGAGGGCCGCTGATCAGCCTGCGCGGGGAGATCGTGGGGGTGAACACGGCCATCTTCTCGCGCAGCGGCGGCTATCAGGGCATCGGCTTTGCGGTGCCGATCAACATGGCGCGGGGCATCATGGAGGACTTGATCCGCCAGGGCCACGTGTCTCGCGGCTGGCTGGGCGTGGGCATCCAAGACCTCGACCCCGATTTGGCCCGGTCGTTCAATCTGGAAAACACACGCGGGTCGCTCATCACCGGAATCATGGCCGGAACCCCTGCGGAACAGGCGGGCTTGCAGCGCGGCGACCTTGTCGTTGAGTTGAACGGCATTGAGGTGGTGGACAGCAACCACTTCCGCAACATGATCGCCAACGCCCGCGCCAACGCCGTGGTCCGGCTGGTGGTCCTCCGCAGCAACGAGCCGCTCCACTTCGAGATCCGCTTGGGAGAGCGTCCCAAGGATCTCTCGCGCCGCACCGCACCCGCGGTTCCGCAAGCACCCCCGCTGGAGCAGGACAATCCCCTTGGGGTGGTGGTGCAGGAACTCACCCCCGAAATCGCCCGGCAGTTCGAGTTGCAGGTCGAATCCGGGGTCGTGATCCGGGAAGTCGCCGCAGGCTCCCCTGCCGCCGAAGCGGGCCTGCGTGCCGGATTGGTCATTCAGGAAATCGACTCGAAGCCTGTGGCCTCGCTGGAAGATTTCCGGGTGGCCCTTGCGGATGCGAATCTGGAGAAAGGGGTGTTGCTCTACATCGCTTCCGGGAGCGGTGGACAGTACATCGTCCTCCGCAGCCACTGATGCGGGTTGGCTTTGAGGCAATCTTGGCGGAGATGAAACACTTGCGCCAACAAACCGGGCCTGAGCAGTTCCCGGACTTTCCGGACGTACAGCAGCAGTTCGAGCAGCAGTTCGGGCAACCCGCTGAAGCCCTCTTGCGCGACGGACTCCGCAAGGCGTATCGCCAAGTCGTAGAAGGCGTCTGACCGTGAACGCTCCCTTGCTGCTGTTCGGGCTGGTCACGCTGATCTTTGCGATGTGGATCGCGATTGGCTTGGTGCGTCACCACACCGGAATGCTGGAGGAGCGCCCCAAGCGCAAGACGTGGCTGCTGGGCGTGTGCGAGGACTTCAGCCGCCAAGTGGGCATCCCGCTTGGCGTGGTGAGGCCGTTGATCCTGCTGTACGGGGCGCTCGGAATCGGCGTGCTGTTCTACCTGCTCTACTACTGGGCGATGTGCCGACGACAACAAGCCCTTCCAGAACCGATGGCCTCGCCACCGCCAACGGTGACGCGCATCGAGTCCCACCACTACCCACGATGATGAGTAGCAGGGTGACGGAAAGTCCTGATACTGATCGTCTGTGGGCTTCCGTTCGTCCTGAGCTTGTCGAAGGGCGAACCCCGTCCATGCTTCGACAGGCTCAGCACGAACGGGGAGTGAGAGGTAGCGGAATTTACTTCGGGCACCTCCGATGAGCGGTGCCTCCGAATCGTCCGGCTCGCCTAGAGTGTTGCAGGGCAAGTCCGTGCTGGTCACTCGTCCGGAGGAAGACCATCCTCGGCTCAGCCGATTACTCACCCGGCAAGGCGCAGTCGTTTACTTGATTCCAACCCTCCAGATCGTTCCGGTTGCCTCACGAGATGCACTCGACGATGTGTTGCGAAATGAACTCCCGCGCTTGGATTGGCTGGTGTTCACAAGTCGGAATGCGGTGTGGTTCTTGGCACAACGCTTGAAAACCCTGCAAGTTGAGTTCTCCATATGGCGACACCTGCGGATCGCTTGCATCGGGAAAACCACGGCAGCGGCTGTTGAAGCGCTTGGCCGCTCTGTGGAACTGGTTCCGGACGAATCCAGTTCCGAAGGGCTGGTCGCCAGCTTCTCCATGCTCGAATTGCGCGGGCAACGGTTTTGGATGCCCGGGGCGAAACAACCCCGTGAATTGCTCCCGGAGTACCTGAAAAGCCAAGGGGCTGAAGTGGTCCAGACTGCGGTTTACGAAACGGGCTGCCCTGTTGCACCCTCCTCGCTTCTTGCAGAATTGGTGGAATCCGAACGCTTGGACTGGCTGACGTTTTGCAGCCCTTCCGCCGTCAGGAACTTCATGCAACTAACTGCTCCGAAAATCGTGCCTGCCGAATCCAAGACTGCCGTGGCCTGCATCGGCCCCACCACCAGACGGGCGTTGCGCGAGCACGGATTCCGGGTGGATATCACGGCTCCAGAACCAACCCTCGCTGGGCTGGCCCAAGCAATGGTTGCACGGCCATGACGCAAACGGTTGTTCTCTCGATTCAGGGGTTGCAGGACGCCCCCGTGCTGCTTCCGGTGTTTCAGTTCCTGAGTGCCCACGGCATCGCGGAATCCTGTCAAATCCGACATCAGCGCAACGACCGACTCGTTTCCACGACCCTCCGGATTCCCGTGCAGGAGGCCGCGCAGGCGGACTCGCTGCGGGAAGGGTTCACCCAACTTGCCGACGAACACGGCTTGCAAGGGGTCTGCTTTGTCGAAGAGCCTGCACAGAGTACCAAGGAAGAACGCCGTACCTATATCCTCACCATTCTTGCCAAAACGCTTGCCGTCGCGCTTTACGAGCAGGTGTTCCGAACTTTGGGTGCTGTGGGGTTTCGCATCGAAAGCCTGCACACCCATCAGGCTGATCCGGACACTCCAGAGGCGGGATCGAGCGTTTCCGAGTTCCGCTTGCTCAACCAGTCCGGAATCGTGCAGGCCGAGCTTGTGAGCGCACTGGTTGGCCTGAAAGCGGAACATGCCTTCGATTTTGCCATTCAAGAGGACAACGTTTTCCGCCGCAACAAGCGGCTGATCGTCTTTGACGCGGACATGACCTTCATCCAGTGCGAGGTCATCAACGAGATTGCCCAACTCGCCGGGAAATCCGCCGAGGTCGAACGGATCACATATCAGGCGATGACGGAGGGGTATGATTTCACGGAATCCCTGCGACAGCGCGTGACGCATCTCAAGGATCTGGAAATGGCACGGGTCGAGCAAATCACACGCTCCATTCCGTACACCGAAGGAATTCCGCAACTCATCACTGCGCTCAAGCGGCTGGGCTACAAAACCGCGCTCATCAGCGGCGGCTTTGATTTCGTGATCCAGCACATCCAGCAGGTTTTCGGGATTGATTATGCCTATGCCAACCAGCTTGAAGTCGCCAACGGACTCCTCACAGGCCGGGTGATCGGGGAGATTGTGGACTCGCAGACGAAGGCGGATTTGCTGAAGCAGCTTGCCGAAGAGGAGAATTTGCTGTTGGATCAGGTGATTGCGGTGGGCGATGGTGCAAACGACGTGGAGATGATTTCTGCCGCCGGGCTTGGCATCGCCTTCAACGCCAAGCAGGTGCTGGAGCGTCAGGCCACGGCCAGTCTTTCCAGTCCGAGCCTGCTGCCCATTCTGCATTTTTTGGGGATCACTCCACAGGAACTCAGCGAACTGTACGAGGGAGCGGATGACAGAACCAGCAATTTACTATAGCCCCAATCAACTCCAGTTTCTCGTGAACCGGGGCGTTGTGCTTCCGGACCCGCAAGCGGTTCACATTGCCACCGATGTGGCACTGGAGCGCATCGCGACTACCGCCACGCTCCATCCGGGCACCCGGATTTCCGGAGCCAAAACCGCCATTGCCGAAAATGCTGAAATCGG
>CAZQXS010000011.1:38865-49045 GCA_964597275.1 uncultured Pseudomonadota bacterium | reverse complement strand
AGATTGTTTCCGGACGCGGCTTCTGTTGAAATGGTGGGATTGATGACCTTTTCGAGACCCAACCATGCTCAGTGAATCAACTGTCTCCAAAATCCTCGACCACGGACGCCAGCAGGGCGCGGACTTCACGGAAGTCTTCGTGGAGGATTCTGTTTCCTCCAACCTCACCCTGCTGGACCGCAAGATTGACGAGATCAACTCCGCCAACTCCTTCGGAGTGGGAGTGCGCCTGCTCTACGGCGATGACGTGTACTACGGCTACAGCAGCGATCCGGACGAGGCGAACCTGCTGCAGCTCACCGCCAATTTGGGACAGTCCCAACAAGCAGGCCAGCCCGGCGGCTTGCCCGCCTTGCAGCAGCAGTCCGTCGAGGATCTCCACCACATCGCCATCAACCCGGAAACCGTCAGCAAGTCCGAACGTGTGGAACTGCTCCGCCAGTTGGACGAACTCACGCGCAAGCACGGCGAGGCGATTCAGCAGGTGAGCGCGGGAATGGTGGAAAAGCACCGCTCCGTGCTGATCGCCAACAGCGAGGGGCTGTGGGTGGAGGATGGCCGCAGTTACTCCCGCATGCGGCTTTCTGCCGTGGCCGAAAAAGGCGATGGCCCGCAGACGGGCATGGAGAGTCCGGGAATGCTCGGCGGCTACGAGTTTTTCCAGAACCTCGATTTGGAGGAAATGGCGGAAAGCGCGGCAACCTCCGCACTGAAAATGGCGGGAGCCGGGTACATTGACGGAGGCACGATGCCCGTGGTGCTGGGCAACGGCTTTGGCGGGGTCATTTTTCACGAAGCCTGCGGGCATCCGCTGGAAACCGAAGCCATCCGCAAAAGCGCCTCGCCCTTCTGCGGCAAGGTCGGAGAGGCCGTGGGTCAGTCCATCCTCACCGCCATTGACGACGGCACCATTGCCAACAAGTGGGGATCGTGCAACGTGGACGACGAAGGCCAGCCCACGCAACGCACCGTCCTCATCGAAAACGGCATCCTCAAAAGCTACCTCTCCGACCGCATTGGCGCTCGGCAGGTGGGGGTCGCCCGCAGTGGTTCGGCCCGGCGTGAGTCGTACAAATTCGCTCCGGTCTCCCGGATGCGCAACACCTTCATCGCTCCCGGCCCCAACTCGGTGGACGAAATGATCGGCTCCATCGGCTTCGGCCTTTACGCAAAAAAAATGGGCGGCGGCTCGGTCAACCCCGGAACAGGCGAGTTCAACTTTGCGGTGCAGGAGGGCTACGCCATCCGTAACGGCAAGCTCGCCGAACCCGTGAGAGGAGCCACTCTGATCGGCAAGGGACACGAGGTTTTGCCGAAAATTTCCATGATCGCCAACGATCTGGAACTGGCCGCCGGAATGTGCGGTGCCGCCAGCGGCTGGGTGCCGACCACGGTTGGACAGCCCACGCTGAAAATTGACTCCATCCTCGTGGGGGGGCGCTGATGCTGGACCTGCAACAGGCGGTGGATCACGTCCTGCTGCTCGCCGAGCGGCACGGCCTCAAGGAAGTGGACGCGCTCGTTGAGCGTGACGAAGCACTGGAGGTCGAAATCCGGGACGGCAAGGTGGAGAAGGTTGAGCAATCCACCAGCCTTGGGCTGGGAGTGCGGGTTCTCCGAAACGGAAAAACCGGGCTGGCCTCCACCGAACGGCTGGGCACCGATGCGATTGAACGCGCCTTCCAAAACGCCCTTGAAAACTCTGACCTGCAAGACTCCACCGAAGTCGTGCTTCCGGAGGCAACCACGGGGCTTGCTCATCCAGAATCGCTGGGCACCTACAACGCAGATTTGGAGCAGCTCACCTCCAAGGATTTGGCGGACCTCGGTCTGGCCATCGAAGCCTCAGCAAAAAACGCCGATGCCCGTGTCAGCACCATTCCCTACCTTGGGGCTTCCCGGAACAGCAGCGAGGTGTTGCTGGTCAATTCCAAGGGCACCCGTTATCACCAACGCAGCAACAGCGTGGGTGCCTACTGCGGTGCCTTGCTCCAAGACGGAGAAGCCCGCAAAACCGGAATGCGTTTCTGGAACCAGCGCAACTGGAACCCGGAGGCGGGGCAACGCACAGGCGCGGAGGCGGTGCGCAAGGGGGCTGAACTGCTGGAGGCGCAACCCATCCCCAGCGGCAAGCTTCCCGTTGTGCTGGATGAGTATGTCGCTCCCCGGTTGCTGGGCATGTATTTTGGAGCGTTTTCCGCAGAATCCGCGCAGAAGGGGATGTCCCGCCTGAAGGGAAAGCTGGGCGAAACCATTGCCACTCCGGGACTGACCTTGCTTGATGACCCGCACCAGATCGGTGGAAACCGCTCGCGCTTGCTCGATGCTGAGGGCGTTCCAACTCAACCGATGCCACTCATCGAAAACGGCGTGTTTCGGAATTTTCTCTATCACGTCGAATCGGGTCGCAAAGACAACCGCACCTCCACCGGCCACGCCGGACGCAGCTACACCGGAGGGGTCTCCACGCGTACCCACAACCTCGTTTGGCCCACAAGCGACTCCACCCTTGAGCAGCTTTGCGGAATGCCGGAAGAGTGCCTGCTCGTCACCCAGCTTGAGGGCGCGGCGGGTTGCAATCCGATCAGCGGCGACATCTCGATTGGGGTGCAGGGCTTTCTCTATCGCCAAGGTGCGCGTGTTCAGCCCGTGGACAGCATCACCATCGCCGGAAACTTCTTTGACTTGCTCAAGAGCGTCCAGGCGACTGGTAACGCCTATCAGCCCAACCTGACGCACCTTTTCATTCCGGCGCTGCTGGTCGAGGGCTTCACCATTTCAGGGTAGTGTGCATGGCGATGGACTCCCTTCGTGCGTTCATCGCCCTTGAGCTTCCAGACGGCCTGCGGCATGAACTGTCGCTACACGCCAAACGATTCTCCGGGTTGGACAAGCACGGCCAAGTGCGCTGGCTTCCTCCGGAAAACTACCACCTCACCCTTGCCTTTCTTGGCAACATCACTCCGGGAACGGTCGCCCGGCTTTCTGTGTTGCTGGAAAGCCTGCACCAGCATCCACCTGCGTTCTTGCAGTTCCGGGAGTTGTCCCCGTTCCCCTTTTCAAAAACGCCCAAGGTTGCCGCCGCTTTGCTGGAACGTTCTGACAGACTGGCCGCGCTTCAAGAAAAGGTGGCCCAACTCTGCCGGAGCGCGGGAGTCGTCCTTGAGCGTCGGCGTTTTGAACCCCATGTGACGCTGGGGCGAGTGGGCCGCAAGCACAAATCCCTGCGCCTGCCGCCGATTTCAGTTTTCCTCTCCGGCCTAGCGGAAACAGTGGTGCTGTACGAAAGTGAATTGTTCCGACAGGGTGCGATTTACACGCCGCTTACAGAGGTGAAGCTTGAGGGCAATGAATCGTAACGGAAGCTACAATTCGTGCTTTCGCAGGCCAAGCAGAAAAATTTCAACGCTTTCCGAGCGCGAACTGCGCGGCTTGCAGATGCGTACCTCCTCAAACACCTCCCGGAAGTCCTTGCGCAACTGCTCGAAGGGCGCCCCCTGAAACGCCTTCACAAGCAAGTTTCCCCCAGACTTCAGGTGCTTTCCTGACAAACCCAGCACCTGCTGATTCAACGCATAGGAGCGGTCTGCGTCCATGCTGCGAACTCCGGAGGTACGCGGGGCCATGTCGCTGAGCATTAGGTCAAACGGCTCTGGAGGCAGTTGCTCCGGGGTCAGCTCGAACACATCGCCTTGCAGTGTTTTGACGTGTTTCGGCAGGCCAACGTCCACGGGCTGCAAATCCACTCCCAAGGCGCGTCCCTCCGAGCCGATGCGCTTGGCCGTGTATTGCAACCACGATCCCGGACTGCACCCCAAGTCCAGCACTCGCATGCCCCGGTGCAGCAATCGGTGCTTGCGGTCGATTTCCTCCAGCTTGAACGCCGACCTTGCCGCGTAGCCCTCTCGCTTGGCACGATGGAAATAATGATCCCGAACCTTCTTCACAGCAGTCCCTTGTCCGCAAAACTAAAATAATCATCGCGCCCGATCACCACATGATCCAGCACCTGAATGCCGATCAGCTTTCCAGACTCCACCAAGCGCTCGGTGATGCGCCGATCTTCAGGAGAAGGCTCCGGGTCTCCAGAGGGATGATTATGAACACACACCAACGCCGCCGCCCTCGCTTCAACAGCACGGGCAAAAACCTCCCGTGGATGCACGAGGCTTTTGTTCAACAACCCCTGTGTCACGTTCACCTCCTCCAAGACACGGTGCTTGTTGTCCAGCAACACGACGAGGAACTGCTCCTGGGCGGCTTCTCGGAATTGTTCCCGCAAATGCGCAAAGATGTCGCTGCTGCTGCGGTACTGAGTGCTGGGTTGCAGGCGTTTTTCTGCGTAGCGCCGACACAACTCCTTCAGCAGCCGCAATTTTGTTGGCAACTCCGAATCGGCGGCGACTTTTTGCTGAAGTTCCGTCAGCTTATTGCGGTCCAAGGCTTTCAATGCCCCCAACTCGCCCAACTCCTCCAATGCCTCTTTTTCATCTCGGTCCAAATTAAGGATATTTTCTATAATATCAACCTCTTCAATCTGAATCCAATACTCCTTACGAATGAGGTCCGTCGTACTCATCTCCTCGCTTGGCCCACCCTGCTTCCAGCGGCACTGCTTCTGAAGAAAGCAGTTTTCACAATCGGGGGTGTCCATGCAGGGGCCGCCCTCCTCGGAATGGCTCCAGACTCCGGCAAACCGTGCGGCGGCGCGGTCGGCGTTGATTGCGTCTCCCCACGCTTCTGCCCCCTCCTGACGGCATTTCTGCACCCACTCTCGCGGATGATCACCTGACTTTGGAGTATGCCCACGCACGACACGACTCCATGCCCGAAACCCGTCTCGTGAGCAAGGCACCTCCAATCCCAGCGAGCGCAGCCACTCCAGCACTCTCCATGCTTGTCTTTCCGGAAACAAAGCCCACCAAATTTCCAAATTCCGCATCTCGACCAAGCGTTCCGGGTTAAGGTCCGTTTGCTCAATCAGTTGGAACACTCGATTGATTGCACCCGAAAGTTTCTCTTGTTGTATCGGGGTGAGCGCATGGCATTGGTGCAGTAAGTGCTTGAGTTCATCTTGGCGCATGTAGGCCCCATCCAGTTGCTCCACCAGTTGGTAAACGCCTCGCAACCCTTCAAATGGTGCGCCTGGGTGCATCCGAACCCCTATTGAGGGAAGATAGGCATCCAGCCACTTCCTGTACAATTCGGCTCGGCTCAGTGTCGGTCTCGGAGGTTTGTATTTTATTTCAATTAATTGATATTGTTCATTAAAAAAATTATTTTCCTTGAGTGAATGAAAAAATGGGGCTGATTCGGACATGGTTTTTCCGTGTGATTTTTTCCCAATTCCCTGAGCAACGCTCAAGTATGTTGAAAATACTTCCGGAGTCCTGCAAGATACAGCCAAAAGAAACGCTGTGCGACCAATGACCTCAAAACAACCCACCAAGAACTCATGAAAGACACCCTCGGTACTATCTTTGGCCTCATGCTGGGCTGCTTCTTGGTTTTTCTCGGCATCACCTGGCCAGACTATCTTTCCAACTTCTACCTTTACCAACTCCGGGAGTTTGAGTCCACAACAGCCGCATTGCGCGAGCAGGGAGCCGCCATTGAGGAAATCCGGGCATTGCAGGCCGAATTCAAGAATTTTCGGGATTCGTGGATGGGCACCATCGCACGGTTTGCGGATCTGAAGTCTCTGCTCATCGTGCTTGGTGGTGCCTACGCGGCCACCATGATCGCCTTCCGCTTCAGTGATGCGACGCGGGCGTTTTGGTATGCGATTCAAGCCTTTCGCCAAGGGCGTCGGGAGGACGAGTTTTTGGCCGTGTACCAGACCGTGGTGAACATGTGCGAGAAGCGCTCAAACAATGAGCTGATCACCGACGAGGAAATCGAGGCCGTCAAAAGTTCGGACCTGCGGAACTGGCTTCAGGACTTCATTGCGGTGGACATCGTTTCCGAAGAGATGATTGAGGAAATCGTCCGCTCGGAGATCGAGATGTACAACTACCGCTCTTTCGAGGAAATTGACCTGCTGGAGTTCATGGGTAAGGCCACACCGGCCTTTGGCATGATCGGCACCGTGGTGGGACTCATTCTCATGCTGGGCAGTTCCAGTGCAGAAGGGGCCGACATAGCGGGGGTCATGGGTGGTATGTCCGTTGCGCTCATCACCACACTTTACGGAGTGCTACTCTCGCAACTCATTTTCACACCGATTGCCTCCAAACGCTTTCAGCTCAAGGAATCACAGGTGCTGCTGCTGGAAATGATCCGGGAAGGTCTGCTCTACTTGAAACGGCGTGAGCTGCCCGAAACCGCAGCCAAGGATCTCATCATCTATCTGCCGCCTAAACTGCGCAAGAAAATCCTGAGCGAAGAACAGGCGGCGCTCGGTCAAGGCTTGGGGCTGTAGGAAAATCGTATGAGACGCCGAGAAGGAGGAGGGGCTTGGGTCATCACCTTTGCTGACTTGATGACCCTGATGTTTTGTTTTTTCGTGCTGCTGACTGTCCTTTCCACCCAACCCAAGAACTGTAGCGGCCTTGAAAGCTTCATGAAGGAAAACGCCCGGCTCTTCAAGAACTACCAACTCCGCTCCACCAAGCTTTCCTGCATCGTTTCCCTGCCCCAGGATTTCTTGTTCCGCTCTGGTGACGCCGAACTCAAAGCAGGGGCAATCCGGGTTCTGACTCCGTTCTTCCAGAAAATACGCGACCTCCCAGAACATCAGGGCGACCTTGTCACCGTGGAAGGCCACGCCGACAACCTCCCCATTCACACGGACAAGTATCCCAGCAACTGGGAGTTGAGCACAGCCCGTGCAACGAATGTTGCAACAATGCTCATCAACCGAATGGGCTACGCCTCGGACACCCTTTCAGTCAACGGGTACTCCGACACCCGGCCCAAAGTGAGCTACAAGGATGCTCGCGGCAATGCCCTGCGAGGCACGGCCTTAGAGGTGGCGCGACGCACCAATCGCCGTGTTGAAATCGTGCTCACGACTCCGCCCAAATCAATGGAGGAGGCCAGCCTGCTTTTTGATGGGAATCAGTGAGATTCAGCTTTTCTGAACGTTCAGAAAAACCGGAAGGCGCGTTTTAGCCAACCGTAACCGACTTTGCCAAGTTGCGGGGCTTGTCGATATTCCGATTGAGGTCCAAGGCCACGTAATAGGCGAACAACTGAGCCACAATCATCTGGAGCACAGGGGCAAGCATGGCATCGGTGAGCGGGAGTTGGATCGAATGATCCAGCAGCCTTTGGGCCGATTCATCCCCTTCAAAGTAGAACCCTACCACGGTCCCGCCACGGGTACGAATTTCCTCCATCGCAATAATGGTCCGCTCGTACAGAGCCGTGTCTGCTGGCGGGGGCACAAAGAGCAGCGAATGCACCCGAGGCTCAACCATCGACAGGGTGCCGTGCTTGAGAAAGCCTGCCGGCATGCCCTCAGCATGGCAGTACGTCACCTCTTTCATCTTCAAAGCGGACTCCATCGCGACCGGATAATATGCCCCACATCCCAGATACAGCCAGTGATCCACATGGTTGGTCGCATTTGCCAAATTCCGGACAAACCCGGATTTCTCATTCAAAAGCTGCTGTACCAAATCCGGAAATTTCGATAGGCTCTGGTTGAGAGCCTCCCATCTTTTTTCAGAAATCCCCTGTCGCCCTGCATACATCGCTGTTTTCAGCAGAATCAGAGCCTGGGCCAAGGCGGCCTTGGTGGACACCACACAAATTTCTGGCCCGGATCCCTGCATGATCACTTGATCCACCATCATTGAGATGGACGACCCCATCACATTCACCACTCCTGCGGTTTTGGCACCCCCCTGCTTGGCAAGCACCAAGGCCTGCTTGGTGTCGTAGGTCTCTCCAGACTGCGACACGGCCAGCACCGCATTTCCGGGTTCGATCTGTCCCACGGCGTGGAACTCGTCCGAACTGACCACCGGGAAAAACCGACTCGCCAAGGTAGAGAAAAAGTACTGCCCCAACTGGGCAACGTAGTAGGTTGTTCCAACCCCGATCAAGTAAGCTTGCGTCGCTGTACTGAGCGTTTCGGCGAGCTGTTGGATTTGTTCCTCCGGGACTTTCAGGACTTGGCGGATGGTTTGAGGCTCATCAAAGATTTCCTTGATCATGTAATGGGAGTGGCCTCCTTTTTTGGTGGTCTCCAAGTCCCATTCGATCTGCAGCACCTGCTTCTGCACCACCTTGCCGGACGGAAACTTGCGGATGATCACCTGCTCACGGTCGAGGACCGCATACTCTCCATCCTCCAGCACCCAAGCGCGGCGGGTGTACTCCAGGAACGCATTGATGTCGGACCCAATATAATTGGCTCCCTCGCCTAGGCCAACCATGAGCGGAGATTCGCGCTTTGCCGCATAAATCCGCTCCGGATCATGCGGGGAGATCATCACCAGCCCAAAGGTTCCTTCCAGTTCGTCCAATGTGCTTTGAAAGGCTTGCTCAACGTCTTGTAACTGCGCAAAAGCGTTTTCCAGAAGGTTGCTGATCACTTCCGAATCCGTCAGGGATCGAAACTCAAAGCCATCTTGGATGAGCCGTTCCCGCAGCCGTTGATAATTGGAGATGATCCCGTTATGCGCAATGGCGAACTCATTCTGCATGGAAAGGTGGGGGTGCGCATTTTCCTGTGTGACCCCTCCATGCGTCGCCCATCGAGTATGGGCAATGCCAATCATGCCCGACAGTTGATCAAGCTGCTCGATCGCATTGACCTCGTCCACCCCTCCGGTATTTTTCCGGACACCGATTTTGCCCTCATGCAGAGTCGCAAGGCCGCAGGAATCGTACCCTCGGTACTCAAGATTCCTGATTGAAGTGAACAGCCTTGTGCCGATTGGCTTCGAGTCAACTATTCCGCTAATTCCACACATTTTCAATAACTGATGTTATCCGGAATGACGGTTCCTCCCGTGATTCTTGTATTTGGGCTGAAGGTTTGCCTCGCCCCAATAAATGCATGATCTCCAACCAGCGCCCCGATTTTTTTCAGCCCTGTTCGAGTCTGCTGACCATTGAAATTACAGACGATTTCTGAATTGTCGGGAACCCGGTTCACGGTTGTCACCCCGGCTCCCAACACCGTTCCCTCTCCCAGCACGCTATCGCCCAAAAACGAAAGACGCCCGATGTCGTTCTCTCCAAACGTGATGCAGTTCTTCAATTCACAGCCATAGCCCACCACGGATTCAGGCCCAACCACACTGTGGTTTCGAATCAGGACATTGTTGCCGATGTAAGAATCCCTGCCGATCAAGCACGGTCCCTTGAGAACGCTTCCAGACTCAATAATCACGTTCTCCTCAACACGAACAGCTCCTTCGATCCGGACGTTTCCCCTGAGTTGTGCCGTGGTGTCAATCCTTGCCGCGCCCCACTGTTTCAGGATCATTTTGTTGGCTTCCAGAATGTGCCACGGATGTACCATGTCCATCCAGCCCTGCTCCCAAAGCTGAGCATGCAACTGCCCCTGAGCAACGTGATTTTGAAAGCACTCCAGAATGCTCTGATTTGCCAGTTCCAGGCGTTCCAAAAACTCGTATGGCAACACGAAGACCCCGGCTAGAACATAGTTTGCCTGACCTTGTTGCGGCTTCTCAACAAGTCGGCTGATCCGCATTTCGTGGTCAAAGTAAACGTTCCCGTACTCATGAGATGATGCCGGAAGTGTGACCACCGCTACGGGTTCGCCGAATTCAGTAAACCGCCCAAGGGCTGGAGAATAAATATCTCCCACCGCCAGCATGTCCCCATAAATCAGCAGAAAGGGTTTCTGGTTCAGGTACTGCTGGCAGCAGAGCAAGGCATGGCCAATGCCCTTGGTCTCCGGCTGGACAACATAGCGGATGGTCACCCCCCATGCAGCTCCGCCCTTGAAATGATTACGAATTTTCGCTTCACAATGGTTAACAACCA
The DNA here is from genome assembly GCA_964597275.1 of uncultured Pseudomonadota bacterium. Taxonomy (GTDB): domain Bacteria; phylum SAR324; class SAR324; order SAR324; family NAC60-12; genus UBA8110. The sequence goes on along the minus strand of CAZQXS010000011.1, from coordinate 39,079 downwards.
GAATGACCTCGCGAACTCCAGCTTCGTAGAGTTGGTGCAGCGTGTGGCTCAGCACATAATCACCTCCAACCCAAAGCATGGGCTTTGCCCGTGTTTCAGTAAATGGCTGGAGGCGTTGGCTGGCGTTCGCCGCAAGAATGACTGCCTGCATGGTTCACTCCTGATGAGCGGTATGATTGATGTGGTCGGACATTTGCCCAAGCACCTGTTCCGG
>CAZQXS010000011.1:0-38765 GCA_964597275.1 uncultured Pseudomonadota bacterium | reverse complement strand
CTGCTTTTCGGTTTCGGCGACCAACTGACGCTGCTGTTGCTTCATCACCTCCCGAATGGCTCCAAACCTGCTGATTTTCGAGGCCAACTTGGAGATTTCCTCAGTTCGGATTTCAGCGCTCACATCCTTTTCATCACAAAAAACCTGTCCAGCAGCAGTAAACACAATGTGCGTCGAATCCCCAATTTGGCGCAAGATTTCTTCCTCCTCCGGGGTTCCCAAAGCCTTCCACTTCAAGGCCAGGCACCGAAACATCGCTCCAGTGTCAACATAAAGCAGCCCCCATTGATCCGCCAATCTGCGGGCAATCGTACTTTTTCCGACCCCAGTTGGTCCATCAATGGCCACGGTCACAAACTGGCTTAAGGTTGATTGTTTCACGTGAAACACTCTATCCATTTTCTAGGGTTTGGAGTTTTCGCTGAACAAGCTCACGGCGCTGGGTGTCTTGCAGTCGTTGTAGCAGCTTCAGATAAATGGCCTTGGCTTCACGCACTCTCCCTAGTTGCTGATAGCTGTCCGCAATACGGAGATGAAGTTGGTAAGCCTCTCGCTCAGACATTGAGCGATTGAGGTAAGACACCTTCAAGCTTGCGGCCAAAGCTCTCTTGTGTTGGCCCATTCCGTAAGCGGCAATCCCCTTTTCCAGAAGCAGTTTCAAGGCTTGGTCACGCTGACGCTCTCCCCCCACCTTTTCATTGAGAATCAGTCCTTGATCCACCCAGCGTTCAGCCTCTTTGTAGTTCGCCAGCTTATTGTGCAACCCACCAATCCGGATAATCAACCCTAGGCGCTTTTTCGGTAAAGGCTCAACTTTAGCAGTGGATTGGTAGTTCAACGTGAGTTGCTTCCAGTGCGGTTTTGCCTGATCCCGATTACCCGTGTTTTCATAATGATCGCTCAGCCAGACCAACACATCGTTTTCTTTTTTATCATTCTGATTTTCTTGAACAAAATTTTCAGAAAGCTTTACGAATTGAGGATAGTTCTTGAGAATATGCTGAGTATGAATGATTCGGTATTTAATGAATCGAAGAAGGTTTTTCGGCGGATTCTGTTGTGCTTCTAAGTAGCGACTCAGTGATTCCTCAAAGCGCTTCGCCCGAAAAAGCGCATTCGCCTGATGGTAAGCAAGCAACCCTCGTTGGTCATCAGAAAAACGATAGGATCGAGCACGACTCGTCAGCTCAAGCATTCCGGGGTTATCCTTGCGTTCGGAAAGAATCTCCAGATGCAGTGCGACCAGCCGAAAATCTGGGTGAAGTGGCACCTCCTTCAGTAAGAGTGAATGAGCCTCTTCAAGTTTTCCGAGTTTCATCAGGTTCTGCACTTGACGTTCAATCACTCGGACAGGCTTGCTAAGAACCTGAAATTCCTTACGATACTCAGAGAAGACTCGGCCAGCTTCCGAATGTTTCTCTTGCTGATAGTAGGAATCCGCCAGCCGATAATACCCCTCTTCCCGGAAGGGAGACTGCGGATGCTGGTCAATTAGCCGTTTGAAAAAAAGAACAGCCTTTCCCCATTCTTTCGCTTCATGGCTCGAAAACCCCAGCACATACCAGCGCCCGTCGCCTCGCGGGCCATCTGGCCTCACTTGCCGCATGCCGAGTTGGACTCCCCTGAGCGGCTTTCGCTGCTCCAATTGCAGGACACCCAACCAGTAGTAGTACTCGGAGCGCCGATTAGATTCCTCAAACTTTGAAAGCAGTTCCTGCAAATGCCTGTCTGCTTTTTTGAAGTCACGGGAGCGCAACTCAATCGTAGAGCGCAGGAAAAGAGCCTGCTCCCAAATCCATTCATTTCCACCCTGAGACGTGGCAAGGGCTGGTTGCAAGGCACCGTAAGCCTGTAGATGATCCCTGGTCTGATAAAGGGCATAGCCCTGAATAAGGTGGTGTTCCGAATCCGGTGGCAGAGTCCCCTCCTTGTTGAAATCCAGCAGAAGCTTGTAATTCGCTTCCATCGCGGCCTTGCGAATCAGCCGCTTCCACATCTTTGCCTTAAGGTCCTGATCGCGAATGGCCTGAACACTTCGGAACGCCAGTTTCAGGTTGTTCTGCTGGAGAGCGATTTCACCGTATCCCAAGAATTTCAAATCACCAACTGCCCCTCTGCCCTCAAGTTGCTTTAAGATCGCATGTGCTTGATCCCATTGCTTTCTTTGCAAATGAGAGCGGAGGACCAACTCCAGAATCTTCTGGGTTGCAGCATGGTTGATGTCTCGCTTTGCCATGCGACGGCCCAACTGCTCCAAGGCTTCCCATTGTCCGCTAAGGTAGTGCAGGTTTGCGATCTGCTCCGTGTAGAAGCGTTGCTGGGGAAACAGCATTTGAAGTTGTCTCAGTTGGACAATGGCTTTGTCGTATTTTCCCTGCTTCAAATAGGAGTAAGTAGCAAACTCAAGAAGCTTTTCATGCTCCTTTGAACGCTTCCTTACCAATTGTTTATATTGATCATTTTCTTGAATCGCCTGCGCATAGCACCTCTCAAAAAGTGGATGCCAAACCAGCATAACAACAGCTTGAGGCCGAAACTGGCTGATCGATTCATCCTCCAGCAGGTGCTTCAGATTTTGCTGGACGGACCTCAGGCTTTTGCTTTGCTTGCATAGTTTGCGCTGATTGCCATTGCCGGACTGGACACGTTCTGCGGCTTCGGATCGAGCAATCTGGAGTTGCGCATAGCTACCCCAAAATGTGGCTGGGACACGCCAGAGAGTGTCCGGATACTCCGAAGCCACCGTGGAAAACTCGCGGACAGCCTGATCCAAGCTCTTTCGTTTTTCGTGCTCGTTTTCCGATTGGATGCTGACCAACCGCATAAAAGCCTTTTCCACTTTTTCTCCACCGCGATCCAGCCATCCGGGCTTGGGAGGACGGAGTTGGGGGTCTAAATGCCAAAGCGGAAGTTCCGGAAATGCCGGGTCAGCAGGAGGTGTGAGCTTGAGGGGCTGAAGTTCCGGCAGAACGAGTGCCGGAATTCCTAGTGGAAATTTCCCCATCCGGGTTTCCACATAAGACGGTAGTGATTCTCCAAAAACCGGAGCGCCGATTCCCAGCAAGAGGAGCCAACCGAAAAAGAGAGGTGCTTTGAATGACCGCATAAAACTATTCTGTATTATCAATGTCTTGCATCAAATCTCTGCGGTACTCCAGTAACTGCTTCGCCGCCATTTCCACGTCTTCGGTAGAAACCTCCATGACATACTGATAGCCGCACATGGCGTGTTCGTAGCGCGGGTCGTAATGTTCGTGCAAAAGCACCCGCACGACTTCTGAGGTGTCCCCTTGCTTCAAGCGTTCTCTGAGATAATCCACCCGCTTGCCCCCCAGAGCAGGCTTCAGCGAGCAGATGATCTGATCCGCCTCTCGGCGGGATGCTTCATCCACAACACGGTACTCATCCACAATGCGGCGGACTCGGGTCTCCAGTGATGCGGTCAGTAGCACCAGCCGCCCTTGACGCATCGCCTCAACCAAGGCGTTGGGCAAGTAAACAGGCCCGACTTTCCGGCTTTCCCCCTCAATGAAACAGGGGGATTTTGGGGGAATCTTTAGAAAATCATGGAACAGCAACCCCTCAAACGTCTTCTGGGTTCGGGGTTGCCGATGAATCCCGCCAAACAAGGAACTGCGGTGCTGTGCCAAATCCTCAAGATCAAGAGAAGGAGTCAACCGATTCAAGACCATCGTCTTCCCCACTCCTGTCCGACCGTGTAGCACGATCAACGGCCAGCTCAAGTTTTCCAGAAACTGAAGCACGTGCTGCCGAAAGTGCTTGTAGCCTCCCACAAGCTGGCGTACCTGAAAGCCTTCGTGGTGAAGGAGGCGTGCAACGGAAGCGGAACGCATCCCTCCGCGTGCGCAGTAAATGACAAGGGAACGATTTCGGAAAGCCGAGAGGTGCTGAAGCAGTGCGTCGATGCGAGGTGCGACTAGGGCTTTGCCATGCTCCAGTGCCGCCGCAGGCCCGGAGTGCTTGTAGAGAATGCCGATCGCCTCGCGCTCCAAATGCTCAAAGAGGGGCACATTGACCGCGCCGGGGATCGCTCCGTCCTGATACTCCTCAAACGTGCGGACATCAACAAAGAGACCTCCCTGCGCCAGAGCTTCCTCGATTCCAACCGTGTCGCAGGCTCCTTGGAGGTACTCCTCAATGCGACTTTGAAACTCGTTTGAAGTGGCAGGTTCCGCGCGATGCTCACTCTGCGGATTCAGTTGCGGCTGAAGCATCCGTGCCTTCTTCCGTATCTTCCGGAATCAACTTGTGGAGCCGACGGAGTTGTTGATCAAGGTCCGCTGCAAACTCTGGATTCTCCTCAAGGTACTTGATGCAGTTGTCCCGGCCTTGGCCAAGGCGCTCCTTGCCATAGGAGAACCACGTCCCGCTTTTCTGAATGATTTCAGCGTTCACTGCATAATCAAGCAGGATCCCCATCTGGGAAACCCCCTGTCCATAAATCAAATCGAACTCGGTGATCCGGAAAGGCGGCGCCATTTTGTTTTTGACCACCTTGACCTTCACCCGATGCCCCCGCACCTCGTCCCCCTGCTTGATCTGGGTGGTCTTGCGGACATCGAGCCGGATGGTGGAGTAGAACTTGAGTGCGTTGCCCCCCGTCGTGGTTTCCGGGTTGCCAAACACCACGCCAATTTTTGAGCGCAGCTGGTTGATGAAGACAAAAATCGTGCTTGATTTGGAGACCGAACCCGTCAACTTCCGGAGCGCTTGGGACATCAGGCGGGCGTGCAGGCCCATGTGAGAATCCCCCATGTCACCCTCAAGCTCGTTCTTGGGAACAAGCGCGGCCACGGAATCCACCACCACAATGTCGGACTTGCCAATCCGCACCATTTGCTCGGCGATTTCCAAGGCTTGCTCGCCATAATCCGGTTGCGCCACCAGCAAGTCATCCATGTTGACTCCCAAAATACTGGCATTGACGGGGTCCAGCGCATGTTCCGCATCAATGAAGGCGGCCACCCCTCCTGCTTTTTGCACCTCGGCAATCGCACACAGGGCCAGGGTTGTTTTTCCGGATGATTCCGGGCCGTAAATCTCGATGATCCGCCCACGGGGGTAGCCCCCAATGCCCAAGGCGATGTCCAGGCCAAGATTTCCGGCACTGACGACCGGAGCCAAGTTGACCACCCCTTCTCCCATCCGCATGATGGACCCCTTCCCGTACTGGCGTTCAATCTGGGAAATCGCCAGTTCCAGATCCCTGCGCTTGTCCTCACTCCACATGACACAACCTTCGTAAGCTGATAAATCAATACTGTCTTCGACAAGAATCCATGCTATTTACATAGGAAAGAATTCGCAATCCCTAAAGCAGGCCCGTCCTGCACTTGGGCCGTCAAGTTGCATGGCCTGAAACGACACCAACCACTTTCAGCCCACGGTATGCTCTCAGCCACAAAACGCACCCTTGTCACCGGAGGCGCCGGCTTCCTCGGCTCCTTTCTCTGCGAACGCTTGCTGGCCGAAGGCCACGAGGTGGTTGCGCTGGATAATTTCTTCACGGGCACCAAGCGCAATGTTGCCCACCTCCTCGACCACACCAACTTTGAGCTGGTCCGGCATGATGTCGTGGAACCCATTCTCATGGAGGTCGATTGGATCTTTAATCTCGCGTGTCCGGCCTCGCCTGTTCACTACCAGTACAACCCCGTGAAAACGGTGAAAACCAGCGTAATGGGGGCTATCAACATGCTGGGCTTGGCCAAGCGGGTACGAGCGCGAATCCTCCAAGCCTCGACTTCCGAAGTGTACGGCGATCCGGAAGTGCATCCCCAGACCGAAGATTACTGGGGTTCGGTCAACCCGATTGGCCCCAGAAGTTGCTACGATGAAGGCAAGCGCGTGGCTGAAACGCTGGTGATGGACTATCATCGGCAAAATCAGGTGGACGCGAAAATCATACGGATTTTCAACACTTACGGCCCTCGGATGCACCCCAACGACGGTCGCGTGGTCAGCAACTTCATTGTGGCGGCCCTCAACAACGAACCCATCACGCTTTTCGGAGACGGCTCCCAAACCCGGTCCTTCTGCTACGTGGCTGACCTCATCGAAGGGATTCTGCGCATGATGCAGTCCGAGAACTTCATCGGCCCGGTCAACCTTGGCAACCCCGGAGAGTTCACAGTGATGGAACTGGCGCAGAAAGTCATCGAACTGACGAACTCCCGCTCCAAAATCATTGCTCAGGAAAAACGGGAAGACGACCCCACCCGCAGACGTCCGGACATCTCATTGGCCCAGCAGAAATTAGGCTGGCAACCCCAGATTCCCTTGAGGGATGGCTTGCAAAAGACCATCGCCTACTTTGACGGATTGCTCCGGGAAGGTTGAGCTTGTTTCGAGATGGAGATGTGATGCGTTGGTGGAAATTCTGGCTCGTTGGGCTGGCCATTTCATGGGCGGCAACTTGCTTTGCCAGCCCCAGCTTTCTCAGCCAAATCCAATCTCAGGAGTCCCCAAACTCAATTCATGCCCTTGCGTTCACCGCAGATGAAGCCCTTCTGCTTGTCGCCTACACCAACGATTCCGGTGATGGGGTTGTCTCCTTGCTGGATCGAAACACCCTCAAGGCCGTCAACCAAGTCATTTCCCCACAAAATCCGCCGATCTTTGTCAAGGCCTCCCCCAGCCAGCGCCTGCTGATCCTCGGCGGGGAAAAGCGTTTGGAACTCTGGAAAATCGGGGAGTTTCCGCCAGACTCATCTCCACTTCCGGAGTCCTATCGGCTCTGGTCAAAAGAGGTCCGCGCCGCCCACGGTGCGTTTCGAGAAAACTCCGAGACCTTTGACTGGAGCGACAACACAGGTGTTCATTCGCTGAATCTCAAATCGCTGAAAGAATCGGAACTCCTGTCGCACTCACCGGGAGTGCAGCACTTCGCCACAGACCAAGAAGAACTCCTGCTGGCCTGGTCCGAGCCTGCTTCCGCCAGAATCCAGTTTCACCACTTGCGCTCGGAGCGGAAAATTCCGCCATTGGATTATCATTTATTCCCCGTGGTCGATTTTGTCTTCGCCTCTTCTCAGCACCTGCTCTCGCTCGACCAAGCCCAGAACCTCATCCGGGGCAGCGTCCGCACACGAATCAGGTTGAGCAGCCCTAAAATCTCCGGCACTGGGCCAAACGAGGTTGCTCGCACGCTGACCCCCCTTTACCAAGATCAGGTTTTCCTGATCACCACTCAAAGCCCAGTGGCCTCGTCCGGGTTCGCCTATGTCTTGGACAAAAACGGCAACACCTTCCACCGAATTCCGGTCAGTCAGCCTGAAGCGGTTGTCGTGAGTCCAACCGGAGCCTATGTCGCCCTGACTGGTGAAACTCCCAAGCGTCTGGTTCTCCTGCGCTCTGCACTCAGCATTCCTCCAGAAACCTATTTGCGGCGCTTGGTGGAGTCCGGAGCCAAGGATACGGCGCGACGCTACCGAAATCACCTCGACTCTGAGGCCGCATTAAGCGCGAAGCCGGATGACACGGGCACCACCCTTCGCATTCTCGAAGCCAATCTGAAGGTTTCCGAGCGAATGGGGCAGTGGCTGGAGGTGGAGAAACTCACTGAAGAAATCCTTGCAATTGCTCCCAACAACGCCACCGCGCTCGATGCCAAGCAACGCCTGCAAAGCCGCCAAGACGCGCTTCAGGTGGAAAAAGCCAACCAACTGCTGGCCAATCAGGACTACGAGCGAGCCATCACCCTGCTCACGCAAATTCCCTCGTCCAGTTCACACTACAGCGAGGCGAGGCAGTTCATTTCCGTTGCCGAACTCCAAGCACAGCTCGTCCTGACCCTGCAAAACGCCGAGAAGGAAATCCGGCTGCAAAACTGGGAGGGCGCAAAAGTCCACCTTCAGAAAGCCCTGACGAAATCTCCGGAGCACGAGCAAGCCTTGGCAATGCTGGAGCTTGTCGAATCCGAGCAACGACAGGCGTGGCTGACCTATTTTCTGATTGCGGCGGGCTTTGTAGCCCTGCTGGTTGGCTCCGGAATTTGGGCGGTTAAAAACCGAGAACGGTGGACCGGGTGGATTCTTGGCGAAGAGGCCCGCCCCTCGCCAAGCCAACAGGCTCCTCAGCCGGAAGCCGCCTCGCAACAAACCGGGAGGTCACTTGAAGAGGACATCCGCCAATTCACGAAGGCCTTGGAGAAAACCAAGGAACTTCTGCGGCTGACCCAGCAACGGGATGTCCTGCACGAGCACACCACCCGACTGATCGACTTTGAAGCGGAAGTCTCGGCAATGGAGCGTGAGGCCCAACGCCCGGAAGCCAACCTCCGAGAGTTATCGAGCAAACTGCTTGTGCTTCAGCAAACCCTGCGCAGCTTGCGATTCAAAGCGGCTTCGTCCTCCCGGAAGCCCGCCCCACCCCCTCCCGCTCCAAAGGCGGACACGCCCGACCACTATCAAGTGCTGGGAGTCTCCAAGTCCGCCTCCTTGGAGGAAATCAAGCGGGCTTACCACGAAAAGCTCAAGGACTATCACCCCGACCGACACCAGCAGGCCGAGTTTGAATGGATTCGGGAACAGGCTGAGGCCATGACTCGCCAAGTCCGGGAGGCGTATGACATTTTGAGCGATTCCCAGTCTCGCCAGCGTTACGACCAAACGCTGGGCTGACCCTTCCGAAACACCATACTCCCTATCAAACATGCAACTTCCGGAAGAAATTCTGGAACTCCATCGTCGCTTGGGGCGGCGTGGTGGACGAGTGGTGGTGGTGGGCGGTGCGGTGCGGGATTTTCTGCTCAACCGGAAAACCTCGAAGGATCTCGATCTCGAAGTTTTTGGGGTGTCGGCAAATCAACTTGAGGCAATCCTGAAGCGCGTTGGCAAGGTCCAACTGGTTGGGCGCAGTTTTGCTGTGTGGAAACTGCAAACCCAGCGGGCCTGCTATGACATCAGCTTGCCGCGTCACGAGTCCAAGTCCGGTCCCGGACACCGGGGCTTCGAGGTTCACCCCGACCCCAGCCTTTCCTATGCGGAGGCGGCGCGGCGGCGTGATTTCACGATCAACAGCATCGGATTCGACATTGAGTCCAAAACATGGCTGGACCCTTACGAGGGGCTACCAGACCTGCAAAAGCGCATCCTGAAACACGTCAGCCCAGCCTTCAGCGAAGACCCCTTGCGGGTGTTGCGGGCGGCTCGGTTCGCGGCATGTCTGGGTTTTCAAGTTCCGGAAGCGACCCTCGCCCTCTGCCGCACCCTCAACCTGCACGAGTTGCCCCACGATCGGGTTTTTGAGGAATTGAGGCGCCTGCTGCTGGAGGCCAAAGCTCCTTCGGTTGGCCTGGAGGTGATGCGGAAAACAGACGCGCTCCAGCTCTTTCCGGAGGTGCAGAGACTCGTTCAGTGGGACACCCACCACCACACCCGCCTGTTGTGGCCCAAGACGCTCGCCGCCATTGACGGCATGGCAACCTATGCTAACAGCAACGGCAGCGCTCACTTGACGATGATGCTTGCGGCCCTTGCCCATGCCTTGGGGCAACCGCTGGTGAGCAAGCGTGTCGGTTCCCGCTGGATTTTCCCACGGCACCCGCTACACGGCCAGCAAGCTTGTGCCGAATTCCTCCAACGCCTCACTCCCCAACGTGAGTTGTGCCGAGCCGTGCCTCCCTTGGTCCGGGTGCAGCAAATGCCCGATTTGCTGTATCGCTGGAGGAAAACCTTGAAGCGTGGCACGCTCCGAAAACTCGCCGTCCGTGTGCCTCCTGCCCGACTTGCTCGTCTGTCACATGCTTGCCACGCTTGGGAAAACTCCGGACAAGCCCACCTTCCTGCGGTCTGGCTCCATGTGGAAGCGCAGAAGCTTGGGGTTTTGAACCACCCGCCCACGCCTTTTCTCCAAGGCAAGGACTTGCTGGAGCTTGGTGCCTCGCCCGGACCTTCGCTCGGAGCAATGCTGCACAAGGCGTTCGAACTCCAGCTTGAGGGCGAGTTCCGAAACAGGCACGAAGCGATGCGATGGGCGGAGAGCGTTGTATTGACTTGCTCTTGAGGGCTTCGTGCCCCTATAGTTTTGGTTTCGTCAAAGCAGTGTTCCACCATGAGCGTGAAGATCCTCACCACCAACCGACGCGCCCGGTTTGAGTATGAAATTCTGGAGACACGGGAGGCCGGAATCGAGCTGAAGGGCACCGAAGTCAAGAGCATCCGCATGGGCCGGATCAACCTCACCGAGGGGTTCTGCCGGATCAGCGAGAACATGCAAGCCCTGCTGCAAAACGTCCACATTTCTCCATATGACTTTGGAAACCGCCACAACCACGACCCCCTGCGCCCCAGACGATTGCTGCTCCACCGGGAAGAAATCCGGCGGCTGTACGGCAAGATTCGCGAACAGGGACTCACGCTCATTCCCCTGAAGCTTTACTTGAAAAAAGGCCGCATCAAGCTGGAAGTCGGGCTGGCCAAAGGCAAGAAGCTGCACGACAAGCGAGAGACGATCAAGCGTCGTGAAGCCCAGAGGGACGTGGAGCGATCTCTGCGTGATTCCGGATGAAACCTTCCCCCGACAGCCCGGAACACGCATGGCTGGCCCTGAGCCTTGTGGGTGGATTGGGCTTCAAGACGATCCGCAAACTGCAAGAGCGATTCGGCAGCGTTGTGGAGGTTTTGCGCCGTCCGGCACAAGATTTGAAAGATATAGGGAAAGTATCTCAGGAGTTGGCCCTGCGGATTTCGCGGGCAACTCAGGCGCAAAGCTTGCGGATGGAGGGTCGCCTCTTGGACGAAACCCCGGACATGCGGCTGCTTTGCCCGGAATCACAGGATTTTCCGACGCGCCTCGCTCAAATCTCCACCCCGCCCAGTGTGTTGTACTGGCAGGGCAACCTTGAGCATTTGGAAGCACCGAGCTTCGCGTTTGTCGGATCACGGCGTTGCACACCTTATGGGCAACAGCAAACGAGGCGGCTGGTGGCAGAAATTGCAGAGGCTCTGCCGAGTGCGGTCATTGTCAGCGGCTTGGCCCGTGGCATTGACACCATCGCGCACGAAGCCGCATTGGAACACAATCTCAAGACAGTCGCTGTGTTAGCTGGAGGATTGCAACATCTCTACCCACCGGAAAACCGGAGTTTGGCCGCAGCAATCAAAGAAAGGGGTGCCTTGGTTTCAGAGTTTCCCCTTGCCGTGAAGCCGCTCGCCCGGAATTTCCCCATCCGGAACCGAGTGATCAGCGGGGTCTCGCAGGGAGTCGTGATCGTAGAAGCTCCCAAAAAAAGCGGAGCGAACATCACGGCGGCCTTTGCCCTTCAGCAAAACCGAGAGGTGTTTGCCCTGCCCGGACGTGTGGACTCGTCCGCCAGCGAGGGCACCAACCGCCTGATCTCCCGCAGCCACGCCAAGCTCGTCGCTTCCGCATCCGACATTTTGGAAGAGTTCCCGGATTTATCAAACGATGCGCTGAAAATCCAACCTGCGCTTCCCTTGTCTTCTCCAACCCAGCAAGTGGCTGTGGGAAGCCTTCCGGACTCGCATCACCACATCCTCCAGACCCTGGAGCAGAAACCATCCGCCGCCGATGACCTGCACGCACAAACCGGACTTGAAATCGGCAACGTCCTTTCTGCCCTCGTGGAACTGGAACTGATGGGGCTTGTTCGCTTGCACGGACAGACCTATCAGTTGGAAGACAACATTTCCTTTGAACCGAGAAGTTGACATGTCCGGCGAAGCCACTAGCAAGCTCGATACCGTCATCTACATCGTTGGCACCAAGCGCACCCTCCAGCTTCAGGAGTCGCAGGTCCGGCGCATCATCTACACGCTGGTCACCCTGTTTCTGATTCTTGCCGCCGTCATCGGGGGGCAGTACTGGTTTTTTCAGCAAGAGCAGGTGCGGCTTGACGAACTGTATCAGCGGGAATCGCTGAAAAACCGGAAACTGCAAGCCCTGCTGCTGGAGCAACGCTCGGAAAGCCGGGAATCCGCCTTGGCGCTCACCGAGCAGGAGCGGGAAGAGTCCCGCCAGCAAGCCATGCTCATCGAACAGCAGAAGCGGAAGCTTCAGGAGTTCCGCTCGGTGTTGGAGCAGCGCGAAAAGGTGGTCCAGCAACTTCAGGTGGAAAAGCGCTCATCCCAGCTTCAAATCGACTCCCTCCAACAGCGCCTGAACGAATCCAAGCAAACCCTGAGTGTCGCTCAGGCGGAGCGCAAGCAGCTTGAGGAGCAGCTCACCGTTCTGAACCAATCGCAGTCCAAGGCAATTGCAGCGGCTAAGAAAGAGGAAGAGGAAGCAAACACCGCCGCCGCCACAACCGTGAGCGTGGAGCGGTTGCAGATGAAGTTCGACGGAAAAACGCTGGCTGTCAACTTCAGGCTGTCCAACACAACCAACGAGCAGCAAGCCGGGCGGGTTGGCGTGACCCTGTCTCAGCCGGGCAAGGAAGAAACTCCGGTCGTGTACGGGAGTTTCCGCACTATTCCCTTCCGAATCCGGCGTTTCCGCATGATCTCCCAAAACCTGCGGGTGAAGTCTGCTGACTCGATTGTCCGCATCGTTGCCTGGAATGCCGAGCGCTCCCTCGTGATGGATCAAACCTACCCCCTGCCGGGCAACTAACGGAACAGGGCCACGCCTGTGCCCAGCCCTCTCCTTTCTGCCGAGCAGGTTTCCAAGCGCTTCGGCTACCGCACCATCTTCCAGCACGTCTCCTTCGACCTGTTTCCGGAGGAATTTCTCCTGCTGATCGGCAACAACGGCGCAGGGAAATCAACGCTCTTCCGCCTGCTCAGCAGCCTCTCGCGCCCGTCTTCCGGCACCTTGCGCTTCAACTCCTGCGCCTATCGTGAATGCCTGCCGCAAGTGCGGAGAAACGTGGGGTTTCTGGGACACGAAAGCCGCTTGTACCCCGACCTGAGCGCAGCCGAGAACCTCCGTATTTTCGGAACACTTTACCAAGCTCCGGAGTTGGAGCAGCGCACCAACACCGTCTTGGAGGAAGTGGGTCTCGCGAAAGTCAAGACCCTGCCCGTCCGGACATACAGCAGCGGCATGACCAAGCGCCTGATGATCGCACGCATGATGCTCATCAATCCCAAGGTCTTGCTGCTGGACGAGCCGTACACCGGACTGGATGCCTCGTCGGTCGAATGGTTTCAGGCGTATCTCAAGCAGTTCCAAGCCTCCGGAGGGGCGATCATGCTCATCACCCACCAACTCAACTTGGGATTGGCGCTTGCGGATCGCGTACTGGCTTTGCACCAGCAACACCTCCTGCGTGACGTTCCCGCAACCGACCTCACTCCAGAAACTTGCTCCGGGTGGCTGGAAATTCCATGAAGTTCTGCACCTACCTCCGAGACCCAGTCCAGCTTGAGTGCTTGGCGAACACCAGCCTCCGCGAAGTGATCGTGGAACACAGCCTCCTCTCCCAGCTTGGAGGATTGCCAACCCCTGAACTGATCGCCCTCACCAAGCAGCTCAAACAGCACGGATGCTCCGTTTTCCTTCAGTGGGACCGACTCATGACCGAACCGGAGTTTCAGGAGTGCTTGCGCGTTCTGGAAGCTCTGCGCTCCCTCCCCTTCGATGCGATTCGAGTGCAAGACACTGGAGCAGCGGAATGGGTCCGTCTCCATAAAACAGACACCGCCTTGCACCTCATTGCAGAATCCGGACATCACAATCTGGCGTCTCTTGGCCAACTCGCCACACACTTTGCGCCCCAGCGAATCGCAGTGTCCCCGGAGTTGCCGTCCCCCCAAATCCGCGAATGCGCTCGCAAAGTGAAGGTTCCGATCGAGGTGCTGGGTCTTGGCCCGCTACTGCTGTACCACACCCCTCGAAAGCTCCTGCCCTCCAAGCCAGACACGGGCACCGTACAATCCTTGCGCCCCCCCGAACAGCTTCAGCAGAACCCTGTTGTTGAAAGTCCACACGGCACTTTTCTCTTTGACCGCCGTGATTTGTTCCTGCTGGATTTGCTTGAGCAATTGGAGGCGGCAGGCGTTTCCAGCATCCGAGTGGATCTGCGGCTCAAATACGATTTCTCGATCATCGAAAAAATTGATGACGCTGTCCGCACTCCCGATTCCAGCAAGCGAAAAACCCTCAAGCGAGTCTGGCCCCAACCCACCACGCACGGGTTCTTCCGTGCCAACCGGACGGATCGCGCATTCCGGTACTTGAACAACCCCCACCTGCGTCCGACAAGCTCTCCGCCCATAGGAACGGTTTTGGAGGCAAATCGCACCTCTGGAATCGTGATCATGGCCCACGAGTCTTTCCAAGAAGGAGAGCCGCTGTCCTGCGTCACCCCACAAGGCCAGACGGTCTCCTTGACCACCACACCGCTCGTTGATCTTGAGCAGGCTCCGTTGCAAGCCGCCTCTCCCGGAGGTTTGTACCGTCTCCCGCCTGCAAAACACGTCACCCCACAAGCCCAAGTCTTCCGGGGAACCCCTGAGATGCATCTTGTCAATTCCACGGTGGAAGGCTAGAATTATTGAGTTTGCCAACCGACCGAAAACTCCTGAGATTTGACCTACTGCTATGGATGTGATCGACCGGCTCGACATTAGCCGTCTGCCTCCTCGATCCGTTGTGACCATCGGCAACTTTGACGGGTTTCATCTTGGGCATCAGGCACTGGTTCGGAAGGTCGTTGAGGAAGCCGAACAGTCCGGTTGTCAAAAGGCGCTGCTCACCTTTGATCCCCACCCACAGGAGGTGATTCATCCGGGAGACTCTGTCCTCCGCATCTGCACGTCCATGCAGCGTCTGGCACTTTTTGAACAAGCCGCATTGGACGAAGTCCACATCCTCCCCTTCACGCCTGAGTTGTCTCAGTTGGAGGCTGAGGAATTTGCACAGCGGTTTCTGATCCAGCGGTTTCAACTGGAAAAACTCGTCATCGGCTATGACTTCCGTTTTGGGAAGCACCGACAAGGCGATTTCAAAACGCTTGAGGAGTTGGGCTATCACCACGGATTCGAGGTGGAAGAGGTCTCCCCCATCAAGGTTGACCAGCAAACCGTGAGCAGCACTCACATCCGGCAGCTCATCCAAGCGCACGAGTTTGGGGGGCTTCCCGAATTCCTTGGCCGCCCGTACAGCATTCTCGGTGTGGTGGAGCAAGGGGACCAGCGGGGTCGGCAGTTGGGCTTTCCCACAGCCAACCTGCGTCCGGAAATCCCCTTGGCCTTGCCAAACGGAGTTTACGCCTCAAACCTTGTGGTCCAAGGCCGAGAGTACCAAGGCGTGACGAATGTTGGGGTGCGGCCCACTTTCGGACAGAATACCGCGACCGTCGAAACTTGGATTTTTGACTTTTCCGGGGAGCTTTACGGAGAAACGCTGGAGGTGCGCCCTCAGAAGTTCTTGCGCCCGGAGCAGCGCTTTGCGGGAGTGGACGCACTCAAAGAGCAAATCAGCAAGGACGTCCAGGCCGCCGAGGATTTTTTCCGTGCGGATGCACACCTCTCGCATGCAAGCTGAGATGGCTTCAACATCCACGCTGTTTGCCGATGTGATCCCCCTTTTTCCGTTGAGCGGGACGATCCTGCTGCCCAACACTGTGCTGCCGCTGCACATCTTTGAGCCACGCTACCGCCAGATGGTCGAGACGGCTTCGGAAAAGGAGATGGTCATTGGCATGATCCAGCCCGTCGAGCAAGGTGCCCAAGGGCTTTATCAAACCGGATGTCTTGGAAAAATCGAGCAACTTCAGCAGCTTCCGAATGGAAACTACATGCTGCAACTCCACGGTTCCATTCGCTTCAAGGTGGTCCGGGAACTGGAAGTGGACTCGCTCTATCGGCAGGCACAGGTGGACTACACCTCGTATGAACAGGATCTGGATGACCAGTCGCTCAGTGAAAACCCCGAACAGCTCTACGAGGCGTTTCGCCGTTACACCGAAAAAAAGTTCATCCAGATCGAGTGGAAGAAGATCGAGGCGATCCCCGTTCACTATCTTGTCAACATCCTCTGCATGAACCTCGATTTTTCTTGCACAGAAAAACAGGCTCTGCTGGAGGCTCCGGACCTCTCCATGCGCTGGGAGTACCTGCTCACTCTGATGGAAATGGCTGTCGCCGAGACCACCAATGGCGAAACCTCCAACATGCAAATCAACTGACTGACGAATGAAACCACAACACACGCTCCGAATCTGCCAACTCCTGCTGGTCGCGCTGCTGGCGACCTTCGCGCTTGGCGCACACGCAGAGCCACGGCCCTATCAAAGCAACCCCCTATTGGCAACAGTGGAAGGCCAGCCGATCACCTTGGAGGATGTCAAGACCAAGGCGATTCACGACCTCACGCTGCAACTCTACCAGCAGTTGCAGTCCCGGCTTCTGGAAGTCGCCCTCGAACGCCTTGCGCCTCATCACCCAGAAATTGAGCTTCACCCAAAAATCACGGTTTCCGAGCAGCAATCCCGGGCTTTCTACAAAGCCAACAACCTCCAAAGCCGGGGCAAGTACCAAGCCCTTGCGCCTAAAATCCGGGAGTACCTGCAAGGCCAGCTGCGTTTTGAGCATCTCCAAAACCAGTATGGCATGGCCCTGCAAAAAGGCTGGGTCACCACCCACCTTGCTCCGCCAACGGACTTCCTCGTGAAAGCCAAAGTGGGCACGGCCTACCTCCAAGGAAACATCAACGCGAAGGTGATGATGCTAGAGTTTTCAGATTACCAGTGCCCTTTTTGCCGACGTGCCCGGAACACCCTCAAGCAAGTGCTGGATCGCTACCAAGACCGCATTGTCTATGGCTATCGGCACTTTCCCCTCTCGTTCCACACCGAGGCCGATGAAGCGGCCATTGCGGTTGAGTGCGCTCGTGAACAGGAAAAATTTCTGGAACTGCACGAGTTGCTGTATGAAAACCAAAAAGCCCAAACCCTCAGTCACCTCAAGCAGTACGCCCGACGTGTCAAAATTCCCGACTTGGCGGCGTTTGATGAATGCCTTGAGTCCGAGCGCTACCGCAGTTTGGTGGATCAGGACATGGACGACGGGGCCGAGGTCGGCATCACCGGAACTCCTGGATTCGTGATTGGACACTACGATTCGAAATCCAGAACGGTGAAAGGCGAGGTGCTTTCCGGGGCGCAGCCCTACCAGAATTTCGTCGAAAGCCTGGAAAAATACCTGAACCCCGACTCTTGATCATGACCCCGCAAGCACTCCGGACCTCCCTCGAAGCTGTCGAGGCTCCCCGAATCCTAGTCGTTGGCGACATCATGCTGGACCGCTACTCTTGGGGGGCGGTGGAGCGCATCTCCCCTGAAGCCCCCATTCCAGTCCTGCGCGTCCTCCGGGAAGACCAGCGGCTGGGGGGCGCAGGTAACGTCATGATGAACCTGAGCACGCTTGGGGCCGAAGTGCTGGCGTGTGGGGTGCTTGGGAACGACGATGCGGGTCACGCAGCCCACGGCCTCATGACCGAACACCACATTGACACCGAAGGGGTTTTCAACTCCGAAAAGTACAGCACGGTGTTGAAGCACCGCATGATCGCCGGACACACCCACCTGCTGCGCATGGACGTGGATCCGCCAACTGGGGTGAACTCTCCGGAGGAACAGGCACTGCTCCAGTACCTGCACGCCACCCTTCCCACGGTCAACGCAGTGCTGGTTTCGGACTATGGCAAGGGGGTTCTCAGCAACTCCATACTCCGGACCATTGCCGCCTTGGGAAAAACGCATTCTGTGCCAATCATGGCGGACCCGCGACGCAATGCGGATTACGGGATCTATCAGGACTTCACGCTCATCAAGCCCAACCGCAAGGAGGCGGAGTTTGCGGTGGGATTCACGCTCAATGACCGGGAGAGCGTCCTGCGGGCCGCACAGCACCTCAAGTACCAAATCGGCATCGAGTATATCGTCATCAGCCTCGACAAGGAAGGGCTACTACTTTTCCAAGACCCCCAGAACCATCAGTTTTTTGGGGCGGAAACCCAAGAGGTATTCGATGTGGTCGGCGCGGGTGACATGGTCATCAGCGTGCTGGCCTTCATGCTGGCCGGAGGGGCGCCAATCGAACATGCGGTTTACTGGTCCCAGCTTGCGGCCAGCATGGAAGTGCAGCACGTCGGAGTGGTCTCCTTCACCAAGTCGGAGTTGCTGCACCGCTTTGAGTTCGGCGAATCGTCCTCCAAGATCGTGACGCTGGAACAGCTTTGCCGCTACCTGCCGCATCAAGACCTGCCCGTGGTCTTCACCAACGGCTACTTTGACGAAATCTCCTCCGGGCACCTTAAGTTCCTACAGCAGTTGCAAACGCTCAAAGGCTTCAACGTGGTGGGCATCAACAGTGACCGCCAGATTGAAGTCCAGAAAGGCCGCCCTCCGCTGTTGAACGAGCGGGAGCGCGCCTTGCTGCTTTCGGCAGTGGAGGCAGTCAACCGGGTGGTGATTTTTGACGAGCCGAACGCGGAGGAGTTGATCCTCCGCATGAAGCCGAACATCGTTGTAAAAGGAGAGCGCTACCGCAATCAGGAGATTCCGGAAAGCGCTGCAATCAAAACTGTGGGAGCCAAACTTGAGTACATCCAAGAGTACTAAATCCAACCCAATGAAAGGACAACCAGATGGCAGTCGAAATCTCCGATGTTCTCAGCATTGTTGAGCGTCAAAACCGCTGGCGCGGACAAGAAACCATCAACCTGATCGCAAGCGAGAACGTGCAGTCTCCTGCGGTCAAGCAGGTGGAGTGCAACGACTTCATGGGGCGCTACGCCGAGGGGCACCCCAACACTCCGGACACGGACAACCGCTACTACGAGGGCACCCGCTACATTGACGAGATCGAGGCGATGGCGGCTCGGGAGTTCATCGAACTGGCCGGATGCGAGCAGGCCGATGTGCGTCCCGTCAGCGGCAACGCCGCCAACACCGCAATCGCCCTTGCCCTCCTGCGCGGAGGCGATTCGGTGATCGTCAACTCCATTGACGCAGGCGGGCACATCAGCCACAACCCGATTGGTGTGGTGGGCCGACGGATTCAAATGCGGGGGCAGTCCCTCTTCCCCGGAAAGGACAACTCCATCTCCCTGCACTACTGGCCGACCACGGAAGACGGCTACCATCTCGATGCCGAAAAGTGCGTCGCGCTGGTGGATCAAGTTCGTCCCAAGCTGGTCATGCTCGGAAAAAGTCTGTTCCTCTTCCCGGAACCAGTGCAAGCCATCGCCGATTGCTGCCGATCGCTTGGCATTCCGGTGTTGTTCGACGGAGCGCATGTGCTTGGCCTGATCCTCGGAGGGCAGTTCCAAAACCCCTTCACCGAGGGGGCGCACTTCATCAACGCCAGCACCCACAAGACCTTCCCCGGACCTCAGCGTGGGGTGATTCTCGGCAACCTGAAGTCTGATCAAGAACTCAAGTGGTGGCAGAACATTGACCGAGGCGTGATGCCCGGCTCTTCCAGCAGCCACCACCTCCACACCCTGCCCGGACTCGTGATCGCCATCCGGGAGGCCAAGGCGAACGGAGCCGCCTACGCGCAGCAAACCGTTGCCAACGCCAAGGCACTCGGACGGGCCTTGAAGGATGAGGGCGTGCAGGTGGAGGCTGAGGAGTTTGGCTTCACGGAAAGCCACCAGCTTGCGGTCAATGTCTCCAACTTCGGCCCCGGAAAGGACATCGCCCGGAGCCTGGCGGACAACGACATCATCCTCAACTACAACATGCTCCCCGGCGACACCGACGCCCGCAACCCTTCCGGGCTGCGGATCGGCGTTCAGGAAATGACACGCTACGGGATGAAAGAGGGGCAGATGGGCGAGTTGGCCTCCTTGATCAAAGCCGTGATCAGCGGAGGTTCTGCCAAGGATGAGGTGAATCGGCTCCGAAGCCAGTTCACCGAAGTGCTGTTCGTTTAAGCGGCCTGCGGAATTTCGCTTTTCTTGACCCGGTCGAGGTACTGATTGATCTTGATCCGGGTCAAGGTGTCCACCTCACGGAAAGTGGTGTGCAGGTCGTAAAGCCCTCCACGGGGCACGACCTGCAACACGCCCGCCGCCAAATCCTGACGCAGGCTGGAGCGGGCCAGATGGAAGACCAGCATGTCCCCCACGATGATCGGGCGGGCGGGCATCTGCGAGATTTGCAGTTTCATCCCTCCGGCACTCATGTCCAGCACCTTGGCCGTCATCGAGATGTGCTCTCCGCGTGACTGCTCCTCCATTTTCTCCAACTCGTACTGAGCTTCCGAGACGAGTTGAAACTCCATCTCCATGTTCACCGGAATCCGCTCGGACTGACGGATTCTCATGGTGCGGATGTGCTTGGACTGCTCCAGCACCACCGCATTCATTTCATCCGTGACCTGATCCAGCACCCGGAGCGTGAAGTCGTAGTCGGCGTCTCCCTCTCGTCGTAAACGACAGGCGATTTCCGGAAACTGCTTCAAATTCGCCGGGCGCCGCTTCACGGTCGGCGGCTTGATCATCAGTTCCGTCTCGTTCGCGTCCAGCACGCTGGTCATGAACGCAACCGACTTGCCCTTGCTGTGAATCCGGCATTCGAGCTTCGTCCCGTTCAGCAGCATTTGGGTGCAGAGGAAGGCGTATTCGGAGTTCTTGATCGTGAAGCCCAACGCCCGCCGCAGATTAAAGATTTGGGCAAGTGCCGGGGTCCGGAAGCGCGGGGAGGCTTTGTATTCCTCCACGGTTCTTTCAAACTCCTCAAAGGACATGACCACCGGAACCAGTTCCACGGGATCCTCTGTGTCGCACAGTTCCCTGAGAAACTCCCGGTTTTCATCGCTCACCCGGCGGTTTTCCAGTTCGGTGTCCAGTTCGAGCTGCGCCTGCTCGTCCACAATCTGGTCTAGTTCTTCCTGCGCCTGCTTGGCCCGGATGTAGCGCAACAGGAAAAAGCCCCCCACCCCTGCAGCAATCACAAAGGCCAGCAGGAAGTAGAACGAGGTGGGGATCACCGACGGACCCTCGTAGTTCGCTTGCAGGTCCGAGAGTGCGAAGTTGCTCTGCTTGGGACTGCGATCAATCCCGCAGAGCATCAGCCACGCAAACGGGAGCGAGGCGAGACGGAGTATCAATTTTTGGGAATTGGACATTGCGACCTCCATAGGAAAAGGGTGCTTCTGAACACACGACCTGTCTATGCTGAGGATAGAGAAAAAACTCCCAGAAGGCAAGGAGTCAGTCCAAAGAGTCGTAACTTCCTAAAATCCGGAACTGAAACCGGGAGGCCTCCAGCGCGTCCAGACAGGGCTGCGTTTCGCTGGAGTTGTAGAAATCCACATAGAACACATACATCCACGGCACCTTCTTGGAAGGGCGTGACTCCAGGCGGCAGAGGTTGATGTGGAAGCGGTTGAAGACGCTGAGCAGTTCGTAGAGCAGCCCTGCCCGATCTTCCGAGAACTCAATGAACACCGAGGTCTTGGCGCGGCTGAAGTCGAAGTCGGAACCCGGCTGATCCGGACCCACCACCAAGAACCGCGTGGTGTTGTTCGCGTAGTCCTGAATGTCGGAATGCTTGAGGCAGTCCGGATGCTGCTCCGCAAAACTCAGCGGCACAATCGCGGCTCCGGCAAACCCGGGTTGCCCAACTTCCTTCAGAAAGCGAACGCCCGAATCAATGTTGCTGTCCGTGAAAGCTGGCCGGGCTTGTGGCAGGTGGCACGCCTGAAAGTCGCTCGTCTGCTCAAAGGCCTGGGGATGGGCAAAGAGGGTTTCGGCCTGTTCTGGAGCAACATTTGCCAGCAGCCCGTAGCGCACCGGCACGTTGATTTCGCCCAAAACGCGCAGGCGGGTGCGCACCAGCGCATCCTGCACCGGAACCACAGTGCCCGCCACAGAGTTCTCGATGGGAACCACCGCCACGGTGTCCGGACGCTCCGAGGCCTCAAACAGGGCTTCGGCAAAGGTGCGGACGTAGTGACAGGAAGCAGACGGCGGGAGTATCCGCTGGGCCGCGAAGTCGCTGAACGTTCCCTGCGGCCCCAGCGTGGTGATCCGGGAGCAGCCCTGCAGCAGCATCATCCGGGAAGGTGAGGCAGGCTAGAGATTGACGAGCGTGCGGCCTGAGCGGATGCACTGGGTGCAGACCCGCATTCTCTTGCGAACGCCATCGGCCATTCGGACCCGGACACTTTGCAGGTTGGGAAGCCAGCGCCGGCGAGTCTTGTTGTTCGCGTGGCTGACGTTGTTCCCGTAGCCCGGACGCTTATCGCAGATTTGACACTTCACAGACATGATGAAAATTCGATGTTGGTAGCAAAACTAGAAATTTTACAAAGAACCGACAGAAAAAGCAATCTCAGGATTCATCATCTGCATTCGACTCCGGAAGCCTCAGCTGCTCGGACTCTGCAATGGCTTCCGTCACCTGCCGGACCTTCTGCACGGGTTTGGCAGAAACCCGGTTCCCTCGCGCCTGAATCCCCTTGATCGCCAAGGAGTCGAACATCAGCAGTTCCCGGGACTTGCGGAGCCGGGGTGTCGGCACCAAGTGCGCCTCCAGCAACACCCCCGGCCCTTGGCTCAGGTGAAGAATCTTGGCCCCCTTGGCCCGCTTGAACAGACGATACTCCCGATCCAGAATGAACTGTTGCACCTGAAACCGCTTGGCGTAGCAGATTTGGCTGTCCCCGCTGGAGTACACCAGATTGAAGACGACACGGCCATCCACTTTTTCCACCGTCAGCACGTCTTTGCCCACAAAGAGCTTGTCCGGAACCCGCACCACACGGTAGCGTCCGTCCTTGTGAAGAACGAGCAGGCGATCCAGCGCGGAGCAGGTGAACGTGGCGGTCCCCTTGACTTCGGCCCCCAGAAACCCGGTTTTCTTGTCCCAGCCCACGCTGAAGGTTTCGGCCACCTCCTCCTTGCGGATGGCATCAAATCCACCCAGCGAGGTTTGCCGGGGATACGCCATGCCGTAGGTTTCTTTCAGTTCCCGCAAATACTGGATCGTGTACTCCTTGAGGGTCCGGAGGTTGCGCTTGAGTTCTCGAATCCGCTTTTGCAGCTTGTCCAGTTCCTTCTGGCTGCGCTCCCGGTCATAGCGGGACAGCCGCTTGATTTGCAAGGAGAGCAGCGCCTCCACGTCCTCGTCCGTGATCAGCCGATCCAGTTCCGACTGAAGCGGGAACATGCCTTTTGCGACTGTTGACTGAACCTCTTCGTAACTTTCGCACTCCTCAAGCTGCTGGTAAACGCGCTGTTCGATGAAGTACATCTCCAGACGCTTGCGGTGCCACTGCAACCGAGTTTGCTCCAGCGCGAGTTCCAGTTCCCGGCGCAGCATCGCCTGCAACCGATCCGTGCAGTGCTTGAGCACCTCGGCAACATTCGTCAGTTCCGGCTGGTTCTTGCGGATCACCAGCAAATTCACCGAAATCGAAACCTCGCACTGCGTGAAGGCATAGAGCCGCTTCAGCAGTTCGCCCGCGCTGGCCCCACGCGCTGCCCGGAGCTCGATGTTGACGGTGTCGGTCGTGAAGTCGTTGATGGAGGCGAGCTTGAGCTTTCCCTTGTTGGTCGCATCCTGAATGGACTGGATGAGCGATTCCGTGGTGACGCCGTAGGGCAGATCCCGGATCACCAGTGTTTTGTCATCCACCTGCTCCACCTGGGAGCGCACCCGGACCTTGCCGTTGCCGTCCTCGTAAAGGGAGGCGTCCATCAGCCCGCCTGTTGGAAAATCCGGAAACAGTTGAAACTCCTCGCCTTGCAAGAGGGCGATTTGCGCGTCCAGCACCTCGTTGAAGTTGTGCGGCAAAATGCGGGTGGACATGCCCACCGCAATGCCCTCGGCTCCAAGCAGCAGCACTGCCGGAACCTTGCAGGGCAGGGCCACCGGCTCCTGTGAACGACCATCGTAGCTTTCGACAAAGGCGGTGATTTCCGGATTGAACAGCACCTCCTTCGCCAACAGTGTGAGGCGTGCTTCGATGTAGCGGGCAGCGGAGGCAGGATCGCCCGTGAAGAGATTGCCGAAGTTCCCCTGCTTTTCGATGAAGTAGTCCTTGTTGGCAATCACGACCAGCGCGGAACCAATGGAGGCATCTCCGTGCGGGTGGAGCTTCATGGTTTCGCCCACGATGTTGGCAACCTTGCTGAACTTGCCATCGTCCATCTCCCACATGGTGTGGAGGATGCGGCGCTGCACCGGCTTGAGGCCGTCGTCAATGTCCGGAATTGCACGTTCCTTGATGACATAGGACGCATATTCCAGAAAGTTCTGGTCCATCAAGGGCTTGAGGTACTGCATGGCTACAACACAATCTTACGCACCGAGGTGAGGCCGGGGCGAGCGCGGAGGTCTCCAGCACCATGAACCGCTCCGGTGATCAGAATCTTAGGCATGAAAACGAGGGAAGGTGGGCGAGTAAAGATTTCACTATCCCATATTTTCCCGAAAATCGTAAGCGCGGAGTTCGCCAGCGGCAAAACTCACGCTTTACTGTGATCCTCTGGAAAGAACTCGAAGTCGGTGAATTCCGTGAGTTTGCTGGAAAGATCAGGGATCGGCAGGGGATCAGAGGCTTTCCGGGAAGCCGAGGCGGGCGACATGAACAGCCCGGAGAGGTCTTTGGAATCGGCGGTTTTCTGGAACTCGGCCCCTGAAGGAATGGGTACGGGATCTGAAGAAATTTCCGGAGACGGGTCCGCAGGAGGCGGTTCTTGCAATTCCACACGCGGTGGCACTGACGGTGGCGACACCAGAGAGGGTCCGGCCCCGGACAAGGTTCGGCTCAACTCGCGAACCAAATCCAGCAAGGCTCGACGCTCCTCCTGATCAGCAGATCGCTGATGAACAAGCTGCTCGTTCAGGGCGATCAGGCGCTCGTTCATGGCCTGCAACCACGTGACCTGACTGGCTAAATCCATCGTGCTTTTCCGGTGCCGTGTGTCCAACCCGCACCCCCTGCCGCCCCGGAAAATCCGGAGGCGCATTCAGAAAATGCGGGTCAACGGGCGTTTGATTGTTGACAATATCTATTCAATTAGATTAGATATAATCGCCCAATGTCGCTGGACAGGCCCTCCTGACCCACTCGGGGGAGTGAGGCGGAAGAGTGGCCTACAGCCCTTTGCGAATCATCACCTCCTCGGGAGTGAGCAGGTGAAAGCAGCGGGTGCGAATGGCCAGACGACGGGTAGGCATGGACTTTATAGTTTTCATCATTCTCCTTGGGAAGCTCTCCGGATGCGGAGAGGAGTGCCAAAAAAACCGCCGCTCTTCATCAAGTGGCGGGTACTCACCCCTTGTATCGGCATTTCAACGCAGACCTTGAACAGAAAAACCAGCTAAAGCCAAAGAAGATGCCAAGAGGAGGGTACCGAGAAGGAGCCGGACGCAAGAAGGAGTACAACGAGCCGGTCAAGAAGATACTGCTGGGGCTGCCGCAATCGGTCCTGCGGCGGCTGGACGAATACGCCACGGAGCATGATTTGTCTCGTCCCAAGGCGGTGGCGCAACTCCTCAGCTTGGCGGAAGCAGCGGCACCGTCACCACCGCCAGAATTGCAGCCGCAACAGGCCGACACCTCCAAGATGCTCAACGAACTCAAGAACCTGAAACAGCAACTGACTGGAAAGCCCGAAGGCTGAGTGATGGGTTACGTCGGCTTCTCGCTTGGAGTGGCGGCCTCCATTTCCCGCAACTGCTTGCGGGCGGCAAGAAAGCGGCGATGCGACCGCTTTCTCTCCCAGAGACCCAAGGCCACCATCGCACCAATCATCATTAAAATCAGCAACAACCCCACTTTTTCAATCCTGCACTCATGTCAAACGCACACATCCTGAACGAAGCCATTCGCCTCATCGGTTACGAAGTCACCAAGCGGGGGAGGGTCCCCTACGACAACACACTGATTGACCAGCATCTGCAAAACGTCGCCGAAAGCCTCAGCACGGATCACGTCAACGAGCTCATTGACCTGTATCGGCTGGACACCCCCAACGTGGACGGGGCGGTCTGGGAAAAACGCTAGTCAAAGGCGTTTTCACGCTCGGCCCCCGCACGGTAAAGCACCGGGTTCAGTTCGGGGTCGTTGTACATCTTGAACTGACGGTACACCTTCAGGCGTTTCCGTCCGGACTGTAAATCCGCCAGCAACCGCTCCAAGCACTGGCCCAAGTCCTCGCGCTGCTCCCGGAGCAGGTCGAGCTTCTGCTGGCAGGCGTGGCGGTGAGCCGCCTTGGCGTCCCACCGCGTCACTTCGCTTCCCATGTGGTAGATTTTCAGGGCATTGATGGAGAGCCGATCCACGATGCTTCCGGGGGTTTCGCTGTTCATTTCCCCTGAATCCGCTCCATCCTGGCATTGCTCCTGAAGCCAGTTCACCAGCGCATCATCTACCTGCTCGATCAAGTCGTTCCTCCGCTGGTTCAGCCGATCAATCTCCCGTTTGACCTGAGCAATCACCGCATCGGTCGCCTCGGCATCCCGCGCCAAATCCTCTTCGTGCCACAGCCGAAAATTGGCAAAATGCTGCTGGCCCAAAATTCCAGAGGCATCTTGCTCCCATCCGGTTGGGGTTTTCCGGTGCCACTGCTCCACCTGCTCAAGCTGAAGCGCCAGCAGGGTCTTTACTTCCAGCATCTTGCTCGTTTCCTAAAATTTTTCCAAATTGGCACGAAATCAACGCCTTGACCGCTTCAACCGACACCCCGTGCAGACACTCAAGGCCACAGTCGGGAAATCGGCACTGCGACTTGCATCCGGGATCATGCTCCAGCGCCAAGTGCCATTCTGATTCCGGAGGAGTCCAGCTCACCACCCTAGGCTTGCCGAACACCGCCACCGTCGGGGTGCCGACCGCAATCGCAAAGTGCCGGGGGCCGTTGTCGTTGCCCACATGCAATCTCGCCTTTTCCAGCAATGCACTCGTCTGGCCAAGCGTGGGCACGTCGTAGTCCGGAAGCGCCGGATTCCTCATTTTGGAACGCACCGCATCCACAAAGTGCTGCTCTCCCGGACCCCACAAAAACAGGATTTTGGCCTGAAACTCCTCCACCAGCCAGTCTGCGACTTCCGCAAAAGACTCGCTCGGCCAGACCTTGTAGGGTTGCCGAGAAACCGGAGACAGCGAAACCAGCAAATCCTCCGGAGCCACCCCCATGCCCGCAAGCAAGCTCTGGGCGTAGTCCCGCTCCGGATCGCCTACCGGAAAGTCGAGCGAGAGAGTTCCGCCACGAACGCCAAGGGGTTCGATGAGCCGCAACTTGTCCGCCGCCGAGTAGGAGGGCCGATCATAGGGCAAGACCTTGTGGTGGTACGCCATGCGGCGTCCGCGATGGTTGAAGCCAATCCGGGTTTTGGCACCACTCGTCCAGCACAAAAACGCACTGCGCGGGTTGCCGTGGAAGTCAATCGCCACATCAAACCGCCCCTTGCGGAGCTTTTGGATGAAGCTCCAGCCTTCACGAATTCCCCAACGCCGATCATGCAAGAGCAGTTCGTCGAGATAAGGGTTGTGCCGCAACACCTGATCGCTTGGCGGCTCCGTGACAAAGCTCAGGTGCGCGTCTGGAAAGTGCTGCTTGAGGGCGCGGATGGCGGGCGTGACCATCAGGACATCTCCAATCTGCCGGAGTTGGATGAGCAGAATCCTCATCTGCTCTTGCCGCCCACGTCCCCGCTGTTCTCCCGCATTCCCCGGAGCCGCTCCTTCGGGGCCAAAACCTCCAGAATCCGGGCGCACACCTGATCGTCCGACAAGACGACCTCGGCCTTTGCGACCATGCGGTTGTTCACCCACACCTCCAGCGGCGTCTTGTTCTCGGCGTCCAGCTCGACAATTGACCCCTGCCCCAGCTTGAGGATCTCCTCAATCTCCATGTCGCACTTGCCCAACACCAAGCGCACGGAGAGAGGCATGTCCATGAGGCGATCTAGTTTGATTCCCTGTGCCACACTCGCTCCAAATCCGTTATCAAAGAAAAAACTCGCAATTTTTGCGGTGGTTGCTAAATTTATTGATTATCCTCAACCCTACCGGAGACGAACCATGTCCCCTAGAGCAGCGACTGAAACTCGTAGAAAAAACAAAAAGCATCCCAACAAGCGCAACCTCAAGAAGCGTCTGAAGCAGATTGAGGAAAATGTCCGGATTCTCCGGAAGCTTGCTGAGGAGGATGCCTGATTCGGAGGAGTCCCCACTCCTTCCCGAATCCCTCCCCGCTCTCCAAAGCGGGGTGTCCTTTTCCGAACTCCAGAATTCCCAGCCCGACCCCCAGCGGCTTATCCCCCTCCTTTTTTCGCTGTGGAAAGCCGAGAGGCTTGAGGTGCTGCGAGGCTGGGGCGGGATTCTGGAGCCTCCGGCCTCCTTGGAGTATTCTGACAGCGCCTGCCTGCTTCCGGACGACCTGCTCCGGTTTGCGGCAAAGCCGATACAGACAACTCTAAGGATTGCGACTTGGAACGTCAACTCGATCCGTTCCCGGCTTCCCAACATTCTTCAGTGGCTTGAGGCCCACCAGCCTGACGTCATTGGCCTTCAGGAAACCAAGACCGAGGATTCGTCCTTCCCCCGCGAGGAGCTTGAAAAACTTGGATATGCCCTCGAAATCCTTGGCCAGAAAACCTACAATGGTGTCGCCCTGCTCTCCCGGTTCCCCCTCACGGAAGTACAAAAAGGCTTTCAAACCGGGTATGATGTAGAAAACGCCCGGCTGATTTCGGCAACGGTGCGGGGACTTCGGATCGTCAACGCCTACGTCCCACAGGGGCAAACGGTGACATCGGACAAGTTCCGCTACAAGCTGGAATTTCTGGAGCAGTTCCGAAAAGAACTGGAGACGGTTCCCAGCGGCCAGCCGCTTTTGGTGATGGGCGACTTCAACATTGCCCCGGAAGCGAGGGATCTTGCCTCGCCGGAAGCGATGGCAGGCATGGTCAGCTTTCACCCAGACGAACACGCATGGTTGCAACAAATGCAACAACTCGGCTTCACCGACCTTTTCCGCGAGTACGAATCCGGAGCCGGGCACTACTCCTGGTGGGATTACCGAACCCGTGGGTTTGAACGAGGCGACGGCATGCGCATTGACTACATCTTGGCAAATTCCGTAGCGCAGCAGGCGTGCAAGTCCTGCTGGATTGACGTGGAGCCTCGAACCGCTCCCAAACCTTCGGATCATGCTCCCGTCATCTGCGAGTTGGAGTGGACATGCTCTTGATGAAGTGCTTCGCTTGCCAAAGGCTGAAGGTTGCCTTTGTTGGTTGCCTGCTTCTTGCATTTTCCTCAACCGGACTGGAGGCTGCCGAGCGCGAGGCTCCGGATGCCATAGCGATCGTGATTGACCTCCCCCTGCGAGTGGTGGGGATCGGCTCCACCCTGATCGGGTCCGGGATTTTTCTGGTGGCCCTGCCCTTTGCGCTGACTTCGGGAAGCACGGGAACCACTTGGGACGCTTTGGTGGTGAGTCCGTTCGACTTTACGTTTGTACGCCCCCTAGGAGTGCTTGATGACTGGAAGGAAACAAAAAATGATGATGACTAAGCAAATTCGGCCAATTCGTGCCTCCCTTGTTGCAGGATTGCTGTTCTTCGGGAGCCTGAGTTCGGCACAAGCGGACACGATTTCCGCAAGCGTGGGCATCCCGCTGTCACACAGTTTTTCGGGGAAGTACACGTCTTCCTCCGGAACCGAGTCCAGCATCACGGCAGGCAGCACCTCCGGGGTGTTCCTTGGAGTCACCCTGCCCTTCTTGATGGGGTTTGGGATTGAGTCCTACGAAACCAAGATCAAGACGATTGGCAGCACAAGCTACAGCAGCACGAAGGTTTCCACCACCATGGCCGACCTGCTCTTCAACCTGCCCATTCCCATCGTCAACATCACGCTTGGGCTGGGAGCGGGACAAACCAAAATCTCCTCGACTTCCGGGGAGTTGGGAACGGACTGGAAAACTGGCAGTCCCACTCAATTTCTGGCAAACATCGGCTACAACATCGTTCCTCTGGTTGATGTCCACCTGAGTTACCGAATGATCTCCTCCCACACCGTCACACGCGCAAGCAGCAGTTCAACCAAGGCGGCCTTGGGTGGATCGGTCACAGGAATCGGCGTCAAGATTGGATTCTAGGAAATCTGCATGACCAGACTCAGCCGCATCTTGCGCAGACTTTCCTCAGTCGCCCTCGTTTTGGGTGCAGTGGCTTGGGCGGGTTCCGCCAGTGCTCAATTCTTTGGAGTGAACGCGGACGTTGCCATTTCCTATGCGGCAACCAACGTCACCGCAAAAAGTGTGAGCGGAGGTTCGGTTGGCATCACCCATCCGATTCCCATGATCCCCAACATCGGTGTCACCGCGCTTTCGTTTTCGGAGACAGAAACCAGCAGTGTCACCTCGCCTTCCTCTTCCAAGCTGACCCTGACCACGAAGGTCAAACTGCAAACCATCAACTTTTTCTACCACATTCCCTTCCCGATTGTCACCATGGCGGTTGGTGCCGGGTATGGCACAATCAAGACCTCAGCCAACGCCGTCTTGGATTCCACCACGGAAGACCTCAGCGACAAGGGAAACGTTGCGGAAGGATACATCCACATCGGCCTCCCCTTCTACAACATGTTGGAGTTTCATCTGGGGTACCACCTCCTCAGTGCCCCAAAGCTTGACCGGCTCAAGGGCACCAACAAGGATTACAGTTCCCACACTGCCAGCAACATCGAGCAGAAAAAATCCTACTCCGGAGGCATGACCACGGTTGGCTTACAAATCGCGTTCTGAACTGCACTCCCCCTTTCCCTCCGGCGTTCACTTTTTCGCATCCAGCCTTCCTGAGCCTCCTTTGGCCCTGCCCGAAGAGGAGGCCGCAACCTCTGCCATCAGTTCGACCTCCCGGCTCAAGGAATTCCGACTTGGGCGGCATTGCGCCCGCCGGGCACTCCAGCAATTCCATGTCAACTCACCTGTTTTCAGGAACCCGGACACCCGAGAACCCCTCTGGCCCGATGGTGTGGTTGGCAGCATCACCCACTCCGGAAAATGGGCGGCTGCCGTTGCAGCCCCAACTTCAGAGATTGCGGCAATCGGGATTGACATGGAGCAGATACCCCGATCCATCAACCCTGAAATCGCTCGTCTCGTCTGCACCGAAAAAGAGAAAGCTTGGCTGGCAAGTCTTGACGCAACCCAAGCGGATCTGGGGCTGAAGGCTGTCTTTTCTGCAAAGGAATCCATCTACAAATGCCTGTTTCCCCGCTGTCGGATTCCCCTGACATTTCAAGATGCCACCATCACCCTCCGGGATGACTGGCAGTCTTTCCGGTTCCAGCTACACCGCCCCTGCCCCCCATTCCTTCCGGAGCCGGAACATGAGGGGGTGCTGACCTTTAATCACGAAATCCTCCTTTCTGGTGTCTTTATAAACTCTGTAAAATCAGCAAGATAATCAGGATACCAACATTCCTACCAAACCCGTTCCAGATTTTATCAACAGAATCAGAAAAATCCTGCAATTTTGGTTGGCCCTTGCTACATTGTACGGACTCTGGCAACCCCAGCCCCCACTTCAAAAAACTAGGAAATCTGTCATAGATTTTAATAAATACAGAAACTTAGAGAGTTTTCAACAAATCAACAGCACTCTAACTACTATTTAAAAAGAAACTATGGATATCTTAATTAAGACTTCAGTATTGCGAGATGCCCTCCAAAACGTGATTGCAGTCATTGACAAGAGTTCCGCAAAGCCCATCCTCTCCAACTTTTTGATCAAGACCTTGGAGGCCGAGAGAGGCGAGGCTCAGGTGGAATTCACGGCAACGGATTACGAACTGTCACTGATCGAGAGGCTTCCTGCCGAAGTGAACAGCGGTGGGAGCATTTGTGTCAATGCGAGGAAGATGTACGACATTGTGCGCGAGTTCTCCGGAGAGATGGTTCACGTCCAGTCAACTGAGCAGCTTTGGGTAAACGCGACTTGCGGAAATTCGGAACTCAGGCTTCCAACTGTGGAAGTCGGCCTGTACCCGCAGACGGAGATTGAGGATCTTCAGGAAAAGCTTTCGATCCCGGTGGAGGATTTGAAGCGTGGCATTGACATGACGCTTTTTGCCGCGCAGACGAACGAATCCCGCAGAAACCTGATGGGGGTGAACCTGACCACTCCAGAAATGGGAAAGGTGCGGTGGCTGGCCACCGACGGCCATCGGCTGGCTCAGGTGATTGGCGAAACCGAAGGCGCGGATTTTTCCCAAGTGCAGGAGGTAATCATCCCCCGGAAGGCGCTGAGCGAGGTGAGGCGTTCAGTCGAATTATTTGGGGACACGGTTCAGGTCAGCTTTGACGACCGCGTGATGCAGTTCATGGGCAACGACCTCACCTACAAAACCCGGCTGATCGAGGGGAAGTTCCCGAACTGCGACCCGATCATTCCCAAGGACAATACACTGATCGCCACAGTGGACCGAGAACGCTTGGTCAGCTCGCTCAAGATCGTTTCCTCCATCAGCACGGAAAAACTCCGTCCTGTGAAGCTGACGCTGAGTTCCGGGAAACTCCGGGTGGAGAGCGAAAAGGCCGAGTACGGCGAAGTGAGTGACGAATTGGACGCTCAGTACTCTGGGGAGGATTTCCAGATCGGCTTCAATTCGCGCTACCTGCTGGACACCCTTGGAGTGATGTCTACCGCGCAGGTGCGCATGGAGTTCAAGAACCCCATGAGTCCCAGCGTGATCCGGGAGGAAGCCGTCGGCTCCTTCCTGTCGGTGATCATGCCCTTGCGGATTGAATGGTAGTTCGCGGGCTGAACCTGACGGGATTCCGGAGCTACAAAACACTCTCCGCCAAGTTCTCGCCCGCTTGCAACTGGATCATCGGGAGCAACGGTCAGGGGAAAACCAATCTGGTCGAGGCGATCCACTACCTCTGCAACCTCGAATCCTTCCGGACGCGCAAAACCTCCGTCCTGCTCAACACCGAGAGCAACACCGCCCGCCTTGTGGGCGAAGTCGAGCGGAACTCCGTCCTCCACAAAATTGATGTCACGGTCAACGAGAAAGGCCGACGCGTTCTTCTGGATCACAAGGTGTTCCAGCGGACCTCCGAGTTTGTGCTGTCCTTCGCCTCGCTTGCCTTCACTCCAGAGGGCGTGAGCCTGTTCCGGAATCAGCCGCAAGAACGCCGCCGTTTTTTTAACCGAATCCTCTCATTAGTTGATTCCGCCCACCTTGCTGATTTGCAGAGCTACATGGAGGTTTTGGGGCAGAAAAATATCCTGCTGAAAAAACAGCAGCGGGATGCGGAAATAAAGCCGTGGAACGAACTGCTCGCCCGCTATGGAATCAGCATCATAAAAAAGCGGGAAACATTCGTTACACAAGTCAATGAAACGCTCACCTCTGTTTTTCAGGAATTGACCGGACGGGAGGAGGCTCTGGAGTTGCAGTACGAACCCGCCTTGCGTCATTGGGACAAAGGGGAGGACTCGGTGCTTCAGGAAATCGAGAATTCCCTTGGGAGAGAAAGGCAGTACGGCCATGCGCTGGTGGGTCCGCACCGCGATGACTACCGGATGAGACTTGCGGAGCGCAGGGATCGGGAATTCTTTTCTCAGGGGGAGTATCGCATCACATATTTGTCTTTAAAATTGTGCATTAATTCGGTATTATTAAAGAATACGGGGAGCCATCCAGTCATCATCTTGGATGACCTGTTTTCGGAGTTGGATCAAGGGGTCGTGAACCATACGATATCCACTCTGGAAAAAATGGACAACCAAGTCTTTATTACCGCTGCAACCCTTCCTCAAGGGGGAGCGGTTCAGGGAACGCAAATCCAAGTTTCCCAAGGGCGGATTTTAGAGGAGTAAGGATTTAGGGATTGAATCACATTTTTTCAGACCAAGAAAAGGAGTATCAATGACAGAAGCAGTAGCAGCGACGAACTACGACGAATCGAACATCACGGTCCTGAAGGGGCTGGAGGCGGTTCGGCTCCGGCCAGGCATGTACATCGGCGGAAAGGATGCAGCAGCGCTCCACCACTTGGTCTTCGAGATCGTGGACAACAGCGTGGACGAAGCGTTGGTGGGCTACTGCACGGAAATCACGGTGGACCTCAATCACGACAACAGCGTGACCGTCTACGACAACGGACGCGGCATCCCGGTGGGGATGCACGAAGAGGAAGGGGTTTCCGCGCTGGAGGTGATCATGACGCGCCTGCACGCCGGGGGCAAGTTCGACAACAGCAACTACAAGGTCTCCGGGGGCTTGAACGGAGTTGGAGCTTCCGTCGTCAACGCGCTCTCCAACCATATGATTGTCGAGGTGGACCGCGAGGGTTTCCTGTGGCGTCAGGAATACCGGAAGGGAGATGTGGTTGCGCCCCTGAGCCAAATCCGGAGCAGCCAAGAGACGGGGACGCGGGTGCGGTTTTGGCCGGACGACACGATTTTTGAGGAGGTGGTGTTCACCTACGAGTTGCTGGCGCAACGCCTGCGGGAACTGGCGTTTCTGAACCGAGGCATCCGCATTCGCATTCACGACCACCGCACCGACCGCCGACAGGAGTTCCATTACGAAGGAGGCATCGTTTCCTTTGTGGAACACCTGGGTCAGAACAAAACGGTGTTGCATGATCCGCCCGTGTCCATTGCCGGAGGGACTGAGGGGCTGGAAATTGAGGTCGCGTTCCAGTACAACGACTCCTATTCGGATCAAATATTCACGTTCGTCAACAACATCAACACCATCGAGGGCGGAACCCACCTGACGGGATTCCGGACGGCTCTCACCCGAACCTTGAACAACTATCTGGTGTCCAACGGAAACGGGAATGACCTCAAGGAAAATCTGAGCGGCGAGGATGTCCGGGAGGGCTTGATTGCCGTGATCAGCGTCCGGGTCATTAACCCTCAGTTTGAGTCCCAGAAGAAAATCAAGCTCACCAACACCGAGGTCCGGGGCAAGGTGGAGTCCATGGTTTCTGATCGTCTGTCCGCGTTTCTGGAAGAGAATCCCGCCGTGGCCAAGCGCATCGTGGCCAAGGCCGTTGATGCACAGCACGCC
This sequence comes from uncultured Pseudomonadota bacterium, assembly GCA_964597275.1. Taxonomy (GTDB): domain Bacteria; phylum SAR324; class SAR324; order SAR324; family NAC60-12; genus UBA8110. The sequence continues at coordinate 3,777 of CAZQXS010000011.1, read as the reverse complement.
CGCTTGGCGGCTCGCAAGGCCCGTGACCTGACTCGTCGGAAGAACGCGCTGGAAATCAGCGCCCTGCCCGGAAAACTTGCCGACTGCCAAGAATCCGATCCAGCTTTGAGCGAACTTTTCTTGGTGGAGGGGGATTCTGCCGGAGGCTCGGCGAAGCAGGGGCGCGAGCGGCGCAATCAGGCGATCTTGCCCTTGCGAGGAAAAATCCTCAATGTCGAGAAAGCCCGCGATGACAAGATGCTCAGCAACAACGAGATCAAGACGATCATCACCGCACTGGGCACCGGATTCGGCAAGGAAAGCTTTGACATCGAGAAACTGCGTTACCACAAGATCATTGTGATGGCGGATGCCGATGTTGACGGTAGCCACATCCTCACGCTCATCCTCACCTTCTTCTATCGCCAGATGCCCTCGATCATCGAGCGCGGGAACCTCTACATCGCCCAGCCTCCGCTGTACAAGGCCAAGCGCGGCAAGGAAGAATTCTATGTCCGGGACGAGCGCTCCCTGAACGAGCGGCTGTTGGGCATCGCCCAAACCAAGGTGCAGTTGGTTGCATCGGACGGACGGGTGTTCGCCGGAGTCGAGTTGGAAGAGTTGAACGATGTCCTGCGCCAGTACACGGAGTTGCGAAACCGGATGGGACTCAACCCCGAAATGGACGGGTTCATCGGCATGATGCTGGGGAGTGGGATTGAGTTGGAGGAAATCGACGGCGTGGAGGGGATTCTCCGCAAGCTGGAAGGCTTGCGGGCACAGCACCCGGAACTGCTGATTGAGGTGGATGCCGAGCGTTCCGGTGGAATGTTGCGAATGGTCTCTGGGACGTTGGTGCTGGAGTTGGCACTGGGGCTGTTGCGCAACCTGCACGTTGCCGACTATGAACGGCTCCGGGAGCTTTACGGGTTTCTTGACGAACGGCTGGGGCAGGGCACCGTGCAGGTCGAGGAACTGCAATCGGGCGAACGCACCAAGTTTGAGGAATGGCGGCAGATCAAGAGCTTTCTGCTGGAGTTCGGCAAGAAGGGTCTCTACATCCAGCGCTACAAGGGGCTGGGCGAGATGAACCCCGACCAGCTTTGGGAAACCACTCTTGACCCGGAACACCGCACGCTCAAGCAGGTACGCATCGAGGACTTGGTGGAAACGGACGGCATGTTCACCGTTTTGATGGGAGATCAAGTGGAACCCCGGCGGCAGTTCATTGAGGAGAACGCGCTGCGGGTCAAGAATCTGGACGTTTGATGTCCGGAAACCTGCCCGTCCTCGCCATCGTCGGACGCCCCAACGTTGGCAAGTCCACCCTCTTCAACCGCCTGGTGGGCCGCCGCCGGGCGATTGTGGAGGACGTTCCCGGAGTGACGCGGGACCGCAACTACGGCACGGCGAGCTACAGCGACTACGAGTTTCTGGCCATCGACACGGGTGGGTTTGAGCCGGAATCCAAGGAAAGTCTCCTGCCGCAAATGCGCCAGCAGGCACAGTTGGCGGTGGAAGAGGCCGACGTGGTGCTGTTCATGGTGGACACGCAGGAAGGCTGGATCTCTTCCGATGAGGAGGTTTACCGGATTCTCTCAAGGTCCGACAAGCCGATCTATGTGGTCGCCAACAAAGCCGACAACCAACGGCTTGCGGATCAATCCTCGGAGTTCTATCAGCTTGGCATCGAGGAGATTTATCCTATTTCCTCCCAGCAGAACAGTGGAATCACGGAACTGCTGAATGTGGTTCACCAGCGGGTGAACCTTGACCCGCGTGACCGCAAGGACGAGTCCAGAGGGATCCGGGTTGCCGTGGTGGGCAAGCCCAACGCCGGAAAGTCCTCGCTGGTGAATTCGCTCCTGCACAAAGACCGGATGATTGTGGATTCGGTCGCAGGCACCACGCGGGATTCGGTGGACAGCCTTTGCCGCTACCACGATCAGGATTTCGTGCTGGTGGACACGGCGGGCATCCGGCGCAAAGCCAAGGTCAGCCAGAAGCTGGAGACCTACAGCGTTGTTTCGGCGCTGAAGGCGATTGAGCGTTCGGAAGTCGTTTTGCTCGTGGTGGACGCGCTGGAAGGCGTGACCGAGCAGGTCATGCGCGTGGCAGGCTATGCGAACGACCGCCAGCGGGCGCTGGTGATCGTGATGAACAAGTGGGACTTGGTCGAAAAGCACAGCACCACGCTTGAGCAAGTCCGGGAGCGTGTGTACGAGCAGCTGCACTTCATTGATTTTGCGCCGATCGTTTTTGTCAGCGCCTTGACTCGCCAGCGCACCGGGCAGATTTTTGAGAAGGTGCTGGACGTTTACGAGCAGTACAACCGCAGGGTGCAGACCTCGGACTTGAACGCCATTCTCCAGATGGTCGTCTCCCAGCACTCACCGCCAGCAAAGGGCGGACGCCCCACCAAAATCTACTTCGGGAGCCAGGTGCAGGTCGCCCCACCCACCTTTGTGCTGATGACCAACAATCCGGACAAGACTAACCGCGCCTACGAGCGCTACCTCAGTCGGCAGCTCCGGAGCCACTTCGGGTTTGCGGGGTCTCCCCTCAAGCTGATCTGGCGCAAACGCGAATCCCACCGCGCTCCACCTTCCTGAGCCAGCGCAATGTCCCGGTTTCTGTGGACAGGCATCGGCGAGCAGGGCACTCCGGAAACCGGAGCCGTTGCAGGAGTTTCTGCGGAAACGGTTGTTGCGGAGTTGAATCGGCAGGGCAAGTTCCGGGTTGAACCCCGCCGCCTCTCGGACTATTCCATTCAGCAAGAGCTTGGCGAGGACACGCTCCACGCGGTGCTGAGTTTTCTGGGACGGCTGCTTGGCTCTGGAATGGACCTCCATCTCAGCCTCAACGAAGCGATTCAGCACTTCAAGCCACCCCACCTGAAATACCACCTCTGCATGGTCCGGGATCAGCTTCTCCAAGGCGAGTCGCTGGGAAGTGCGCTGGCCAGCACCAAGGTGGTTCCGGGTATGGTCACACGGACTTTAGGGGCGGCGGAATCTTCGGATCGGCTTGCAGAAAGCCTCGAAGAGTTGTGTGAACTGCTGCAACTCCGCCAAAAATTTGCACGGGACCAACGACGACTGTTGCTGTATCCACTGACCGTGCTGGGAGTGTTTGCGCTGTTGGCGGTGGGCATGCTGGTGTACGTCATTCCCATGTTTGGCCGCTTGTACGCGGTTGCCGGGGATCAGTTGTTTTGGCCGACACAGGTGATGGTTGGCCTCAGTGAACTGTTGCGGGGTAGCCGGGAAGCAGGGCTGATCACGGTGTTGTTGCTCGGCCTTGGTGGGCTTGCGTTGCGGCGTTATGGAACGTGGAGAAGCCTGTGGGCCAAGGTGCCCGGAGTTCGGGATTTGCGGAGGAAGATTCAGGCGATGATGTATGCGCGAGCCATGTCCTCCGGCCTGCATTCGGGGATGCCGCTCACCTTGTGCCTGCAACTGATGGAGCCAATGCTGCTGGATTTTCGGCAACCCGAATTGAGCAAGTTGCGGGAGTGTGTCGAACATGGGGAAGGGCTGGGCAGATCGTACCAGCACGTTGCCGGGCTGGGGCCGAGGTTTGCCAATGCCGTGGGTGCGGGCGAAGCGACCGGAGATTTGGCCGGAGCCTTTGCTCATGTTTCGGAGGAGTGCCAGATCGAGGTGGAACACACCTTGGGCCGCTTCAACGCCTATCTGGAACCTGCGCTGATGATCCTGATTGCCTCCGGGGTGCTGGTGTTCCTGCTCTCGATCTACCTGCCGTTGTTTCAGGTGGCGGAGTACTACTGATCCGACT